>CAZHZT010000114.1:0-18923 GCA_964537285.1 uncultured Saprospiraceae bacterium | reverse complement strand
AATTGAATACAGCCTTGATTTTTTGCTACTTTTTCATCAAGGAAAAAGTAGGTAAAGCTATGATTAACAGGTGTATGTGAAGGTTTTTCACAAACATGAGTCATTCCGAATTTTCGGAATGACTCATGTTTAAAAACGTGCAGATACTCCTGCATTCGCATTCAGACCATACACAGGGTAATTAAACCACCGTTCCCGTTTATTATTTGCCAGGTTATTGACATTTAAAAAGCCACCAATATTTTCGGCAAAGAAATACTCTACACCTAGACTTATATCATACAATGCATTGAGATTTTGCTGATCTTGTTGTGCATCCAGATAAGGTACGCCATTGGCCAGGTAAAGCTCTGCTCTTAGACGGGCCTTATCATCTTTGGTTGAATAGATCAAACCGACATTGGCTTCAAGGTTTGGCAAGTGCCAGGCTTTTGCCTCATTATTTAAATCGAAGACATTATAGCCTAAGGTGGCAATGACTTCCAGATCCTGAACAGGATTAGCGATAATGCTCCCTTTTAAATAAAAAATGTTGGCCGTGTCATAGACAACGTTAAGCTGCCTGGAGTCAATGGTATCATTCAGGAATAAGGCAAGATCCTTGGTCGTTTTATAACCAGCCTGAGCTTGATACTCAATGTTGTTAATATTCCCTTTTAAACCCCCGTAGAAATCCTGATATCTCGTGTTTCTAACATCGATGACAGAGTTTATAAAAGGATTATAGCGAAGCAGGTTTCGCATATTGTTCTTACGTAAGTCTCCATTCCAACCCGCAAAAGCAGCCAACTGACTTCCCAATACAGAAACGGAAACTTCCAGATCCGGAAAGAAGAAGAAGTTGTCCTGGCTTGAAGCAACGTTGGCCCCTACCTTAACGTTGAAATTGTCTCCGTGATAGGAAAAAGTTGGTTGGAAGAAAAAGTTATTCAGTTCTTGCTTTACCGAATCATTAAATTGTGTGAAATCGGTAATCAGCTTTATGTTAAGAGGATGTTTTTCCTCGAAATATTTAGTCATTCCCGCGTCAAGCACGAAACCCGTTTCTTTGGAATCCCCAAAAGATTCATTTAAAGAATAAAAGTTAACAGCAGCTTCGTAGTTTATATCATCGAAAGTAGTCTCGGTATTGAAGAAACGCCCACCGAAGTCAATGATATTGATTTGCCGCTGCACTTCATCCTGAGTAAAGGAGGTATCCTGGTCATTATACCCGTAAAAATGAACCACATCACCGGTGTAAGCTAACTGAGCTTCGGCGGCAAAACCTTCTTCAAAGAAGTAAGTACCATAGAGTTTACCATTTGTAAAGGAAAAGCGTTGGTTTTCTACATCCTTGAAATTGGCGGAGTGGTGCATAACCTGCCCTCCGATGTTGAGTTCTTTCTCTTTTTCATAATGATAACCCGCCAACAAGTAAGGAGAGTTAGGTGAGCCAAAGCCAGCCTTTAAGTAACCGGCATAAACGCTGGGAATTTTATCCCGCCTCATAGCAATGGGTCTGATTTTAGGGGTTGGATATTCGATAGCCAGGAGTTTAGAAGGTACGGTATACTCCAGAGGGCCATCTTCCTCCTTCGGTTCGGGAAGTTCTGGCGACAGAAACTGTTTTTCAGTTTCTTTTAATCTTGCATCGAAATTACGGATGATTTCCACTTCTTCCGTTTCCAGGGTCTCATCCTCTGTTTGGGCATTAACAACAACAGGACTTAGGCCAAACAGAAAGATTATAAGAAAGAAAATCTTATGAGATCCATTGTTTTTGAAGATTTTTCGCAGAAAAATCTTCAAAAACAATGAATCTCCAATAAAACGTGAATTTATAGTAAATTGCATTTTATTATTGAATATAGGAAGCATTTAAATTTTTCTTTAGTGTGTGAAACAATTGAACTAACACAATTTTATCCCCTGTTAATTTCCTCCCTCATTAATGGATTCATCCATTTCTAGCAGGTCATCTTCTGTATTAGTGTCTAATCGGCTATTAGCTCTTTCGGTCGTTTCAATACCGTCGAGTTTCTTTCGGGCAATTTCCAGTATCTCCGGGGATTCTTCGAAATTCTCAATTAATCCTTCCAGAATTGCTTTTGCATTGAATAGATCGCCTTGTTCAGCAAAAATATCGGCCAATAACAAAAGGTGGCGCGCTACCCATTCCGGATAACTGGCACTAACATTCGGAGAGTTTAAGCACAGTTCTTTTGCTTTTTCCAAATCGCGCTTTTCATAGTAAATTTTTGCGATCATATACCTTGATTCAGCAGCCTCTTCCGTATCTGCGAGGTTGCCTGAATTTCTGAAGGCGTTCAAAGCTTCTGCCGTGTCATTTTGCTCATAAGATAGTTTCCCAAAATAGAAGTAGGCTAGTGACTTTTGTTCGTTGTTGGCTAGTTCTGCATTATTGATTTTGTTGGCCAATTGATAGACGGCATCTGTGTTTTTAATTTCATAGGCACAAATTAAAGCACCAAGCATAGCCTCCAGTTTCTCATCTTCAGCCGCTGTTATTTCTTCATATTCAGTGTAGTATTTGAAAGCCCTTTGATAGTCCTTTTCGTGAACTCTACTGATGATGGCTGCTTTTCTAAGGGCTCTTTCGTAGTAGTTGCTTAAGCCTTTATTTACTACATAGTCATAATTTACAAGAGCTTCGCTGTAATTTCGAAGAATGGCGTTGGCTTCACCTCTGTTATAATGTACCACCAAGCTGTACCTACCATTTGGATAGCGCTGAAGATAGCGGTCATAGCCACTGATAGCCCTTTCATAATTTCCGTTTTCATATTGAGCCTCAGCTGCTTCGAAGCTAAGTTTTTCCTTTTCTGCATCCCCGACATTATATCCGGGAATAGATTCCAGGAACTCAATGTATTTATCGGGTTGCCCCAGATCGTCAACATAGATTTCCTGGATTGCAGCTAATGCACTGGTTGATTCGGCAGGCTCCGGATTGTTTTCAAACACTTGTTTGTAGTAATCTAAAGCAGCCTGGACGTTTCCAATGGTGTAATTTATCAAGCCCAGTTTGAGCAGTGCTTTATTGATCAGGTTAGATCTTCCCTTATAGTTTTTCACTAAATGAATAAGGGGATCCTGCGCTTGAGAGAATTTATCCATTTCCTGGTAGGTAGATCCAAGGAATAGCAGAGCTTCGTCAGCGTAATTTGAATTTGGATAATTATCGGCTAATTCCTCCAGAGCAAGAATTTTTTCTGTATTTCTTCCTTCCAGCCCTTCGATAATGGCTTTTTGGAATAAGGAGTAATCAAAATCTTCATATCTTTTTTCAACGGCCTCGTTGTAGTAAACAAGAGCTTCGTTGTATCTATTGCGTTTGAACAAACAATCACCGGCACGTTGAACGGCATCTCCCAACAAGTATTCTGTGATATATTCGTTTTCGATATTGCGAGCATTTTGACGAATACCATTAATGGCATCAGAGAAATACTCCAAAGCGGCGGTATAGTTTTCTTTTTTTAGGTAATTATACCCTTGGATATAATTGGCTACATAAATCGAAGATTCTTCCGGAAGATCCTTTATACCTCTGGCCAGGCTCAAGAACTTATTGATTTCAGATATGCTCAGCTCGTAATCTCCCTGGCTATGAGCGATTTCCCCTTTCCAGAAAATGGTAAGTGCTCTGGTGCGATTATTAACAGGCTCTTCCAGCGATTTATTGAAGTATACTTTTGCAGATTCCGCTCCGTCCAGTTCTTTTTCGCGATACAGTTGAAGCCCCCTGAGAAAAGTAACTTCCTGATAGCTTTCTCTCAATTTAGGGGTTTTATCAGGGATGTCTTCCAGTATCTCGACAGCCCTTTTGAAATCCTTTGATTTTAAGAATAAATTGCTTAGCAGGTCCTGTGCTTCTTCATATTGTTCAGTCGAAGGCTTTACTTGCTGTAAGCTCGTCATTGCCGCACGATCGTAATTGAGTTCGTAAGAAAGTTTGGCATAGTTGAATAGAGCTGTTTGTTGTAAAACACTGTCGAATTCCATTTTGCTGGCGATCAAAAAAGCATTCCGCGCCCGGTTTTTATCATCTAATTTTAGGTGGCAGTCACCCAGGGTATACATCGCATTTTGGCCGATATCACTTTCTACTTTGCTGAGCTGTTCAAAGTTATCAACGGCATTTCCGAAATCTTCTGTTTTGTAGTAAGAAAAGCCAATTTGATAGTAATCTTCTTCTCTGATCTTTTCAGCTTTTTTGAGGAAATATTCAAAGTATGGGAGGGCATTGAGGTATTCTTTTTTCTCAAAATAAGCCTGGCCAATCAATTGATTCATTTCCGCCCGTTTAGAAACGGTATTATCATCCACTTTTGGAATGGCATATTTCAATACATTATCGAACTCACCTTTTGCAAAGTAAATTTGTGTGATATAGAAAGGAACATGGGCCTTATAGCGCTGTGAGCGACTAACTCTTTGAAAACTTTTGATAGCTTCATCGTAATTGGTGTCAAAGAATTCTGTAAGGCCATAGTAATAATTGGAGGGATAATAAAATTGATTTTCAATTTCAATGGTTTGCTTAAAGTTCTCTTTAGCGTCATCAAAATCTTTTTTTACAAATTGGCAATAACCTAATTTGAAGAGCACTTCTGTGCGCTGTTCCCTCGTGAGCCCGTCCGTGTCAATTTGTTTGTAAAGCTTTATAGCTTCATCGTAATCCTTTTCATTATAGTAGTAATTACCGATTTCTAACAGCGCTTGTTGTGCTGCCGGATCAGGGGCATACCTACGGGTAAAATCTACTACTCTTCGTTTGCCGTCGGGTTGGTCAAGTCGAACGCCACTTTGGGCATATCCTAACTGAGATTTGGCGCGAAGTAAATCAAATTCTGGTTCATTGACTTGTAGTAGTAAGTTTATAGCTTTCTGATATTCCTTTTGAGCGGGGCCGAATAAGCCTTTGGAATAAAATTCGTTCCCTTGCTTGTAGTAGCGTTGGGCCTCAGTGAACACTGCTGTTTGCTGACTGAAGCCTGAAAAACAAAGGAATAGGAGGAAAATGGAAGCAATGATGCGTATCTTCATAGATATAATAGGCTTTTAATATGCTAGGTAACTACAAAACGAGTTGGGTTATTGTGATGAAAATACAAAAAAGAGTTGGGAATAAGCTTAAACGAATAAATATAAAAGAACCGCATAAACACGAAAATTTACGTGTTTATGCAGTTCTTTTGTATTTATTTGTTTAAAAGTTAAAAGAAAGTATCGTTTTCTCAATTATTTCGCAACATTCGTGAAGTTGCTCTTCGGTCATCACCAAAGGAGGTGCGAAACGTATGATGTTGCCGTGGGTTGGTTTAGCCAGAAGGCCGTTTTCTGCGAGTTTTAAGCAAAGGTTCCAGGCAGTATCGCTTTCCTCATGATCATTGATGACAATAGCGTTGAGGAGCCCTTTACCACGAACGAGCGTCACCAAATCGGTTTTTTCAATAAGGGCGCTCATTCTTTCGCGGAAAAGCATCCCCATTTTTTCAGCATTTTCAGCAAGATGCTCCTCTTTTACTACTTTCAATGCTTCTGTAGCAACAGCACAAGCCAAGGGGTTACCTCCAAAGGTAGAACCATGTTCGCCCGGTCTGATCGTTAGCATTATTTCATCATTTGCAAGGGCCGCAGATACTGGAAAAACACCCCCTGAAAGGGCCTTACCCAAAACGAGGATGTCTGGTTTGAAGCCGTGGTGATCGCAACAGATGAGCTTGCCTGTGCGAGCAATACCGGTTTGCACTTCATCGGCAATAAACAGCACATTTTTTTCCCGGCACATTTTGTAAGCTGTAGGTAGGTAATCTTCATCAGGCACTACAACACCGGCTTCCCCTTGGATAGGCTCCACCATGAAGCCAGCTACATTTGGATCTTCCAGAGCATTTTTTAAGGCATCTAAATCATTATAAGGAATGATTACATATCCAGGCATGTAAGGGCCAAAACCCTCTGTACTGCTTGGGTCAGTAGAAGAGGAGATGGCTGCCAGGGTACGCCCCCAGAAGTTTCCGGTTACGAAAATGATCTTTGCTTGATTAGTGGGAACTTTTTTTACCTTGTAAGCCCACTTCCTGCATAGTTTGACGGCTGTTTCACAGGCTTCCACACCACTGTTTACGGGGAGTACCTTGTCGTAGCCAAAATATTCAGTGATGAATTTTTCATAACGACCGAGAACATCGTTGTGAAAGGCTCTGGAAGTAAGCGTAAGTTTCGCTGCTTGTTCATTTAACGCATGAATAATGCGAGGGTGGCAGTGCCCCTGGTTGACGGCAGAATAAGCGGAAAGGAAATCATAGTATTTTTTACCTTCTACATCCCACAAATAAACGCCCTCACCTCGAGAAAGGACAACAGGGAGCGGGTGATAGTTGTGGGCGCCGTATTGGTGTTCTAGTTCTATAAGATCTTTGGATGATAGTTGCGTATCTTGTACCATATATTACCGGGATTTTAAAATTTTAACAGGGTCATAATTACAATAAAAAAGGGCTTAATGCAAGTTTTTAAGCCCTTTTTTGCGGATAAAGAAGGAGTGTAGGGGTTACTTATTACACTGTATTAAATATCTGCAAGAGTAGTTCTTTTCAAAAAACTAGTCCAATACAGAAGAAACATCTTCCAACGGAAGGTTGAAGGCATCAGCTACTCCTTTATAGACTACTTTCCCATTCACTACATTAAGACCGAGCTTAAGAGGTCCATTCTCCTTACAAGCTTTCTTCCATCCTTTTTCAGCCAATTGAATAGCGTAAGGAAGCGTTGCATTAGTAAGGGCAATAGTAGAAGTATAAGGAACGGCACCGGGCATATTCGCAACACAGTAATGAACTACATCATCAATGATATAAATTGGATCTTCATGTGTAGTTGGTTTAGTCGTTTCAAAACATCCCCCTTGATCTACGGCTACATCCACCATTACTGTTCCCGCGCGCATTAGTTTAAGCATATCCCGACGGATTAGGCTAGGTGCTTTAGCACCAGGAATCAATACAGCTCCGATAATTAAGTCGTGATCCTGAATGAGTTGGCGGATATTGTATTCGTTAGAGAACAAAGTGATTACATTTGACGGCATCACATCGGCCAAATACCTCATACGCTCTAAGTTGATATCTAAAATAGTTACTTGCGCACCAAGGCCTGCGGCCATTTTGGCTGCTTGTGTTCCTACAATACCACCTCCCAGAACGAGAACTTTTCCAGGGGTAACTCCGGGAACTCCACCAAGTAGAACGCCCCGGCCTTTCACGGGTTTTTCTAAGTATTTAGCGCCTTCTTGAACAGCCATTCTGCCGGCTACTTCAGACATGGGGACGAGAAGAGGAAGGGATCGGTTGGGAAGTTCCACGGTCTCATATGCCAGGCATATGGCTTTGCTCTCAATCATAGCCATAGTTAGGGGCTTGTAGGAAGCGAAGTGGAAATACGTAAATACCAATTGATCTTCTTTAATTAAAGGGTATTCTTGCTCGATTGGTTCTTTGACCTTTATGATCATTTCGGCGGCTGCATACGTTTCTTCGATGGTTGGCAAAATAGATGCGCCAGCGTTTACATATTCCTGATCGATAAAACCGCTGCCGAAACCTGCATCCGATTGAATATAAACAGTGTGGCCGCGTTTGGTCAATTCCAGTGCGCCGGCCGGGGTCAAAGCGACCCGGTTCTCGTTTGTTTTTATTTCCTTAGGAACTCCAATTATCATTTCTCAAAGATTAATTATTAAAGAGGTCGGATTGTCTCGGCAAATATAGGTTTTGATTGATAATTTACAGATTTATTTTATAAAAATATCTTCAGGTAATTTTGGAATGAGTGAATGTTGAATGCCTTTTTGGTACATTTGAACTACAGCTGCCCGGCCTTTCTCCCCCAAATCCAGTGAGTAATCATTAACATAAAGGTCAATGTGTTTTTTCATTACCTCTACTTCCATTTCCTGCGCATGCTGCTGTATGTAAGGGAAACTCTCATCCGGGTTTTTAAATGCATAGGCAATACTATCTTTTAACAATTGATTGAATTGCAGCTTCAGCTGGAGAGGGGTTGATCTTTTGATGCTTATTCCTCCAAGAGGTATTGGATGTTGAGTAGTGGATTCCCAATGTTCTCCGAGGTCGATGATCTTCTTTAAGCCTTTCAGCTCGTAAGTGAAGCGGTTTTCATGAATAATTACTCCTGCAGCAACTTCATCCCTTAAAACAGCCTCTTCTATTTCTGAAAATAAAATTTCTTTCTTATTCTGTGCTTCCGGATAAGCAAGCCCCATTAAGAAGTTCGCGGTGGTATACTTTCCTGGAATTGCAATTGGACCTTGTTTAATTTCTTCATCCGTTAGAGGACGTTTAGCGATCAAAAGCGGTCCACAATTGTTACCTAAAGCAGAGCCGGCATTTAATAACTGATATTTTTCAGCTATGTAGGCATATGCATGGTAGCTGATCTTGGTGATATCTAATTTACCCTTAAATGCGAGGCGATTAAGTTCTTCTACATCGGCCAGAATAACTTCAAAATCAAAATCCGTCTGAGGAATACGCCCGTGTACTAAAGCATCAAAAATAAAAGTATCATTCGGACAAGGTGAAAAACCAATGGATAATTTCATAGATTGTGAATTTTTAATAGACTTTATTCTGAAATAATTGTTAACTACTTATGAGCAAAAAAGTCTAATTAATATAGGTATTTTACAGGCTGCTAGATGATTTCATTTGGTAAACATTTTAAGAACAAAAAAATGAGCCATCTCGGATTTTCAGGAATTTCATGTTGTCCCTGCAATTTAAAAAAGGTGCAGTAATGAATTTTTTAGGACCGGCCTTATTCAATTTAGCTTTTTGATAGGCTGGCAGCCGTTAAAAAATGAATACTGTTTGAGCCGACGTAAGGAGGCGAGTTTATTCATTTTAGGCTGTCCCGAATCAAGTTCGGGACAAAAAGCGTTAAGAATTGAATACAGCCTTGATTTTTTGCTACTTTTTTATCAAGAAAAAAGTAGATAATCCAGTCATTAACATAACCTTGCAAAGGTTTTACAAAAAATGAGCCATTCGGAAAATTCGGGATGACTCTTGTTTAAGGATTTCTCAAATTTATTTCGACCAAATGAAATCATCTAAAACCAATTTACAACTAACAAAAATCTAACAGGAAGGATCATGGAGGGGAAAACTCTAAAAATCGAAGACCTAAAAGTACTGCACGAAGATAATCATTTTATCGCCATTCATAAAAAAGCAGGGTGGTTGGTACAAGGGGATGAAACCGGAGATGCTACGGCTGCAGACTTAGTGAAGTTGTATATCAAAATTAGATACGATAAACCTGGGGACGTATTTCTTGGCATTGCTCACCGGCTTGACCGGCCCGTAAGCGGAGCTTTAATATTTGCCCGAACCAGCAAAGGGCTGACCCGCATAAACGAATTATTCAGAGAAAGGAAAATTCAAAAAACCTATTTGGCAATTACCAAAGAACGTCCGGACCAAGAGAAAGGACAACTAATCCATTACTTGATAAAGGATAGAGAAAAGAACAAGGTCAAAGTTTATGATGACCAGTCTAGTAACCGGTCTAAAGAAGCCAAAAGGGCCATCACTAATTATGAAATCCTGGGTGTAGTTGACAATCGTTGCCTCTTGAAAGTGGAGCCTGTAACAGGAAGGCCTCATCAAATCAGGGCGCAGCTGGCAAGAATTGGTTGCCCAATAGTAGGAGATTTGAAATATGGCTATCCTCAGCCTAATCGCGATGGTTCCATTCATTTGCACTGCCATAAAATGTCGTTTATCCATCCCGTGAAAAAAGAGCCGGTCGAAATAATGTCAGCGGTTCCAAAGGAGAATTTATGGCCCAATTTTAAGCAAATTATTAGATAATTTAACTTAGCACTTCAGCAATTTTCGGTTGGGAAATCCAAAACCAAATTTACGCCGCTTCGCGGCGGTATTTTTTTTGAGGGAGGCCGGAAGGGCTATTTTGCGAAGCAAAATAGCCCTTCCGGCCTCCCTCAAAAAAAATTTCGCGCCGTAGGCGCGTTTATTTTTCAAAGCGAGAATCGCTGAGAGTACTTAGGAAGAATTTATTTTATTGAGTTTAGATACCCAATTACAAATGCGAATTAAATACCTGATTATCTTTTTTTTGATCGGCCACCAAAACTGTTGGGGGCAAGCATTGCAAGGGCCATATCCGGACAATTCTCTATTCCCGGATGCTTACATTCAAATGCGGCTAGCTTCTCCTGACACCTCATGGAATTTGGAAAGCTACCGCCTTGCAGCTCGTTGGTTGACAAAATTGCATAGTATTGATAAATTTTCTTTGCCAAGGCATAAGAGTCCCTATTCGGGAAGTGTATTTGCCAGGATGGTCAATGCCGAAAACTTAATGAAGCTGACGAATGAAGATCAGACTCTGGAGGAGAGATACAACGATCTGGCTAAAATGCTGGAATATGCGGAAACTATTTTATCTCTTTATTATGAACCAGGTGAAGAGATAGCGCGTTTCGGTGAGGAAGAACTTCGATGCATGGTTTTTCTCATTGAGGTACTTGAAGAAACATTGAGCTTTATGGACAGGCTGGAAGAGGCGGGCTTGATAAATGCAACACAAGCTTTTGATGAAATGCGGGGCGATTTACAAAATGGTCATTTCGGACTGCTCCGCTTACTTATCGATGGCTATGATCCCGCGTATTCTCGTTATCAACCCAATGTGCTAAAGGATTTTTTGCCTGAATTAAAAAGACTTGGGGAAAAAGCAAGCGCGTTTTGTACCTTAACCCAACGAAAAGAACTGGAAATTGAATTAGAAAAATTGAATTATGATTGAAAAAATACGCGAACTGGAGAAAACTGCCCGGCAATTGCATTTAGACATTGATAGTCGCACCAATATCACCGCTGCGGCAGAAAAATATGCCGGAGACTTCCTGGATAAGCTGGAAGAAAGCCCTGCATTCGTTGAATCGAACACTAAGTCAAGGGAATTGCTCCAATACCCCATTGAGGAGGAAGGGAAAACTATGGAAGAAATACTCGAACTCTTTGAAAAATACGTGGATGGTGCCGGCCTTAATGCTGCATCTGGGGGGCATTTAGCTTACATTCCCGGCGGTGGAGTTTACCCTGCTGCATTGGGCGATTACCTGGCCGCAGTGACTAATCGGTACGCGGGCTTGTTCTTCTCTTGCCCGGGAGCTGTTCGCATGGAGAACATGCTCATCCGCTGGATGTGCCAATTAATGGGATACCCTGATTCCGCCTTGGGTAATTTAACCTCCGGGGGCTCTATTGCTAACTTAATTGCAATTGTTACAGCAAGGGATTTTCACGAAATTACGGCGGATAAGGTCAAACGATCAGTTATTTATCTCACCGAACAGGTGCATCACTGTGTACAAAAAGCTATTCGAATTGCAGGCTTAAGAGAATGTAAGCATCGTTACGTTCCTCTGGATGGGCATTTCCGTATGGATGCAATCGCTTTGCTGAAAATGGTCGAAGAAGATCAAGCCGATGGTTTAATTCCTTTTATGGTGGTGGGTTCCGTCGGTACTACAGATACCGGAGCTGTAGATCCTATAGACGATATTGCCCATATTGCTAAACAGTACAATTTGTGGCTTCACATTGATGCTGCCTACGGCGGTTTTTTTGTATTGACGCCAGAAGCCAGGGATAAATTTAAAGGAGTCGAAAAATCGGACTCTCTGGCAATGGATCCTCACAAAGGATTATTTCTACCTTATGGGCTTGGGGCAGTTTTAATCAAAAATGTAGAGGCACAATGGAAATCGCATTATTATAAGGCCAGTTACCTTCAGGATGTAATTGACGATTTGAATGAACCTTCTCCAGCGGATTTATCTCCGGAATTGACCAAGCATTTTAGAGCGGTGCGTCTTTGGTTACCCCTGCAGCTCTATGGTTTACATCCATTCCGTGCAGCATTGAGTGAAAAGATTATGCTGTGCAGGTATTTTTACGAAAAAGTACAAGAACTAGGCTTTCAGGTGGGCCCATACCCTGAGCTGTCAGTAATGATCTATCGTTATATCCCCGAGATGAGTGATGCCAACTTCTTTAATGCTGCAGTAGTGGAAGCTGTGCGCGAAGATGGTCGTGTTTTTCTTTCTTCTACCACAATAAATGGCGTGTTTTGGATACGGTTAGCGGTATTGAACTTCCGAACTCATCTGCACACGATCGATCTGGCCTTAGAAGTACTTAAAAATGCTATCGAACGGGTAAGTAAAGAATTGGAAGCAAGGATTGCTTAAGACGAGATTTTAAACTTAAATTAAATAAAAAAGGGAAGCCAAAGGCTTCCCTTTTTTATTAGTTATTGAGGTCTAAAATCTCATCTAGTTTGTCATGTAGTTCCTCTGCATCTTCTTCTAATTCCTCTCTTAAGGTTTGCTTGTATTGTTCGAAAGCCGTGTCAAAATTATAGGCAATAGTAACCGTTGATTCTACATTTCTTTGAATATCGCGATAAGCTTCAAATAAGACGATGGTTCTGCCTAATTTTTTTGAAATAATATTTTTAGAAGCGGTAACCGTTTTGGTTAGAGAGGCAGCTTCTTCCTGATTGATTTGGTTGTTACCGAAGCTGTTTTCGATTATTGCAGCAATGGTCGTTTCCAACTTTCCAGCCAACTCTAGCTTTGCAGCTTCCATCGCCTGATTCTTAGCCGATATTTTTGTATTGGCAACCGAAGTAGCTTCTCCTGTAATCCATCTGGGCAAGCCTCTGTCGTCATCTTCAGCTTGCTTGAGATAAGAATCTTCAAGTTGTTCAACCATTGGTAGTTTACCCGGAGCTACATAATAGCCTTGTTTTTTCAGTCTTTTAGCTTCTTTTTTAGCTATTTTCAATGGTTTGTTCTTCAGGTCCTTTTTAATCCTTTTGACAATTTTTTTATTAGACTCTTGCGCTACGACGTCACTGGTCAAGGCTGTCGAAACAAATAAAGTTAAACTTAATAGGATCAGATGCTTGATAAATTTCATATTCAAAGTGTTTTTATGATTAATATATGTTGCTTATTCTCCGTTCCCCGCCCTTCGTTTCCCGTTTCCCGCCCTCCGTTCCCCGTAATTTAGTAGGTTACTAAAACTCTTTCTCCAATTCCCTGAAGTTTAGGGATTTGAGAAATGTTTCTCAATCGTTTAGCCATGTAAGGCACGCCCTCTGTTTGGCTGGCGGTAAAATCGTATATTTCTGTGAAAGTCAATTTTTTATCTCTGTTTTTATCCGCGTTGCCGCTATGTATAGCTTTTAAAAAGAAATAGGTAAACAGTCCGTGTTGCTTGTCTCGATACCAGGCAGAATACTGATTATCGGCAGAAGAAGAAAGGACCACCCCGTTTTTCATGCCCGATAAGCCTCGGTTTCTAATTTTAACCGGGGAGATGTCTTTTACCAGATCAATGCCGGAGAAGCAGGCATCCAGCACGATGTTGACAGATTTTGCGGGTAACTTTGACAAATTATTAAACAATAATTCTGAAGAATAGCCTTCTAATTCAATGTACTGAGGATCGCAATCTGTAGGAACGAAGTAACCCTGCTTGTCATTTAAACCGGGGGCTCCGTGGCCGGAATAATACACAAAAACATTGCTCACATTGGGTTTTATGTAGTTATATAACTGACCTTTTTCCTTACCTGCAATCCCAAATATCCTGTTGAAGTCATTAATCGTTGCATTTTTAGCAAAGATGATGTTTTCCTCTTTGAAGCCCATTACCTCAATAAGATATTTGCGAACGGTAATGGCGTCATTTAAAGCAAAATCAACATTTTTGGTCTTTTCATAATAAGCATTTCCAATAACCACCGCAACGGCGTCTGGGTTATCCATATTGGTTTTGGGCAAGTTAATGTCAACATCGGACGGCTCGCCTGTTAATGCGGGTTGGTTGGCTAAAGCATCAAAATCAATGTCCTTTTTGTAGAGCGCAATAATCTCCGGATCTTTGGACAGAGGGAGGTCTTTGCCATTGTAAATGTATTTATTGCTGCCCAGAACGGCCTCAGCAAAGGAAAGAACAATTTTACCATCCTTAAGAGCGTATTTGGCATTGTCCAGATAAACATCTTCAAATTCCTCTTCAAAATATTCTGCTTCATTAACTGGGACCGATACGAAGATTTTTTGCTCCGAATTGCCCACGACAAAGGCCTCAAAGTCGGGATCATAGTCAAGCAATTCATTGTCGTAAAGGCTTATCCATTTGCGGCCATAATAGTCGACTGCTTTTTGAGTAGAACGCGCCAGCTGTGCCGGTAAACTACCTTTGTTGACTCTCCTTTCATAATCCTCGATCTTTTCATACTTTCCCCTTTTTTGCCACTCATTGATATCTACAAGTGCATATTCTTTGATGATATCAGGCAGGGGGATAGGATTTTCAATAAACCCGTATTTAAAAGTGCGTTCCCCTTTGGTCACGATAACCGCCGCTCCGTCAGTAAAAGTATTGGCTTTATAAAACTGGGGCTGGATGACGAATGCTCCTTTTTTATCAATATAACCGTACGATCCATTTTTTTTCACTGCTGCGAGGCTTTCTCCGAATTCGAGGGCGTCTTCAAATTGAGGTTCAATGACCATTTCGCCATCGAGGTCAATAAATCCATAATCTCCCATTTCTTTGATTCGGGCAAAACCTTCATGGAAATTATCCGCCCAACTGAATTGAGGTTTTACGAGGAATTTGCCATTTTTATCAATAAAGCCGTATTTTCCATCCTGTTTTACCACAGCCATGCCTTCATTGAAGGACTGTGCATCCGGAAATTTGGCTTCAATAACTGTTATTCCGTTTCTGTTTATGAAGCCGTAAAGACCATTGATCTTAACTAGCGCCAAGCCTTCTGCGAAGGTCCCGGCTTCCTGAAATTGAGGCATGATAGCATAATCACCAGTTTTTGAGATAAAGCCCCAGCGATTGTTTTTTCTGACGGCTGCCAGTCCGTTGTTGAAAGCTTTAGCTTTTTCGAACTGAGGCGAAATGATCATTTTCCCTTTTTTGTTGATATAGCCGTAAAGATCATTTTTTTCTACTGCTGCCAGGCCTTCGCTAAAAATATCTGCTCCATCATACTGGCCTGCTTTAACAACAACTTCCCCTGTTTTATCAATGAATTTTTTGATGCCTTTGATTCCTACTTCGGCCAAACCACCATTAAAACTTTCTGCATAATCATATTGTGGTTCGATAAGCCAGTTGAATTCCTTTTGAGCAAAAGAAGAATAAGTAAAGATTAAGAAAGTGAAAAGGGTGAAATAACGCATGGTCTATGTGGTTAATAGTTGATTAAAATGGTAGATTGATCTCCTGTAAGTTTAGGCGTTTGATCAATATTGTGCAGCCTGCGGGCATAATAGGGTACGCCGTAGGCATTATCCGAAACAAAATCAAAGATTTCTTTAACGGTAAGTTTTTTATCCTTGTTGCGATCTGCATTTTTATCGTGAATGGCTTTTAAAAAGAAATAAGTAAAAAGCCCGTGTTGTTTTTCCGGATACCATCCAGACACCTGATCTTCTGTAGAAGAGCTAAAAATTGTAGCGTTGGCAAGTCCCCGGTTTTTGATACGCAAGCGAATCGTTGAGATGTTTTCGTAAAGATTTTGACCTGAAAAACAGGCATCCAGGATTACCGTTTTGGATTTGGCCGGCAGCTCGCTAAGATTTTTGTAAAAAAGATCCAAATCATAGCCGCTTTGCTCAATGTACTGAGGGTCGGATTCAGCAGGCACGAAGTACGCCTTTTGAGATGGCAAGCCTGGAGCTCCATGCCCCGAGTAATAAATAAAAACATCGCTAATGCCGGGCCGAACAGTATTGTACAATCTACCTTTGGGGTACTGAATACTTCCAAATACTTCTTCTAATTCTGCTTTAGAGGCGTTTTCAATGTAGATAATGTTGCCCTCCCGATAACCCATTACTTCCAAAAGGTATTTTTTCATTATGCGAGCATCATTGATTGCGAAATCGACAGACTCTGTTTTTTCATAATCTTTGTTTCCAATAATAACAGCCACACCATTCGGGTTGTACATTTGGGTTTTAGGTAAGTTATGGGCAATTTCCACCTTAACTTTTAGTTTTTGCTCATCGGTATTATCCATTTTCAAATCTTTGGTTGGAGTGTCTTCCTGTGTTGAAAACCGGCTTAAGTCCAGTTCGCCCAGTTCGTACGCAAACTCGAAAGCTTCGAAATCGGTTTTTATATCGTTATTGTTGGCATCGTATGCAAAAACATTATCCTTCCAATGGACTTCAATTTTTGATAATATAAATTTGAAGTCATTCAGAATGAATTCCGGATTAACAAATTGAACTTCCGTAAATTGCTGCTCGAAATCCGGCGCAATACTGATAGGAACAGGAAGGTAAAGATCTAAGCCTGAAAGGGTCAACCTAAAGACCTCCTGGTCCGGGTTGTAGTCTATAATTTTCCTGTCGGCAAAATCAAGCCTTTGGGCTCCTACAAAATTGATGGCCTCTTGTGTCAATTTTTCTTTTGCTTCGGGGAGTGTGTTCGGGTTAACCCGTTTTTTATAATCAACTGTTTTCTCGTATTTACCTTGTTTTTTCCATTCATCGAGGAGCTTGGAAGTATACTCCTTAACTTCCCGTTTTATATCTCCTTCCAAATAATATGCATTGATTTCCTGAGCCAGAAAAGGGTTCCCGGAATTTTTCCTTGCTTCATCAACTGTTATATAGCTATACTTGGACCCTTTTTTCACCAGAGCTATTCCATCAATAAAGTCAAAGGCTTTTGTAAATTCAAACGGAATTATTTGTAATCCTTTATAATTGATATATCCCCATTTATCATCTCTAAAAACAGCTGCCATACCATTGTGAAAAGGTTTTACCCTGTTGAATTGAGCTGGAATGACCAGTTCCCCATACGCATTGATAAACCCCCATTGGTCAGCTATTTTGACGGCAGCCAGGCCCTCCGAAAAGGGTTCGGCATAATCGTATGGAAAATCAAAGGCTGTTTTGCCTGTAGTATCAATAAATTTCCATTTTTTATTTTCATAGACGAACGATTTTTGTTCGCTGAAAAGAGTAGGTTCAAGGGCAAAACGAGGTTGGATGATAAAACTGCCCTTCTGATTAATAAAGCCCCATTTACCCCGGTATTTAACAACGGCCAGGCCTTCATGGAAAGGACGAGCTTCTTCATATTTAGCTCCGACAGCAAATTCCCCTTTTTTATTGATATAACCCCAGTATCGGCCATTGAAAACGGGAGCCAGGCCTTCAGAAAAAGGACGTACCCCTTTATATTGGGTTTTAAATGCGTTCTCTCCCTTTTTATTTATAAAAAAACATTTTCCTCTTTTTACAGCGGCAAAACCTTCAGAGAAATCACCTACGGCTTCAAACTGATACCTAAAAGGCATTAAACCCTTCTTATCAATATATCCCCAATGAGAGCTCCAGCCCTCTGAAATAAAAATGGCTGCCAGGCCTTCCTTTAAATTGCGCAATTGCAGAAAATTATCGCTCAGAAGCTTCCATGTTTCACCTGTCGTATCTATCCTATACAAGTTGCCATCTTTTAAAGCTAATGCATGGCCTTCGCTGAAAGAATTGGCTTTTGAGTATTGCAAGGGGGTAAGCCATTCATAAGTATCCTGAGAAGATGCATAGTTGGTGCTTAAGCAAATAAAGATAAAAATATAAAGTATTTTCTTCATCGGGTTATTAGTTTGCATTTTTAATACTCACGACTTTTTGTTCGACCTGGACATCCTGATTTTTAATTCTCAATTTACTCAGCCAGCGCAGGAAGTCTTCAGCAGGCAAATAACGAGGCAAGGTAAAATCCTCAATAGAGTCAATCAAGCCAGGCTTGTCAAAAGGGGTTCTGGAAAAAAGGACGAATATTTTGTTCAACTCTAAAGGGCTATCCAGGTTTTCCAGCGTGAGTGCATACTCATCAATAATGCTGACATTTTCCCAGTAATCATGGGCATTGGTAGCTGAAAACAGAATGTACTCTTTATCTTGTTCCACCTTTACATAGCTGCCCGTCATGCCTTCATAAGGCAACAGGCAGTAGGCATTGCTGGTATCCGTTAAGTAAATAGCCAGATAACCTTCCTCGGGGCTTTTGAAATAGCTGTAAAAAGGTTCCTCGTTTACAAATGCTTCGGTTTGGCAGCGCTTCTCAGGGCAGTCGAGCGGTAATAATTCGAATTCTATCCGATCATCAGGTATTTCCCGTGCTCGACCAACTACAGAGCATTTCATAATGTCCCTGCCGTTTTTCACCTTAATTACTTCACAGGAAGGCGGTTTTTTATCTTCCAGCCACTCGCCATTTACATAGGAATCGCCGATGGAAAGGAACTTGGTTTTGCTTTCGATCCGCTCGCCGGTTTGTTTGTTTTCGATATACGTAGAATTACCCTGAAAGATAGCTCGGCCAAAAGCATTTTCCAGAGCATTGATTCTGGCGAGCATGATACATTTTTCCCACGCTTGATCTTGTGACATGGAGGGGAGAATTTCAATTTGTTCTTCTCCTTTGACGGTTATGACCTTTTGGCCAACAAGAGATAAATGGATGAATGATAAAGAAAGAAGCAGTAGGCAGCATTTTTTCATAAGTTATTTCATTTTGATGATTTGGCTTTAGTTGCAATGAGTTTTAGGAACTCATTACTTTAAAACCTTCATAAAGATATTGATTTCTTTTTTAAAAGGAAACCCTTTTAACAGATTGTTTGAAAGAGTACTGTTGGGTTTAACGAGATTTAACAGCTTGCATTGGGGAGCTTTAAGAATATTTTAAGTATCCCCTCAAAACGTAGTGGCATTTAGCAATAAGCCAAGCGCAGCAGAGTTG
>CAZHZT010000113.1:0-18988 GCA_964537285.1 uncultured Saprospiraceae bacterium | reverse complement strand
ATGCTTCGCTTTTCCCAGAAATTTCGACGATATCTTCCAGGGAAAAGTCTTTCTCTGCTAAGTGTTTGATGACAATTATGGCTCTTTCATCATCTCCCTCTTGCCAGCTGCTCCGAACAATTTGCTCATAGGTACTTAGCACTTTCTCTTTTATAGGTTCATTCAAATTAGCAGTCATGATTTCAATTTTTTCTTTTGTTACGGAAATATTATTTGTAAGATAAACAAAAAGTCGTCTTACGAGGTTCCCGGGTAAAATTGTTGAAGATGAAGTTACAAAAAATAATTCAAAATGTGCTTCAATAAAAGCAGGATCGAATACATATTTGAGAGCCAATAGAACATTGGTCAAGCCCTGTGAATTGAGGGCCTTAAGTGCCATAAGAGCTTCGTCACTCCAATTATTGGTTGAGACAAAATGGATGTCGAATAATGGATTGAATTTTTTGAGAAAATCATCCATAATGGGGAAATAATCCTCCATCGGTTTTAGCTCCCATTCTTCTCTGCCATGATACAGCAACATAGGAAATACCGGAGTAAGTGGTTTTTTAGTTTGAATTTGATCTTGCCAGATCTCAAGAGCATAGGATAATAGTTGGATGTGGGGATATTCCGGAGGTTTGCTTTTATGCTCAAAGATGAGCGATATGTAGATATTTTGTCCTTTGTATACACATTGATACAATACATCAGTATAAAATTTTCGAAAGGATTCCGAAATGAAATCATTTGGCACAAGCTTTAAAGTAGACAGATCCAGGTTTTTCACAATTTCTGCTGGCAGAAAATTGATGATGTAATCCCGGGCAATATCGACATCTTTGAAGTTCTTCTTGAAGAACTTGTCGTGTCTTTGGTGTATTTCATTTGGCATATTTTTTTAGATCAAAAATAATAAAAAAATATTTTAAAACAAATTATTTTAAATATTTTTTTTTATAACACCAACTATAAAATCTACTCCACAAATTTTAAGGGGTTCAATGCCTAAAGCATTGAACCCCCAAACTTGATTTTAAAAGCTAAAACTCATTACTCAATTTCTTCTGCCACTTTCACATTGTCCTCCACTACGCGTTCAATTAGGATCCGAACAGGATCCACAGCCGCTTTATAAGGCTTTTCATCGACTATCATTTTGATCGTTTGTTCTTCCTGATCGATCTTTACGCGTTCACGGGCGATTAGCTCCTTCTCCTCTCTGTCTTTAAAGGCTCCGATATCTACCCAGTGATCGATTGGAAGAGGGCTTTCATTACCGGCAGAGTCTGCTTCGATTTGTTTAGCAGAGATATGCATTTTAAGTTCGTATTTACCATTTTCCAATGGTTGATAAGAAGCTTCCTTCAAACGCAAATCATAGAGCGTTATCTTTTCGAACCAATCTTCCATGATGTAATTCAATGAATCAGGCACCTTACTCTCCAGGCTCTTAAGCAAATCTAAAGAAGTAGGATAAGGAGGTTCTTTGTACCGGAAAGCTTCCAGAAACTCTCTTAAAGCCAAATTCACACTATCTTCTCCAATATAATCCTGTAGGGCATAGAGCAACACACTGCCCTTGCCATAATGAATGTAAGACTGATTGGCCACACGATACAAAGGGAGTTCTTTATAACTCTCACTACTTCGCCCTCGCAAATAACGATTGAAGTCATACTTCAGGAACTCCTTCATTTTCACTGGATCCGCCTCTTGTTTCATCACCATTAGGGAAGAATATTCTGCAAGACTTTCAGTGAGCATGGTTCCACCTTCCATTTTGGCCGAAATTTCCTGATGCGCCCACCATTGATGGGCCATTTCATGGGCAATGACCGCATCGATTACATTGTTCTTTTCTTCTTCATCTTCCAGGTTGATGATAAAGCCAAAACCCTCGGAATAAGGCATCGTACCGGGAAATGCCTGAGCAAAAGTTGCATACCTTGGGAACTCAATAATACGGGCCTGCTTGTGAAAGTATGGACCGAAATTTTCAGTATAATACTTTAATGATTTCTCAATGGCATCCAGCATCCCCTCTACATTAACTGAATGCTCTTCATCATAGTAAACCTCCAAAGATACTCCATTCCAATCCCGTTGAGCTTTTTCATATCTGGCCGAAATAAAGGAGTAAAAATTGACCGAAGGGTGATCTACCTTGTAGCGATAATAATTGCGGCCATTTTCCTGCCATTCTTTTATTAATGACCCCGGAGCTATGGCTAATTGATCAGAAGAAGTTGAAATGACGGTTTCTACATTAACCCAATCAGCGGTACGCTCGGTCAAATAATTGAGTTTACATGCATCTGAACAATCTCTTTGAAGCGGTGGAGCTAGTAAGCGCTCTGGCAAGTCATATTTTTTACGTTTGTTCCGGTCAGAAAGCTCATATCCATCATTATATCCAAAACTTGGTAAGAAAGAAGCATTATTGAAAAAAGTGCCATTCTCCAGGATAGAAGTATTGCTTACTTCATTTTCAAACCCCTTACTAATGTAGTTCGAGTTAATTTTATAAGAAATACTTGAGCCAGGCATAAGCGGCTCATTCAATCGAAAGATCTTGTAATTCAGCTTTTCATCCCAATAAATTTCCTCGGCATTGGGAAGGTCTATTTCAATATCCCAGTCATCTATAAGAATATAGTGCAGGGAATCAATAGGAACATTTGTTTTATTTTTTACTACTAAATCTGTTACGGTGTATGCATCACGCACTTCCGGAAAAATATCAATTTGATACTTCACATCCGTGATCGTCAATTGAGGAGCGTCTTTGAATTTCCGGTACGTCTTTTCATATTCCACCCTATCGAGTTCTACCTGCTTGGAGTTTTTATAGGGATTAAGAATTTGAGTGTTGTAGTAAACCCAGGCAGCTACGAGCAACCACAGGATTCCGCTTCCAATAGTCAACCAACGATAAGTTCCTGAAAACCGGTTTCCAGCCAACTTCAAGCGTTGTTTCCACTGGGTATCTCTACCTCTTATCCAGAAGAGCCCTCCAATGAAAATGAGGAAAATACCGAAGAGTACCCAGTAAGCATTAAACCAATTCACTGCAGTGACTACCGGCCCAAAGCCGCTCATATCAGAATAAGGCAAACTAGGCGTAGCAGCCAGATCAAGCATATTGGTTTCGATGCGTAAAATCGAGAAAATAATACTTAACCCAATAACCAGAATGAGAGAAATAAAATACCCCAGATATTTATTATTCACTAGCACCTGGATAAACATAAAAACCAGCACTGTAGCTAAATATGCCGGGAAATGATACAGCAGGAAATCCTGAAAGTAAACATCCAGTTTAACATTTGTAAAGCCATTAATAAGCTGATAAAGAACCGCAGCTCCCATTACAAGCAAGTAAAGAAGACTCATTACGCCTGTAAGCGCCAGGGATTTCCCAAATAAGGAAGCCGCACCAGAGTGCGGAGAAGCATCGATCACTTCCGAAATACCCGATTCCCGATCTCTAAATACTAGCTCTCCACTAAAGAATACGGCGATGATGAATAAAAATAATTCCGTATTTCCGGCAATTGCTCCTAACATTTTATACGTGACGGGGTAAGATTGAAGTCCAAAATATTCGAAGCCTCCCCAAATATTTGTTATAAAGAGTATAAAAGTGAAGAAAAATAATATGCGGAATACGTTACTCCGGATAATATCCCAAAAACTGATATTCAAAAAGCTAACGAACTGTGCCCAGGTCGTGCCCGCCCCAAAAACCTGACTTACGACAGGCTGACTCAGCACTTGTGGTGTCTTTTTAGTTTTTTTCGCTTTCTTTTGCTTACCTTTTCTAGCCCGGGTTTTAAATGAAAAGCCCAGATAAGACAACGTAATTATCCCTATACTCACAGCCATCCAAATCAAACGATTTTGCAAAAGCAAGCCTGCAAATGATGCGCCTTGCTGATTTTTTTGAGCAGGTGTAAAATAACGACTATCAACTGAATATGCTGAAATCCCAAATGGATCGGCCAGAGCGGCAATGGTTTCATTATCTATGTCGCTCATCAATGTTTGCGAAATAAAATAGGCCATGATTACTCCTAAAGCCCCTACAAAGGACACTACAGTCGAGCGAAAATAACTGGCCAAAGTAAAGATAAGTGCTCCTGCCAATAGCATATTTGGCAATAGAAAGAGAAAGTAGCTATTAAAAAATGTTCCAATAGGCGAAGGGCCAAAACGCTCTGCCGGCATCCAGTTGAAGACCGGCCCCAAGGCCGCCCCCAGCATCATGCCTAAAAACACTCCCATCAAAGGAACCGTTGCCAAGATCAGTGCCGCTGCAAAACGACCAAAAAAGTAGGATGCCTTATTTAAAGGCGTACTAAAAAGAATTTCATTAAATTTAAAACGATAATCTCTTAATGCTGCATTATTGAAAAATGCAGCAGCCAGTAACACTCCAAATAAGCTTAAAATGGCCGCATAGATGGACGCCACATGAGGTGCATTCCTGTGTACAATCCCAACTACCCCGCCAATTCGTACATTGTCACTTACCACTGCCGCAAAAGTAAGCAGAGCAAACACTCCCAAAAACACATAAACCAGGGGCTGCCTGACTGCACGGCGAAGTTCTAGTTTAAAAAATTCCAAAAACATATCATGCGCGGTTTTAGGGTTAGTGAATCGGGTTCAATTGATGAATTTTATTGAAAAATACATCCTCCAGATTAGGTGGCACGGCCTCAAAAGAAGGAGCGGGCTTGCTACCAGCCAAAGCATGAACCACCATTTTTCCTCCTATCATTTTCTCAGAGATGATATTGTAATTGGATTTGAATTCTTCTAACTCAGAACGTTCAATGATACACTCCCATACCCGGCCAGCGAGTTCATCCAATGCATCATTTGGAGCTCCACTGTATACAATTGCCCCTTTGTTCATAATGGCCATGTTTGTGCAAAGCTCCCGCACATCATCCACGATGTGGGTGGATAAGATGATAACCACTTCTTCCCCCACATCAGCTAACAGATTATGGAATCGATTGCGCTCACCGGGGTCCAAACCAGCTGTTGGTTCATCAACAATGATTAATTTGGGATCACCAATAAGTGCCTGAGCAATGCCGATACGCTGCTTCATCCCTCCTGAAAAACTCTTCACATTGATATTTCGCTGATCGTAGAGATTCACTTTTTGGAGTAGGTACTCAGCCAGTTCTTTTCGCTCTTTTCGCTTAGTGATGCCCTTCAATACGGCAATATGTTCTAGCAGCTGCATCGCCGTAATCCTTGGGTAAACGCCAAACTCCTGAGGCAGATATCCCAGGATCTTGCGGAGTTCTTTAGGGTTTTTCAAGATATCCAGGTCATCGAACATCGCGGTTCCTGAATCCGCCTCTTGAAGGCAAGCCACTGTACGCATTAGTGAAGATTTTCCTGCCCCATTTGGCCCAAGAAGGCCAAACATTCCGTTAGGGATTTCAAGATTCACGCTATCCAGGGCTTTCACCCCATTTGGATAGGTTTTGTTTAGGTTGGTAATTTTTAATAATGCCATAGTTGGTCAGAATGTTGTTTGGTGGATAAATAAAACTGTAGGGCGAAAAAGGTTTCCCCAAATCATTGAAATGAGATCAACATGGGAAACGATCTGAGTGTACCAGGATCTGTAATTATGGTACGAAGATAAAATGTTTTTCTTTATCGGCAGAAAAGAGTATACGAAATGGCCGGTAGGATAGATTAATAGATGGAGATTTGGAAATTTCGAAGCCATAGGGAATGTTATTTGGCTGTTGGTACTTCCAATGGGAAGGTCTGCCTAATCTTCCTCAACTCCCACCCTAAAAATAAGAATACGGCCAAATACTCTCCCCCTACTACCCACAAATTCTCATAATATTCCGAATAACTATAATTTACATACGTCAACATAATCAAACCCGACCAAACCACCGGGAATCTAAAGGGCGTAAAAACGCAAAGAATCAATGGCAAACTAACATACCAGGGATGAACCGTAGTCGCACAAAACAAATACAAGCAAATCGCCCAAAGCATCATTAGAGGCAGTGTTTCCAGACGAGGGCTTTTTTCTAAAAATACCATTATCCAAATGCCAATAAAGACTCCGACCGCCAATAGCGGCCCAAAATCAGCGATCATATTGTAGCCTTTCCATTGAAAACCTACCCAGCGAAGCAGGTAGTATAGACTCGCATTGAACTCAAATTTTTGAAAATATAAGTCCAGGCTTTGCCGGAAGTTCGCAATGAATAGCTCGCTGAATAAAGGAAGAAACATGGCAGCAAGAGCTATCCCCACAACACTGAAGTAAATCAAACTTTTTTTCCAACCCAGCCTTCGAATTAAGAAGGGTAAAAACATCAATGGAAGCAACTTAGAAGCCACCGATAGCGCCATGCCCAAAGCCGACAGCACTAATTTTTGCTTAGTGAGCCACCATAAACTCAGTAGCAGGAAGAACACCATAGCTCCTTCAAAGTGTAAGTTCCCGCAAATCTCTACAATAATCAAAGGGTTGAGCACATACCATAACATTTGCCGGCGCTCAATTTTAAACTTTGGCAGTAATTCCCATAATAAACGGATCGTTCCCAACTCGCAAGCAAATAAAAAGCTTTTCATAATCAATGCGCTACCAAACACACTTTTGGGAATCAACCAAACGGATAGGATAAATACCAATTGATTAACAGGTGGGTAAATAGTAAAGTAATCCGGCGAGTTCAGCCGCTCAAAAATCTCGCGATCAAAGGGATTAACAACTTGCCCATTTTCGCTAACCCAGGCTGAAGGAAGCATATCAAAGGGATTCCCTCCTTTCAACCAGATGTTCCCATCCCAAATGAACCGATAAATATCATCAGACAGCTGAGGAAGGCTGAACACCAGGATTAGTCGAAGCAAAATGGCCAGCGCAATAAAAAACTTTAAGGTTGTCTCCCTTTCTACTTTTACACTTACCCAGCTATAAAGTCCAAAAAAGGGAATAAAATAAAGCATTATCCTACCAAAACTACTCTGGCTTACGCCAAAACCGAGCCCAATAGTGCATATTATCATTACCCCGGCAGCTGCCCACCACCGGGGGGTAATATCTTTAGTGTCCGGCATTTCGTTTTTTGTAGATTTTGTAAACATCTAAATTCCAGGGCATGAGCTCATATTTGGCATCAACTTCAACGGATTTTGGAACAAGAAAATAATCATGATCCTTATCTTCCCGGTCCAGGCTGATATAAAAATACCGGGCGAAATAGCCCATTAATCCATACTCCTTGTAAAGCTCTTCATGAAGTGAAAGGACTGTACCTTCCGGAAGTCTTGCTCCAATCGCGTATACATCGTCCAGCATACGGGCATCCCTGTTGGTTCTGGTTAAGCCTCTTATTCCTAATAAGAGTGCGAGAAATACAACTAACCAGGCAAAACTTAAAAAGGGCTTAAAACGGCTTTCTTCCAGGGAAATGCGACTAATCCAATGCTTCAAAACAGGGGCACAAAAAAGCGCTATCCCCAATGCAAAATAAGGAACAGACGGCACAATGTAAAACCCTAATTGTTTTGGGCTCACCATTATCGGCAAGGAGGCCGAAGCTCCAATTAAGAGCATTAGCCACGCCTGTTTGTTGACCCAATTGTCAGCAAAGAAACTTTTATTAAAAATCCTTATGCTTCCCCAAAACGCCAGAAATGCAATTAACATAGGCAGCAATTGCCGGAAAAGCACTCCTAAAATATGGAGCCGCGACTTCACGACCCTTTCTCCTTTTAAGCTCTCCATGAATTGCGTTTTGAAATAAATGCTCAAGCTGTCAAAAGCATCCGGGATGAGCCAAAGCATAAGACAAACGCCACCGATTACGATTACTGTTCCCGCGATACTTACTAAAGCCATTTTTATAAAAGACAGATCCCTGTTTATAAGCCAATCCAAAAAGAAGAAAGCCAAAGGGAAAAGTGCCGGAAAGCCTTTGGTTAACAATCCTCCAATGATTAATAAGCTCCCCAAAACCAGATAGAACAGACTATTTTTCTCCTTAAATATCCAATAACAAAGGATCGCCCCAAGGGTAAAAACACTCAATGTATTCTCCAACATATTACAGGCATACGACCAATGAACCAAAGGTGTAATTACCCAAAATAAAACAGGCAGCCACCAATAGGCAGCCTCTCCTCCTGCTTTTTTCCAAAGGCGAACCATTAAAAATGCCGAAACCATTGCGGTGAATAGCGAGAAAAATCGCTCAACATAGATGGAACTTCCAAAAAGTTGAAAAAACAGCGCCTGAATACCAAAACCTAAAGGCGGATGCTCATGAAAACTCGGAAAAAGCCCTTGAGAAAAATGCGGATACCAGAAACTTCCTCTGCCTTCAGCTAAATTGTGCCCCAGTGTAGCATAGATCAATCCGTCCATGAACATGCCATCAGCAAGCAGCCTGGGAAGGATGAGGATTAGAGCAGTGGCTATGGTAAGGAGTGAGAAAATGCGGTTCAACATAAATTTGTAGAGTGATGTTGCAAGGTAGCTTAATAATCAACTACTTCAACATTAGGTGCCGAATCGAATAATAACAAATTGTTCCGAATCCAATCATTAACATCAAATGAAAGATGACAAAAGAATTTTCACCTAAATATAAAGCGAATACTACCCCCATAAAAAAATAAATGGCTAATAACCCCTCTATAACAGTAGTCCATGATAACTTCTTCACAAGGTACTTACTCTTTTTAAATGAGTCGGCAATAGTCTTAATATTAAACTTGGGCGTTCGAACAAAGGGCGATTGCTTCCCTACGTACCCCTGCAAAATCGCTACTGAATTATGTAAAGACAAGCCCATTGACAGCGCCAGAAAAAGAGGAAAGAGAAAAATAAATTTAAAAAACATTTTCAAATAAGGCTGCCGATGGATTTTGGTGTTGACATTGGCTACGTAGTAAATCAAAATGATCGACAATAGCCCGGAAAGCGAGAGCGTAAGAATTTTAGTATCAAAGTTTAATTCATTAAGCAAGAACAATAGAGGTACACTAAATACCCCCGCAATAAAAACAAAAAGAAAAATACTACTCGCCATTAAATGACTGGTCGCGTGTAATTTTTGGGAAAAAGACAGGTGAGACGACCGCCATACTGTGGGCAACAATTTACGTGCATTCTCGGCGCCCCCTTTCATCCAGCGGAATTGCTGAGACTTCAGGGCATTCATCTCTGCCGGAAGCTCAGCTGGAGAACCCACGTTTTCAAGATACCTGATTTGCCAACCCTTTAACTGAGCTCTATAACTCAGGTCGAGATCTTCGGTAAGGGTATCGGCCTCCCAGCCCCCTGCATCTTCGATAGTTGTTTTTCGCCAAACGCCGGCAGTTCCGTTAAATTGTAGGAAGTAATTGCCGGCAGCTCGTCCTTTTTGTTCAACAGTGAAGTGCACATTGAGTTGCATCGCCTGCATACGGGTTAAAACCGAATAATCCTGATTAAGGTGTTCCCAGCGCGTTTGAACTACCCCCACGTTCTCATCCTGGAAATAAGGAATTGTTTCTAGCAGAAATTCGGGGCGTGGCAGAAAGTCCGCATCAAAAATAGCAATAAACTCTCCTTTTGCATGTTTCATAGCATCTTTCAAAGCGCCCGCTTTGAACCCCTGACGATCTACCCGATGAAATAATTCGATTTGAAACCCTTTTGCTTTGTACTCTTCTACTTTACGCCTGCTGATTTCAACGGTTTCGTCTGTGGAATCGTCCAAAATATGAATTTCAAAACGCTCTTTAGGATATTTTAGCTCGACAATATTATCCACTAAGCGTTCTACTACATACATTTCATTGAAAATAGGAAGTTGAATCGTCACGAATGGGCGGTTTCCATTTAGAACATAAGCCTCCTCTTTTTCTTTTCTATTAGCCCGATGAGATTTATTGTATTGATACAGTAAATGGAACTGAAAGAGGCAATATACAGTGATGTAAAATAATGCCGACAGATAGATAATTAGTAAAAAATATGCAATCCACATCATGCCATAGAAGTTAAAGCAGTTTAAAAATGATCCATAAAATTTTGTGCCCTGCAAGGATAGTCCCCTTAAGTGTACCAGAAACTTTAGAAATACCGATGCGTTTTCGATATTTAACCGGTACTTCTGCGCATTTTAACTTATATTTTGCTGCTTTCACTTGCATTTCCACTGTCCAGCCAAAATCTTTATCCTGCATATCCAATTCGATCAATTTTTCGTACTTGATCGCTCTGAACGGGCCAAGATCAGTAAAATGATATTTGTATAAAATCCGTATTAAATTAGTCGCCAGCCAATTCCCAAATATCTGTTGAGGCATCATCGCCCCTTTGTCCATATTCCCCAAAGCTCTTGACCCAATGACCATATCAACACCTTCTTTTTCTATGGGTTTGATTACTTCAGGCATTTCTTCCGGATGATCCGAGTAATCGCCATCCAGGAAGACAACTATGTCAGGCTGATGATCGGGTTCTTTTTTACGTAAATGAGCAATTCCCATAAGGCAGGCGCTGCCATAGCCTTTTTGAGGAGCATCAACTACTGTCGCTCCGTTTGCGGCAGCAACCGCTGCCGTAGCATCTTTACTTGCGTTGTTACATACTATGATTTCCCGGACTATAGACTTGGGGATATCCTGCAGTACCCGTCCAATAGAGGCTTCTTCGTTATAAGCAGGTATGATTACATCGATAATGGATTTGGTCATATACTGTTTTGTAATGAATGGCCAAAATTAACATTATCTTAAGAACTTTGGGTGTTGCCTCTGGGACATTTTCCCCAAATTGTAATTTTTACCAAGTGGACTTATAGGAAATTTTATACTTTCGTCGTTGATAAAAACAAGTTCGAGATGTTGGATGGAGCCGATTGCCAGAGGTAATCGGCTCCATCCAACATCTCGAACTTGTTTTTATCTATTTTTTAAGCCTAGATTTTAATACATGAGTCTGCGATATAAAACTTCATACATCCTTATATTATCTTCCTTATTTGCTTTAATATTAAGCAGTTGCATCAAGGAAGAGGATTTCACAACCAATGATATCAATCTGTCCTTTTCCCGGGATACCATTTTTTTTGACACTGTATTTACGGAATTGGGTTCGGCTACCCGCATATTGAAAGTTTACAATAATAAAAAGGAAAATATTCGCATTAATCGAATTCGGGTAGCGAACAGCAGCGAAAGTTTTTTCAGGCTCAATGTAGATGGAATCTCAGGGAATGACCTTAGAGATGTAGATATTGCGGCAGAAGACAGTTTGTATATTTTTGCTGAGGTCACTATTGACCCCGACAATCCACTTTCAGTCAGCCCTTTTGTGATTGACGATAAGATCATTTTTGAAACCGACGGAAATGAGCAAGAAGTAGCTCTTGAAGCCTGGGGACAAAACGCCAACTACTTCCCCTCCAGGCTGAGTGGAGGAAATATTGCCCTGTTATCTTGTGATTTTGGAGAATTCGTTTTCGATGATGAGAAGCCTTATGTCATATATGGCATTTTAGTAGTGGATTCCTGCACCTTAGTTATTCCGGAAGGAAAGCAAATTTACATACATGGCGGTTTGGTACGTGGAGAAAATGCCGACGGCACTTCCTTTTCATACAATGACGGGCAGATTTGGGTCAGTAATCAAGGGAAAATCAGAACGGAAGGAACCGCAGAAAATCCAGTCGTTTTTCAAGGCGATCGATTAGAAGAATCTTTTGATGACATCCCGGGGCAATGGTACGGCCTTCTTTTTACCGGAGGCTCTCGGGAGAACAGTCTTCAATATACTACTGTAAAAAATGCCTTATTTGGAGTAGCAGTGGATTCAGCTTGCCAGGTAAACATGCAAAACTGTCAAATTTTTAATACGAGTAGCAATGGGATCATTGGCATCCATTCAGAAATACAAGCGGATAATTGTCTGATCTATAATAATAGCGCATCAGGCGTAAATCTACTTTATGGTGGAAATTATCAATTTCGCTATTGCACAATGGCTTCCTATGGAGTTGATGCTTCAGCATTATCACTATCGAATGGATTATGCCTTGATCAATTTTGTACAGAATTCCGAACCAACCCTTTAGAAGCCAGCTTCACTAATTGTATTGTGTACGGCTCCAGGCTTGACGAAGTTGACCTCAGTGATTTCACCGAAACACCCGGCGATTTAAATTACTCCTTTGACCACTGCATTGTCCGGGTAACGGATTTATTGGAAGAAGATGCCTATCCTGACTTTTTTGATTTTTGTAGCCCCTGTCTTAATCCTGATCCACAAGAACCTTTATTCAAAAACGCTCAGGGGGATGATTATCAATTAGATTCCCTTTCGGTTGCAGAGGGCATGGCCCTTCCTATTGATATAAGCATTGACCTTGAAAACAAGATGCGTGATGCCAATAATCCGGACATTGGATGTTACGAGAAAGAATAAAGTCAATAGACTTGTTCTGTAGCTGCTGATGGGGTGCATTGCATTTTATCGCTGTTCTTGAGAAGGGGTTTTACTTGGAGAGAGGCAGGCAGTAGCCTGCCTCTCTCCCAAAATAGCTCCTTCCCAAGAGCAGCTACAGAGCAAGTCTAATTTATATTGCCACAATCCGTGAACTTAGCTAGTTGCCCCAGCGCTGGCAGCAGACTCCCGATAGAGGTAGGATGCAAATAAGCCAACGATAACCAGGGTATCTGCATTTTCTGAGTTGAGTGTATCTTCGAGATAATTATATACTTCTCCTTTCATGGCAAGCGTGGTACGGTCTTGAAATTTGATCAAGACTTCTTTATATTGATTTGTAACTTTCCAGCGTGTATGCCAAAAGTTATCGTAACTCCAGTGATATACTTCCTTATCCCTCAGTTCAATTTTACCGCCATTACGCCAGGTGTTTAAACTTAGAGTGGCGTAGAGAGGTCGATCCACATAATCTTCGCAGAAAAAAAGGATTTTACGTTGCCAAAACCCTTGAACTTCTGTAGAGAAGTGAAGGTTATTCCATTGTATTTTAGAATTATAGCCCCACATTTTATCAAAAACAATCTTTCCGACAGCTAATTCGTCATCATAGATCGTGATCTCTCGTTTCCAGGTAGATTTTTTCCAGTTGATCATTGAAAGCCCCTTTTGTTTTAGGGATTAGGCAATTAATAAGCTACCCAAATTTTGCGAAGTAATTTTTTTCTCAGGCTAGGCGGAAAACGTAGGCATAACTTGTCCCGAATGCCTTCGGGACCCAAAGGTACGGCGAGGCTTTCCAACACAGCCTGAGGAAAAAAGGACAAGTAAAATGGGTAGGGTATTATTTTCCTGATCCCTTAAGTAGTTAATTTTATTGGTAGTGTTATAAAATGTATGATATTCCGACTGTGCTACACTACCATTTTATCTCCTATCAATATAGAAAGAAAATCTAAATAAACCTGCTCGCTCTATCAGAAAATAAAAATTAATTCGTTCTGGTAACAGGAAATCTATTGGAAGCATAAAATTGTGTATGAAAAACATTGACTTATGAAAAAGCTATGGTTATTAAGTGTTTTAGCTCTTCTTTTTAGTGCTTGTCTTAGTTCACTGCATCCAATCTACACGGATAACAACAAAGTAGTGATGAATGAGCTAGAGGGAGAGTGGCTGATGAATGATGATAGCCGTTGGAGGTTTGAAAAAAATCCAGATGCGGAAAAAGGTTATTTGCTCACGCATTTTGACGATGAGCAAGCATTCCTTTACGAAGCCTTTCTCGTTGACCTGGATGGCATATATTTCCTGGATCTAATGCCTGTCCCTTCTGAAAAAATGGAATTAGAAATGGGGACACTTGCCTATTTCATTGCCACTCATAACTTCTTGAAATTCGAAGCCAGAACGGACGGAACAATGCAGGTTAGTGCATTCGACATTAGTTTCTTATCTGACTTACTCGAACAGGATCCAACGCTAATAAAACATGAAAAAACGGGCGACGGCAATATCATCCTTACGGCCTCTACCGAAGAACTTCAAAAGTTTCTTATCCATTATGCCGATAATGAAGATGCATTTGATGAATCCATGAATCTGTCTAGAATTAAATGATTACGTTCTTTGACAAATTGTGTGGAACTTCAAAATGATACCCATTGAATGCCCTTGTGGCTGAAAGGCTTATCATTTTGAAGTTCCATTTTTTCACAATTTATGTCGAAGAACTAATGATTAAAAATAAACAAACGAATCAGCTGGAAGCTGATTCGTTTGTTTATTTTTTAATCATTTAATTGTATTTCCAACGCTTCTAAACGCTTTTTAAGGTCGACATTCTCCTCGAACAAGCTATCCAAACGACGATTCTTGTACTCCAATTCATCCTTCAGACGCTCAATGGTACCATCGTAAATATCACTTCTTTCTTCGGTACTGCTATCTTCCCTTTTCTCTACGGTAGTAGATTCGGAATTTTGATTATTAAAAAGAGACTTGATATTTTCCAAGCCATCCTCACCATTGTAATAAGAAGCGCCTAAATAGGCCAAAGGCCCGGCGATGAGTAAAAAAAGGAAAAAACGTGCAAATCCGGTTATTTTCAATCTTCTTGCCATTATCATTAATTTTGGTTTAAATTTAAGGGGATTCTTAACGATATTCCATAAAATTCTATTGACTCTAGCAAATTCTGGACTTAAGAAATAGATAAGTTTTGTAAACGCCAAAAAAAACGGGGCCGCTATGATTCTTTGAATCATAGCGGCCCCGTTTTTTTTGGCGTTTACAAAACTTATCTATTTCTTCACTACTACCTTTTGGTAATCTACTTGATTACCAACTTCAATCTTGTAAACATAAATTCCATTTTCCAGACCTTCTGACGAAGTAACCAAGGTGTAAGAACCTTTAGGAAGGTTCTGCTCGAACAACTGCTTCACCAAACGACCATTCGTGTCATATAAGCCAATGCGTACATTCGCCGACTTATTGATTACATAGTTCAATGTATTCACTGAAGAGAATGGGTTCGGATATACTGAAAGTACCGCGAAATCTCTTGACTTTGAAGGATTATTCAAAGAAGAAACAAAAGCCGGCGGATTAAGAGGAGCCGGAATATCTTGTACTGCCTTTGGAGCACTTTCACCTGCAGCCGGATTAAGGTGGTTTTCACCATCAAGTGTAAAATGAGCCTCTCCGAAGGTTTCTGCATCTACTACCTGACCAATTTCTGTAAAGTACCAGTTTGCTTGCGCAGTATCTGATTTGATATCCAAAATATAATAACCATGCTGATCCAAATCAGTATACTTCATATGCGGGTTTGGATTACCGATATTTACGGTGTCATTAACAGGAATAACAGAATTGATGAAATTTTCAACGATCGCTGAAGTAACAGGATCCAAATTCTCATCAAAGTTAGCAGAAGTTACACTTGGAGTAGCAAATTCAACAGCTACAGAACCACTTCCTGTAGCAGGGTCATAAGTTTGGCTGGGAAAATAAACCGGAAGGTCTCCAAGTGGAGTAGGTACAACTTGTAAATCCGCTGGAATTTCGGTCACATCATAAGCAAAAGTAGAGTGGAAATCCCCTGTTAAGATTACAACATTATCAATATCATTCGCATCGATATAGTTAATTATCTTAGAGCGCTCAGCCGGGTAACCATCCCAGATATCCAAAAAGAGACTTTCATATACTTCAAACGAACCGGTAGGATCTAGTAAAGCAAACCAACCTACATTAAACTCGGAGAAAATCACCTGTTGAGCCACTACTTTCCACTTAGCAGTAGATTGATCCAGTTCGTTCAAAAACCAATTGTACTGGTCAGCTCCTAGAATGGTCCGATCAAGATCGTAAAGAGCAGGATCTGTGATGTCATTGATTTGTACTTCACGGCCTTCCAAACGCGTATCCAGAAGGATCAAATCCATTAAGTCACCATATTTCAATGTTCTGAAAATGTCCTCTTCCGCATTATCGCGAATAGGCAACCACTCAAAATATGCCTGGCGAGCAACACCCTTACGTGTTTCCCAATCCCCTTGTGTCATTGGATCGTGGTTTTCAGCCCCATCAACATAAGCATCATTCGCAGATTCATGATCATCCCAAATCGCAATGAATGGATGCTGTTGGTGAGCACGAGCAAGCGCCGTATCCAAACGGTAGTTAGAGTAACGAGTTCTATACTCATCTAAAGTCACAATCTCACCTGCAGGATCAAGAGGGCGTTCTCCAAAAAGCTCGACATCACCATAGACGCTATCCGCGTACTCATAAATATAATCTCCTAAGTGGATAATCGCATCCAAATCATTTCTTTCCGCCAAACGACGGTATCCATTAAAATACCCTGCCTGAAAATTACTACAAGAAACGACACCAAATTTCAGATGATCTACGATATTTCCAGTGGGAGTAGTTTTCGTTTTACCCGTCAATGAATTAGCGCTCAAAGCGGTAAAGCCGTAATAATAAGTAGTACCGGCATCCAAGCCCGTCACATCTACTTTTACCGTAAAATCTCTGTCTGCATCTGTTGTAAAAGTACCTTCCTGAACGATATCGTCCAATTCAGGATCTGTAGCTACCTTCCATTGTACATCAATAGGGCCAGAGTTCATCGTGTCCGGAGTTATACGCGTCCAGATGATTACGCGATCTTCAAGAGGATCTCCCGAAGCAACGCCGTGGTAGAAAGGCGCCCAATCCGGATTTACCGTGATACCACCATTGCGGTCAAAAGCACGATTATGATCAACAAGTTGTGTATTAGAAGATTGGCCAAAAAGCAGATTGCTTGTCATTAAAGTTAATGCAAACATTAAGCAAATAGTAAAGCTCTTTTTCATGCTAAAAGTTTGATTTATTAATAAAATGTAAAAATCAGCTTTCAGCTTTAATTGAATATTAGGGATACGTTATTGAAGTGTGAATAATTTTTTTTTGAACTAAAAAATATAGTCGTAGTAATCATATTTACTTTAGCCGCATTGGCGTTTTGTCTGGTCTCAATTATTAGCAATCATATGGGGTATATGGAGGGAAAACGAGACGAGTATCGGCGATTACATCAAGTCAATATAAATTTTCAGGATTCAACATTTTCGGGTTTTCTTTACAAGCAGTATCTGGTTTACAGTCATGATATTGCTCCGTTTTCTTTTTCAGGAATTGATGCATCGGAATCCGGAGAAGTACATCTATTCGATGAGAAAGGGGATTGGTTAGGGTTTTATTATTTGGATGAGCAACGTTTCTGAATGTGAGTTTAAAGAAAAAACATCCAATTTCACTCGCTATCTGAAGCACATAAAGACCCCGCTTGATGCGCTGGCAGTGTAAACAGGAAGTTTACTGAAAAGGGTGGAAGTTTATTGGAGAGGTGGAATCATAGGGTTATCATGCTGATTTCCAGGGAATTATTTTTTATTGGAAAAAGGAATGGCTAAAGGGAGTTGAATGTAAATGGGGTTTTTGGTATATTTATGCAATGTTGGCGACAAGAATTCTAAAAAGTTTCAGAAACCGCATATATTACCAACCAAATAAGTTAAATATGATCGATTCAGTTACGATAAAAAACTTCATGGCTCATTCTACTTTGAGTATCAGAGATATACCTCAAATTAACTTGGTTATTGGTAAGAATGATACAGGCAAAACAGGTTTACTCAAATTGTTGTATGGGACTGTTAAAGCACTTGAAATATACAGTATAAAAAGCAAATCAAGTGAAGCATCTTTCAGGGAAGAACTAGCAAATAAGCTCTTGAATACCTTTATGCCAAGGAAAAATGGACTTGGTGACTTAGTTCAAAAAGGGGGGGAAAGGTAGACTTGAAGCAGATATTGCCTTAAGTAATGAGAGTCTAAGGTACAAGCAGCAAGTGTATTTCTCATTTGGAGCTACTACAGAAAAAAGTATTCCAAATTGCACTGAACATATTGATTTGATACCACAAGATACTATCAACACAATTTTTGTGCCTGCTAAAGAAGTACTTACAGCGTTTTCAGATATAAGGAATATTAGAGATAAATTCTATGGTGTAGGCTTTGATGATACATATTTAGATTTAATTAGATCTTTAGATTTACCTTCGACTAAGGGGAGAGTTGCAAATGAGTTAAGTACGGTTAATAAGGCACTTGAAGAATTGTTTGAAGGTAGAATAGAGCAAACTGGAAAAATTGATCAACCATTCCTTTTTAAGAAGGGTAATCAAAAGTTTGCTATGCAACAAACCGCAGAAGGGATAAAGAAAATTGGGATTTTGACCACTTTGATTACAAATAGACAACTTGGAAAAGACACCATACTTTTTATGGATGAACCGGAAACAGCATTACATCCTGGAGCTGTTAGACAAATGGTAGAAATGTTAGTTGGTATGAGCAAAGCAGGAGTTCAAATATTTTTAGCATCTCATAGTTATTTTGTGATCAAGCAATTAGCAATTTGTGCTAAAAGGGATTCAATTGGTGTGTCTTGCCGGAATCTAGAAAGAGACAAAGGTCAGCCAATAAAAAATAGTTTCAAAGACTTAAGTGATGGGGTACTTCCGTCGAACTCAATAATAGATGAAGCTATTAGTATGTACGATCAAGAAGTAAACATTGAGTTAAATTCTTAATAAGTATGGCAATTGAAGAAAGCTCAATAGTGTTGGATTTTCCCGATAATAATTATTTTAGGCTTCAAGGTTGTGAGGGTTACAAACGCATTCAAGATAATCTAAAGGAGATGGATGTTTGCTGGTATGATTCTAATTCAGATGTTTTGTATTTAATTGAACTCAAAGATTGGGGCAGCAATACTTTAGAAGAAGAAAAGGATCAAAGTAAGAGTGAGAGCGAAATTAATAAGATTAAAAAAGTCAGCTAGCTTGAGCTTGCAAGAAAACGATCTTGACAAGGATGGGATTGGCTTGCCCAAAAGAACAGAAAAAGCCAAAAAGTTGGATAGAAAAAATTTGAACTTCT
>CAZHZT010000112.1:0-19092 GCA_964537285.1 uncultured Saprospiraceae bacterium | reverse complement strand
TTTCCTTCCAATTTTCAAAGAACTGCTCTTAATTTTTTTTGTATGGTTTTAAAAGAATGAAATAGACTACAAGCAAGCTCTTTAATTGAATCTTAATTTTTTGTTAAATTAATAAAAATTATTATAAACTCCTCCTGTTTTAGGCAAAATCATTTCGAGATTGTGTCAAGTTGGATGATTTTTGTATGAAGGGCTTATAATTTTGTATAAACCTAATTAAATGGAGAATAAGCTACCTCTTATTACTACTGATCGAATTGCTATCAAGTTGAAATCGAAAGTTGAAAAGTTTATACGGGCAGGTCATCCGTGGATTTTTGAATCGGGCATTGCAAAGCAAAGTAAAGCAGGAAAAGCGGGTGATCTGGCAATCATTTTCGACCAGCGGAAAAATAAATTCATGGGAATCGGGCTATATGATCCCGATTCTCCTATTCGCATAAAGATGCTTCAGTTTAAAATACCTGCAACCATTGATGAGGCTTGGTTTCAGCAGCGAATTGAGGCTGCTTATAAGTTACGGCTTCCTCTTTTAAGCACCAATACAAATAGCTATCGTTTGATTTTTGGTGAAAATGATGGGATGCCTTCCTTGATTGCTGATGTTTACTCAAATGTCCTGGTAGTGAAAATCTATTCCTTGATTTGGTTTCCCTACTTGAGTCAAATACTTCCAATATTAAAAGAAAAAAGTGGAGCAGAAGCGGTGGTTCTAAGGCTAAGCCGAAATCTCCAGGCCATGCCGGATAGGTTACATGGGCTTAAAGATGGGACAGTAGTGATTGGACAATTGGAGGATGAAGAGGTCGTATTTAAAGAATATGGCCTTAAGTTTACGGCCAATGTTATACACGGGCACAAAACGGGTTACTTTCTCGATCATCGACATAATCGTAGGAAAATAGGGGCGCTAGCAGAGGGTAAACGAGTACTGGATGTGTTCTCTTATGCAGGGGGCTTCTCTGTTCATGCTTTAGCCGGAGGAGCAAAAGAGGTGATTAGCCTGGATATTAGTGCGCAGGCTCTCGAAATGGCTCAGAAAAATGCCAAGCTCAACAACTGTCAGAAAGGGCACTCAATAATGACTATGGATGCGTTTGAAGCATTGGAGAAACTGCATGTACAGCAAAGGAAATTCGATATTGTTGTTGTTGATCCACCTTCGTTTGCAAAAAAAGATAGTGAAAAAGAAAGGGCTCTTAAAAGTTATCATCAATTGGCAAAATTGGCCGCTCGTCTGGTGCAAAAGAACGGAATATTATTTACAGCTTCTTGCTCCAGTAGAGTACAGGCTGAGGAGTTTTTTGATGTAGTAGAAAAAGCTTTGCATGCTACTGACCGCCGTTTTGAGGTAAAGGAGAAAACTTTCCACGACCTCGATCATCCCATCAATTTTCCTGAAGGCGCTTATTTGAAGGCAGGTTATTATCAAATATTTTGAAGGAAGCGAATAGAAGAAATTGGTGTAGTGATGGCTTTTAGCTAATTTTACATACAGAAGTTGTCTAGACTCAGCAATTCTTGTGTTGAAAATGAACGCGCCTACGGCGCAAAAATTCTTATTTCAGGCAGCTGCATAGGCCAATTTTGTGCTGCAAAATTGACCCATGCAGCTGCCTGGGAAGAAAATACTGCGGGGTAGCGGCATGAATTCGATTTCTAAACGGAGAATTGCGGGTTTAGACAACTACATGGAAAATATTTTACCATAATCATAAACGAAATATTATAAACAGATGGAAGGTAACAATCCGGGCTTTGGTCCTGTAAATTGGTGGAAAAAACAATCCATTGTCTTGCGATTCTCTTTAAGTTTTGCAATAGGAATGCTTTTGTTTTACTTATTATACCTGACTCCTTTTTATCAGAATACATTCTTACCTGCTTTTGTGAATTTTCAATCTGAAATTGCCGGGGCTATTTTGAACCTATTGGGGTATGGAGTAAAGGTGGATGGATCATCTATTGCCAATTCAGAATTTTCGGTAAGTGTGGCAAACGGGTGCGACGGCATGGAGTCAATTGCCCTTTTAGGAGTTGCTATTTCAGTATTTCCACTTTCATTCAAGTTGAAATGGCCGGGGTTAATTATTGGAGTAGTTGTCCTGTTGTTTTTGAACATTTTAAGGATAGCGGGACTATTTCTTTCAGGTATTCACTTCCCTTCCGCGTTTGAACTGCTGCATACACATGGAGGCTTTGTACTTTTTACTTCTTTTAGTATTTTATTGGTGATTTTCTGGATATCCTGGGCGATCCGAAAGAAAAAAGCGGAAGATGTTTAAAAGTATAGTTCTCCCTATATTATTATTTGTAGCCACTTATGTGGGGCTGTTGATTTTTTTTAGTTCATCAACGGGTGAACATATCTTCTTGAATGCTTTAAAAGGGAATTCGCTATTCGCATTGAAATTGATGTATCCAAAGGCAGATTTCATTACAAGAGAGAACTTCGATGGGCAAAGAGCGGAGTATACGCTTGGTTTTCACAGTAAAGGTCAAATAGAACGAGAAACCAAGATGGCCAGAAAACGTGGAGAGTTTAAGCAGACGGAATATAAGGCCTATAAGTTTTACCTGGATAATTTTACGATTCCATTCATCTTATTTATTGCACTCTCTGTGATGACGCCTATAGCCTGGGCAAAGCATTGGTTTCGCCCACTGATAGGATTGGTATTGGTTTGGTTGTTTCTCATGTTCCGGATATGGGTTTTCATTCGGAGGCAGATGGGAATAGCTGATTTGGATGTGTATAAACTTACTGAAAGCAATTTAGAGCTATTTACTAATTTGAGGAGTGTAATGGAGCTAGGCTTTAGTATAATGGTCGTTATTATCATTTGGTTTTTGTTGATTTTCCCCGGGAGTAGTTGGTACAAAACTTTAAGAGAATTAAAATTGTAAGAACGTAAATACGAGTCATCCTATAAGTAATATAGATCCGAACAGCAATTCTCGTTTTTGAAATCCTAAACTAAATTTACGCCGCTACGCGTCGATATTTTCTTTTGAGGGAGGCCGAAAGGGCTATTTTGCGAAGCAAAATAGCCCTTTCGGCCTCCCTCTCAAAGGAATTTCGCGCCGTAGGCGCGTTTATTTTTCAAAGCGAAAATAAAGAGGTGGAACTGTCTTTAACGTTTCAACTTTTAGCGTTTCGTGTATTTATTCCTTATGGGATGACCCATGTTTACTCCCCTGTATTAACGGTTTGAAAAAGAAAATACGCCAATTTTATCACTCATTTTAACCAATTCAATAAATTCGGAACGATAGCCGAAAGGGTCGTCCCCTTTGGCGTTCCATGCAAGATCTTTTACCATTTTTGCGTTCAGTTTCCCTTTGTATTGAGAGTCTCGAAGCAACATTCCGAATCCGGCAACGGCAGCGGCAAAGCGAAAGTTATTGGAAGTGGCTTTTAAAAGCACGGGTTTTCCCAGGTGAGTATGTTTCATTAGTATACTTTTGTTACTCCTTGGCGGTTTATATCGAAATTTGATGGTAACAGTAGTATCCCTTTCAGTCAACTTTTCTGCTTTATTGCTTAGATCGAGTTCATACAAAGCCGTGACGCTATGTGCAGAGCCCAATTCCCCTGCATCTTTTGTATCGTCATCAAAATCTTCTTTGGCCAACATTCGGTTTTCGTATCCTATGAGGCGATAGGAGTTTACAAGTTGAGGGTTGAATTCAATCTGGATTTTGACATCTTTAGCAATGGTTAACAGGGTACCGACAAGTTCTGTAGAAAATACCTTTTTAGCTTCAGCGAGGTTATCAATGTATGCATAATTTCCATTGCCTTTATCGGCAAGCGTTTCAAGGCGGTCATCTTTGTAATTTCCCATGCCAAAGCCTAAGACACTGATGTAAATACCTTCTTCTCTTTTTTCCTCAATTAAGGTTTCCAGGCCCTCCCGGTTAGAAATACCGACATTGAAGTCTCCGTCTGTTGCCAGAATGACTCGATTATTACCTTTCGGAAGCAATTGCTCCTTCGCTTTTTGATAAGCCAGGTTAATGCCTGCTCCTCCCGCTGTAGAACCTCCAGCGTTTAGCCGGTTGATAGCATCTTTAATAGTTGATTTCTTATCGCCTGAAGTAGGAGGTAAAACCAAGCCTGCTGCACCAGCATAAACGACTATGCTGACTTTATCTTCAGGCCGAAGTTTGTCTACTAATATTTTAAAAGCCTCTTTCAATAAAGGCAGTTTATTTGGGTTGCTCATGGAGCCCGATACATCGATTAAAAAAACGAGGTTATTGGGCGGAGACTGCTCGAAAGGAATATAATCACCCTGTAAACCAATTTGAAGAAGGTGATGCTCTTTGTTCCAGGGACAATCACCCAATTCGGTTTCGATATGGAAAGGATGTTCATCTTCCGGAAGCGGATAATCATAATTAAAATAGTTGATCATTTCCTCAATACGGACAGCATCGGCAGGAGGTCTGTAGTTGCTGGTGATAAATCGGCGTATATTGCTATAGGAAGCATTGTCTACATCAATAGAGAAGGTGGAAAAGGCTTCTTCAGAAGGTTTGATGAATTTATTTTCTACGATTTGGGCATAGTCTTCTCCGGTTTCGGGTTCTTTGGCAGGTTCTTTTTTCTTTTCATCCGTTTGAGGTTCGGCATCAATATCCTGATCTTTGAAGTCGGGGCTTTCCTCAATGACAATTTCTTCTGCGGGTACTTCTTCAATTACCGGAGGAGGTGGTGGAGGAGGAAGCGTTCTGGGAGCAGTGATTTCTAAAACGCGTATTCCATCAAGGTAATTGCTGTTTGGATTGGTTTTGGAGCCTCGGGGTTTGGCTTTAGAGAGCTTTTTATTTTTTTTAGATTTTAGCCCAGCAGTTGAAGATGAAAGGGCGTCCATATTCCGGGAAGGTAACTGTTGAATTTCTTTAGAGGTGATGGTTTGTCCCTGGCTGCAACTTTCTGCTTCAACCAGAGGAACCGAGTAGTCCATCACAACTACTTCACTTAGTGTTACTCCAGCAGAAAGTTGAACGTCTAGTTTATTCATTTTATTAGCCATTACCCGGACGCCTTGGATCTGCTGCTCGTCGAAGCCAACAAACGCAATGGTTACGTCGTAAGTGCCGGGCTCCAGATTAACCTCGTAAAATCCGTTGAGGTCCGTGGTTGTGCCAGTGATGAGCACACCATTTTTTTCAATTTTGACATTTGCAAACGGAAGTTCTTCGCCCGTTTCAGCATCGGTAACTTTACCGGATAGGCTTGTTTTAGATATCCATTGAAAGGAAATTAAACTAACCAAAAGGATCAGTGAAAAATACATGGGAATAGAGCTTCTTTTTTTCATTGTTCTTGTTTTTGTTTAAAAAGAAGATGCTCACAAAACTAAAAATGGTGGGTAAAAGGAGGTTTACGACGATTCAGGAGGAATCAACCAAATAATTCTTCCTGAGAAAACAACCGCATTTTGATCGAACTTCTTTCCCAATTCCATTGCTTCTTCTCTACTAATTCCCGCAAGAAGCACATTTCTTTCCGGGGGCCATTCCCCTGTAGGGTCTAAACCATAGCCAGGGAAAAATGGAAAGGGCAAGCGTTTAGCCTCCATTAGTAAGCTTTCATAGCGGATACGGTTCTCGGCAGGCGTAAGTAATTCTGAACCAGGATTGTCGGCGGTAATAATAGCCCATTCGTCTGTATGGTATAGCTGGAGCAAGCGCTCCAACATTTTATTAGGTTTTCCGATAATAATGGCCATCCTTGGCTCATTGATTTGGTATATGGCTTTATGATAAACTTCTGATAGTGACATGTTTATTTCAATGTTTTGAGCGGATACAATGTTGTTTAGTATTTCAAGATAAGCCAAACGGCTCTAGATGATTTCATTTGGTAAGCGTTTATAGAAAAAAGCTGGCCGTTAGGCCTGCTTGATCTTAGCCCCAGGTCTTCCTAAGGAAAAGGTTACTCTATCTAGTGCTTCAGGAACTAAATCCTTGACACTTTAGACGGCTCCTTTTGGCGGCCTACTTCGTTGCTCATCGGTTACGTAGCTTTGGGCTATGCTCCCTCTTCGCACCTCGTTTACCACCAAAATAATCGCTTCTAAAGCTATCAAGGATTTAGTTCCTGAAGCACTAGTTTTTTCCTCGTAGCGGGTAGCATCAATGCCGTCAACTTAAGCTCTTTACAGCCCGGCACTTCAGTGCCGGGGGAATAATTTTCAGATTGGGCTTTAGCCCTTTTGTTATTAATGGGCTAAAGCGCCAGGCAAAGAAAAAGTTGATGACATTGAGCGGTAGTACACTACACAAGAGCAATGGCCTGTGATGTGCTTCCGCTACGCGGAAGTTGGTCTCTATATTTTATAACCCTGGGAGAACCCAGGGCTACGATCAGGCAGGCCTAACGGCCTGCTTTAAGGATTTCATAAATTAATTTTGACCAAATGAAATCATTTAGAACCAGCCCAACAGTTTAGACCTTTAGCCAAAATTTATCCTCCGTTCCCCGTTTACCGTTCCCCGCTTACCGTTCCCCGTTTACCGTTCCCCGTTTCCCGTTCCCCGTTTCCCGCATCTGAATTCTGTCATAATAAGCTCTTTCTGTAATTCTAGACCAGGGGGCTACTTTTTTCCTGAAGGAATCATAGGCATCAAACACTTTTTTACTGAATTTATCGCTTTGGACGAGTTCATCGATGACTTGATTGCTGTAAACCCTTAGATCATCCAGTAATTCTTTAGAGAAGGTTTTTATGTTAACCTGTTCTTCTTCAATAAGTTTATTTAGGTAAATAACATTTTTGGCTTCGAACTCAGACAATACCCAGTCATTTAGTCTGGCTGCTGCACTTCTGAGAATGGCTTTCAGGTCAGAAGGAAGTTCGTAATAGGCTTTTTTGTTGAATATGAGTTCCAATGCAGGGCCTGGTTCGTGCCAGCCCGGAGCGTAGTAATACTTCGCGATTTCATAGAAGCCCATTTTGTAATCGTGATAAGGGCCGATCCACTCAGTGGCATCAATAACCCCCCTTTCCAGACCTGTATAAATTTCACCACCCGCTAATAAAACCGGTGATCCTCCTGCACGCTCCAGTACTTTTCCGCCAAGGCCAGGGATTCGCATTTTAAGTCCCTGGAGGTCATCTATGGTGTTAATTTCGCGATTAAACCAGCCTCCCATTTGTACTCCTGTATTTCCTCCCAACATAGGCACTAAGCCGAATGATTCATAGAGTTCTTCCCATAATTCAAGGCCGCCGCCGCTCGTGATCCAGGCATTCACCTGTTGAGCATTCATTCCAAACGGAACCGCGGCAAAGAACTGTGTTGCAGGGGTTTTTCCTGCCCAATAATAAGAAACACCGCTTCCCATTTCCGCCCCTCCGGAACTCACCGTGTCAAAAACCTGAAGAGCTGGTACGAGTTCACCACCGCCGTAAACCCTTATATCTAAACGGCCTCCGGACATTTCGCGCACCCAGTCAGCGAAATAGTTTGCTCCTTCACCAACCACCGGGAAGTTTGGCGGCCAGGTTGTAACCATCTTCCAGCGGTATTTTTTATTGGTAATGATGTTAGGACCTTTATTTTCTTTATTATCATCTCTATCATCCTGACTAAATGCTTTGATTGCAAAGGGGAGAGCAACGGTTCCTAATGCGAGTCCTTTGAAAAAATCTTTGCGGCTTAATTTCATGGAAGAAGGATTTGTGAATTAGCAAAAAAGCGACCTAGTGCTTCAGGAACTAAATCCTTGACACTTTTGACGGCTTCTTTTGGCGGCCTACTTCGTTGCTCATCGGTCACGTAGCTTTGGGCTATGCCCCCTCTTCGCGCCTCGTTTGCCATCAAAAAAATCGCCTCTAAAGCTATCAAGGATTTAGTTCCTGAAGCACTGGCTTTAACTTGGGTTACAGAGTACTTAGTCCTTTATCCTTAACCTAAAAAGGGTGAAGAATTACAGAAGGGCTATTTCTTCACGAATATAACTTAATTGAAGGGAAAGTTTAGATTTTCTTAATAAGAAATTAACTTCATTTTATACAGTAATTCATCTGATTCAAAACCAGATTCAAGGAGTTAAAAATTTAGGACTGGCGCCGTGTGTTCATTTTACTTAATTTTACAATGTATTTAAGAGCAAATGAACTAGAAAATTATACTATTAATGCAAGTTGCGGTTCATTAAAATGAGGCTAAATCGTTGGTAATTTGGTTTAAGTAGTTCACGGAATTGGGCTACCAAACAGATGATAGCTATTTTGTGCTGAATCAAGGCGCGAGAACCGCGCTTAGCCCTTGTTAAGCAAGGCTTTGAGCAACGCAGAGTCAGCGCAAAAGAGCATCATATGGTTATGTAGTTTAATTCCGTGAACTACTTAACTATCCGCACGGAATGAAAACTAAAAGCAATAATAAAACCCGGTAGGCACTATAGGCACTGTAATTTGGTATACTCTTTTTAGTGCCCGGCACGTCCCCCTATCTAAAGCCACTTTTTTGTTAAAAGACCTATGATTTTCCCAAGGCTGGTAAAATACCCTAATCTTGGCAGGTCACCCGTATGCTTGATTGACTGGGGCCAAATGAAAACAAGATAAAGAAGATCCTGCCCAGTTTTTCCTGTGAAACCTGCTTCGTTGGCAAGTCGCTCTCTCAGAGCTGCTTGCCAATTTTTTGTTTATTGAGCTGCACCAATATTAGTTTTATTTCCTGCAGGATTGTTTTTATTGGAGCGAGGCTCTTTTGGGTTCTTGATGATTTCACTTGGTAAACGTTTTAAGAACAAAAAGCAGGCCGTTAGGCCTGCTTTAAAGACTTTCCAAATTTATTTCAACCAAATGAAATCATTTAGAGCGAGGCTCTTTTTTTGAGATTTTTCGAAGAAAAATCTCAAAAAAAGAGCCTCGCTCTAAACAAATCTATTTTGAGGGCGGCCCCGGCCTTATTTTTTAATATTGCAATAGACGTGCGAGGGAGTCTTTAAGACGATTAGTAGGCAGGAAAATTTGCTCCAGATTTCCTGCAAATGGTACGGGCATGTCTAAAGAGGCTACTCTCATAACAGGAGCGTCCAGGGCTTCAAAGCAATGTTCACTGATGTAAGCACTGATTTCTCCTCCAATTCCGCCAGTAAGGGTATCTTCATGAAGAATAAGTACCTTGTTGGTCTTATTTACACTTTTTTCAATGGTTTCCCAGTCGATAGGAAGCAGAGAGCGCAGGTCAATGATCTCTACATCCATGTTGAGCTGAGTAGTTGTTTCAAGGGCCCAGTGTACACCTGAACCGTAAGTTATTATTGTGGCCTCTAAACCTTCATTTGCGACACGAGCCTTACCAATCGGAATGTTGTAATAAGCATCGGGGACCAAACCACTTAGTTTTCTGTATAGTGCTTTATGTTCAAAGAACATTACCGGGTTTGGATCTTCAATAGCAGCGATTAAGAGGCCTTTGGCATCCTGAGGATTAGAAGGGTAAACCACTTTCAAGCCAGGTACATGTGTAAACCAGGCTTCATTGCTTTGTGAATGGAAAGGGCCGGCACCCACACCTGCTCCAGTCGGCATGCGAATGACAACATCCGCATTTTGGCCCCAGCGATAGTGAAGCTTTGCCAGGTTGTTTACGATTTGATTGAAGCCACAGGTAACGAAATCGGCAAATTGCATTTCGACCATGGCCTTGAAACCCTTCATGCTTAAACCCAGGGCTGCGCCAATGATGGCACTTTCGCAGAGTGGAGTGTTGCGAACGCGCTCGTTGCCGAATTCATCCGTAAAACCTTGAGTAATTTTAAACACGCCGCCATAATCTGCAATATCCTGCCCCATCAGGATGAGGTTCGAGTGTTTTTCCATAGCCTGTTTCAAACCGTCAGATATGGCATCCACAAATCGTTTTTCTGTACCAGGGCCAGCGGGCTGGATTGCTGGGCTTGGATTGGGAGCATGAACATCTCCAAGTTCTTTTTCCTGGGAGACTTCCAGGTCAGGCTCATCCAATATGCTGTTTACGGATGAATTGATCGCTGATTTGTATTGATTGCGTATATGGTCGATGTCTTCTTCTGTGAGTAATTTTTCTTCAACCAAAAAAGCCTCAAAATTTGAGATTGGATCTTTTTTAGCCCACTCCTCCATCAGTTCTTTGGGAACGTATTTTGTGCCAGAAGCCTCTTCGTGGCCTCGCATTCGGAAGGTTTTACATTCTACCAATACGGGCTCAGGTTTTTCGCGCAATTCTTCAGTTAATTGGCTGATGGTATTGTAAACTTCGAGAATGTTATTGCCATCAATAATTACGGAGCGCATGCCGTAACCCGCACCCCGATCCGCTAAGTTTTCACATTTGAATTGTTCATTAGTTGGTGTTGAGAGCCCGTAACCATTATTTTCAATGATAAATAACACTGGCAAGTCCCAAACGGCGGCTACGTTTAAGGCTTCATGGAATTCGCCTTCGCTAGTTCCTCCTTCGCCCGAAAATGCAGCGACGACTTTTTTTTCCTTTTTTAACTTATGCGCCAAGGCTACTCCATCGGCAAGAGAAAGTTGAGGGCCAAGGTGGGAAATCATGCCGACAATCCCATATTCAAGGGTGCCAAAGTGGAAAGAACGGTCGCGACCTTTAGTAAAACCATTTCCTTTACCCTGCCATTGGCTGAATAAGCGTTCCAGAGGAATATTCCGGGTAGTAAAAACACCTAAATTCCGGTGAAGTGTAAATAACCATTCATCTTCCTCAAGGGCTGCAGTGACTCCTACCGAAATAGCTTCCTGGCCGATACCTGAAAACCATTTACTAATACGCCCCTGACGAAGAAGTTTTAACATTTTTTCTTCGACCAGACGAGGATAGAGCAATAGCCTGTATAATTTGATCAACTGATCATCAGAGAGTGCTTTACGATCGTAAAGCAATTGACCGACATTGATTGTTGCGGACATAATTCGTGCTTTAATTTATAGCCGCAAAGGTAACAAAAAACCATTTGGAATTATATACCCTCTACACCAGCTCTGTTGCGTTGCCACCAAACAGATGCCAGCATTCTGAAAGGAAATATAGCCGTTGCTATGATGCTGCCTGTTCCAAAAAATAACATTTCATTATAAATAAAACTGGCTAATCCTGTTCTGTTTTGAAAAGGCATCTCCTTTAGCATCAGGTCAAAACCATTATCATCTAAATAAATTTGAAAAGTCGTGAGTTCCTGGACCAAATAGAAAATTAACGGGATACACAAAAAGGTGAGTATTACTTTTAAGATCTGTTGTTTCGCTAGAAAAGTATATTTTAATAAAAAGATATATCGAGAGATGGTAATAAGAATTACAATATACAAAATATTGATTTGTATGAAAGGGTACTCAGAAATAGAGGAGAGAATAGGGTATAGTACTGCGGCTGTGACTAAAAGAGTGATCAACCACCAAATCATTTCAAACCTTAGACTCAACGTTGTTCTTTGATTCATGTAAAGAAACGGATTTTTGGTTAAAACATTGATAAGATAAATTGGTTTATAAGAATGAAGGCTCGAAGCGCATTTGCGCTTCGAGCCTTCATTCTTATAAACCAATTTATCTTATCCTTCAAATGGATCACTATATTTCTCATCTGTCGATACGACGGGATCTGTAAGTGTTTTCAAAAAATCCACCAAAGCTTGTTTTTCATCGGTTGTAAGATTCAATGTTCTTGGGCCACCCGGAGGGCCTTGGCCTGGACCACCTGTTCTTAGTTGCGGGGATAAGTTAGGGTGATCCTGAACTCCCGAATTGTAGTGTTCAATCACTTCTTCCAAGCTTGTAAACCGTCCGTCATGCATGTATGGAGCTGTCAATTCTACGCTTCTGAGTGAATTGATTTTGAATAAGCCGTCATCATCTGGATCGCCGGTAACATTTCCTATGCCATTGTCCTCATAAACTAAATCCAGCCCGTTGTTTCTAGGTGCAGGAGCAGAAAATGTAAGCCCTACATGACAAGAAGCGCAATTGGTACGGGCAGAAAAGAATAGCTCTTTGCCCAAGTTTTCAGATGCAGTGAAGTTCGGAAAATCAATATTCGGAAAGTCTGGGTTGCCATTGATAGCTTGAAGTCCTTCATCAAACTTGGTATTGTAAGAAACGATGGCACGTACAAATTGAGAAAGTGCTAGTGATACGCGTTCAGAAGTTATTTCTGAATCGCCGAAGGCATCCTCAAACAGATCAGTATTAAGGAAATGCTCCAGAGGAATGACTTCATAGCACCGTGTTTAGAAAATGAATAAATGTTGATGAATTTGTTTGAAAATCGGTTCATTGCCCTCGGCAGGATAGTTTTTTATTGGAGAGATGCCCGTTTTTTTGATTTTTTCGAGGGAAAATCAAAAAAAACGGGCATCTCTCCAAACAAAATTTCCTTACAAAGGGCAGTAAACCGATGTTACAAACAACTTCATTAATGAGATGCCATGAAATCAGAAACCTTGCGCCTAAAAAATTATTTTTTAGGTTTTTTATAGATCGGCACTGTAGAGCAGGGTTCGCCATACATGATACTACGCGCGAGAGGGCGAAGTTTCTGGGTTAAGTACATATAAGCAGCTGCTGGAACTGGCTTATTGCTACATCCTTTAATCACCAGGCGCTGATCGCGATAGTCTTCTATTTCTAGTTGTTCTATAGTCTTTTTATAATAATCTTCGTAGAAAGCGTCCGGGTTTCCAAAAAACAAGGAGGTAACGTAAGGCTGGGCATAAGAAGCTATTAGCATATAAGCCCAGACAGGGACGATGGCATCCGTGGAACAAAATACGGCTAGATTAACATCTTGATATTCCGTCCAATCTTTTTCTTTGAGGGCTGCGCGGAAATCTTTTTCCCGTAGAATAAGCTCTCTGAAAAGGAAATCCTTTAGATCAATGCTTTTTACGGGAGTTTCCGGAAAATAATTTTCGAGATCTATGGTGATTAGCCCGCTGGCGGCTACTTTATTAACTAATGGTTTATCCATGATATTTGATAGGGTTTTCGTTGAAAAACAAAAATTAATCTGCGTCGGTATCTGGTTGTCCTCCTTGTGGTACATCTTCTTCAAGGGGAGCGGCTTCGCCGATTTGCGAGTCCGGCAGTTTGAAATCTTTGGGTTTTGGAAGATCTTTCATGCTTTTTATTCCAAAATAATCCATGAATTTCTCACTTGTACCATACAAAAGAGGTCTTCCAGGCCCGTCGCTACGTCCAACTATAGTAACAAGTTCTTTTTCCAGAAGTTTTTGAATAGAGTAATCACAGTTGACGCCCCGGATTTTTTCCAGTTCTGATTTAGAGACCGGCTGTTTATAGGCTAGTATTGATAAGGTTTCCAGAGCTGCACGGGAAAGTTGTTTCCGGGTCGTAAGTTTTAAATGTTGGCTTATCGTATTAATATAAGCTCCTTTGGTCAGGAATTGATACCCGCCAGCGATTTCAACGATTTCAAAGGAAAAGTCTTCCTGCTTGTATTTTGTAGTAAGTTCTTCTACAGACTGAATGACTTCCTCTGCCGGGAACAAGGTTTCAAAGGCCTTTTCCAGGCTTTCCTGTATCTCCTCTAATGAAATAGGATGGTCCGTTGCGAAGATTAAGCTTTCTATATGTTGTTTGAGTGGTAACATGTTACAGTTTTGTTAACCAGTTGAGAATAGACGATTTGTTTATGAGCCCGGATTTCCAGCCTGGACTCATAACTATAATTAAAGCAACTCTAAAATCATTGATATTACAAATTATTTGCGTATATTTATAACAAGTTTACATTTTTTGCATTATAACGATTAATGAAAGTAATTGCCTTCATATTAGCCTGCATCATTACCCTTCAGACCTTTAAGGTGGCTGGAAGTAATGCTTGTTGTGCAGAAATGTATCACGAAGGTAAAACAGAATCCGTTATTGAGCAAGTGCCTGCTTCCTGTTGTTCATCTTCTAATCATTGCAGCGAACAGGAAGAGGATAAAGAAGAAGCGCCTAAAGATAATTGTGGTTCCAAAATGTGCAATTGTTTCTGTTGCATTTCCTGTGTTGTATTTACGCTTAATTATTCCATTAAAACATATCAGGGAGAACTGCTTGCTGACCCCTTCAGCATACCTTCTTTACACTCCTTTGATTTCGTTTACCACATCTGGATCCCTCCCCGGGAAGCGGCTTCTTTTGAAGTTGTTTAAAACGATTAACGGTTATTGACCGTTAATTGCAATCCTTTTTTATTTAAAAGACTTGTTCTGTAGATGCTTGATGGTGCATTTCATTTTGTCGCTGTTCTTGAGAAGGTGTTTTCTTTAGAGAGAGGCACGCTGCCCGTTCCTCTCACTAAAAATAATCTCTTCTCTTGTCGGCAGCGACAAAATGAAATGCACCCGCATCAGCATCTACAGAACAAGTCCAAAGTAAATCCATCATGAAAATACAAAAATGGCTGAGCTGTTTATGGCTCGTTGCCTTTATTCCTGCTTTGCTTCTTGGGCAGGATACCTTTCAATCCACAGAGGAAAGAAGCATATTCGTTAATGGGGCTTGTGCCATGTGCAAAGATCGTATCGAAGAAGCTGCCTTAACGATTCAGGGCGTTGAAAGCGCCGATTGGAGTGAGGAAACACACATGCTCAAAGTTGCGGTTACTCCAAGCCTTTTTGATGAAGATCAGTTACATTATGCTGTTACCGGGGTTGGGCATGACACTAAGTCATTCCTCGCCAATAATGCTGTGTATAATGAACTGCCGGCTTGCTGTTTGTATCGGGAGTTATATCCTGCAGAGCATCCTACTACTAATGAAACCGACAATTTTTCAATTGTAAAGGGAATCGTTTTTGAAGAAGGTCGTAAAGGAAAAAAGCTACCATTAGTAGGAACGAACATTTTCTGGGCAGATAGTGGAACCGGAGCAGTAGCAAATACCGAAGGTGAATTTGAACTTCCAAATGACTCTGAATCCAATATGTTAATTTTTAGCTACATCGGATATGCTCAGGACACTGTTTTTATGGGTACGGAAGAATATGTCGAGATTACATTGAAAGAGAATGTTCAGTTGGAGGAAGTAGAAGTTACCCATCGCTCTAAAACAACAGAAGTTTCTTTTCTGGAGCCAATAAAAGTTCAAAGAATTGGAGAAGGAGAGCTTCAAAAGGCCGCCTGCTGTAATTTGTCAGAGAGTTTTGAAACCAATCCCAGTGTGGATGTGCACTTTACAGATGCAGTAACGGGTACCCGACAAATTCAAATGCTTGGCTTGGCTGGTCCTTATACACAAATAATGCGTGAAGTAATCCCGGACGTTCGAGGATTGTCTTCCCTGTTTGGCCTTACCTATACGCCAGGGCATTGGGTAGAAAGCATTCAATTAAATAAAGGAGTGGGTGCCGTCTCAGAAGGCTTTGAAAGTATTGCTGGTCAGATCAATGTCGAGTTGCGCAAACCGGAGGAAAGCGATCCGGTTTATCTTAATTTTTATGCAAACGAAGGCCGTAGAATAGAAGGGAATGTCAACCTGGCTCATAAACTTAACGAAAAATGGTCTACGGCTCTATTGCTTCATGCTAAAAACAATGCCGTTAAGCAGGATCGCAATAGTGATGGCTTCCTTGATAATCCACTCAATACTTCTTTTATCGCCTTAAACCGCTGGCGATATATTGCCGGAAGTGACGGACTTCGTTCCCAGTTTGGTATAAAAGGTACTTATATAGACAATCAGGGCGGACAAATGGAGTTTGAACCCACAGACGATCAAAATTCACCTAGGTATTGGGGGATGGATATGGAAACCAAACGCCTGGAAGCATGGGGGAAAATCGGGTGGATATTCAGAAATTTACCAAATACCAGCATCGGACTGCAGCTTTCTGCACTTAATCACCAGCAAGATAGCTACTTTGGTGCAAGAACATATAATGCTGAACAGACTTCTTTTTACGCCAATTTAATGTTCCAAACAATTATTGGAACCACTGATCACAAAGTTCGCGCCGGACTTAGTTTTGCAGCAGATGAATACGAAGAAGATCTAAATGAAAATAATTTTCTGCGCGATGAAGTCGTACCTGGGGTGTATGGAGAATACACCTATACTCCAAGCCAGGCGGTTACAATTGTTGCGGGTATCAGAGGAGATCACCATAATAACTTTGGATTTTTTGCCACTCCTCGTATTCATTTGCGCTATGCTCCATATGAAAAGACTGTATTCCGGTTGGCTGCTGGTCGTGGGCAGCGTACAGCTAATGTGCTGGCCGAAAACAATAGTTACCTTGCCAGCTCCCGTGAGTTTGTTATTCGATCGGTCAATAATGACAATCCTTATGGCTTGGATCCTGAAGTGGCCTGGAATTACGGGGCCAATGCCACGCAAGGCTTTGAAATTGGTGGAAAAGAAGCTACTATCAGTGTAGATTATTACTACACCCATTTTGAAAATCAGATTGTAATCGACTTAGATGCCAATCCTCAACAGCTTATTTTCTACAACTTGGAAGGAGAGTCTTTTGCGCACAGCTTGCAAGCACAATTTGATTATGAATTAATCGAAAAGCTGGATGTTCGCGTCGCTTATCGTTTATTTGATGTGAAAACTACATACGGTGATGAGCTTTTGCGAAAGCCATTACAGGCGCAGCACCGGGCTTTTATTAATTTAGCCTACGAAACGCCTAATCAATGGAAGTTCGATTATACCCTTAACTGGGAGGGGCAAAAGCGTATTCCCAATACCGCTTCCAATCCGGAGGCGTTCCGCTTAGATAATACTTCGCCGGATTTCTTTTTGATGAATGCGCAAGTGACTAAGGTCTGGAATAATAAACTGGATGTTTATTTTGGTGTAGAAAATTTACTAAACTTCAGGCAGGATAATCCAATCCTTGCTGCTGATCAGCCATTTAGTCCATATTTTGATGCTTCCATGATCTGGGGGCCCGTATTTGGAAGGATGAGTTACCTGGGCCTGAGGTTCAAAATAGAGAAATAGGGGTTTCAATGATTAATAAATATGGGTAATCCCTTATTTATAAGGAACTTCATTTTTTTCGCTGGGATTTAAAATAGGTGTTGTAAATCAATATTCAGGACCGGCCTTATTCAATTTAGCTTTTTGACAGGCTGGCAGCCGTTAAAAGAATAATAACATCTGAGCCCCGGCGAGTTTATTCATTTTAGGCTGAAAGCCTGTCAAAAAGCGTTAAGAATTGAATACAGCCTTGATTTTTTGCTACTTTTTCATCAAGGAAAAAGTAGGTAAAGGTTTGATTAACAGATTTTGTGAAAGTTTTTTTACAAACATGAGTCATTCCGAATTTTCGGAATGACTCATGTTTTATTGATCATTATGATTGTTTTAAGAAATAAAATTTCATTTTTTTTTATTTTAGCGAATAAATTAAAAGCAGTATATTCAATGAAAGCATTCTTTCCGTTGTTATCCTTTCTGGGGGTGATTTTAGGTTTCTCACCTGTTTCCGTTCATGCTCAGGAATTATCCAATAAGTTAGATCAGTATTTTGAAAAAGCTCGTCAAGATTGGAATGTGCCGGGAATGGCCATTGGCGTGATAAAAGATGGAGAAATTATCCTGGCTAAGGGATATGGTAATCTTGAAGATGGTAAAGACACAGCTGTAGATGGAAATTCTCTTTTCGCTATTGCTTCTAATACAAAAGCTTTCACTGCCGCAGCCATAAGCATTCTAGTAGATGAGGGGAAATTAAGTTGGGATGATCCGGTACAAAAATACCTGCCTTATTTTAGATTGTATGATGAATATGTGAGTCAACATACTACTATTAGGGATTTGCTTTGCCATCGCGTTGGGTTGGGAACGTTCAGTGGAGATGTGATTTGGTACAAGCACAATTTGAGTGCAGAGGAAATTGTTCGACGAGCTGCAGAGGTTCCGCAGGCCTACGAATTTAGAGCAGGGTATGGTTACTCCAACCTGATGTTTATCACTGCAGGAGAGGTCATTAAAGCCGTTTCGGGAAAAGACTGGGATGCCTTTTTAAAGGAAAAAGTTTTTGATCCTCTGGAAATGGAAAGAACAATAACTTCTACTAATAACCTAAAGAAGCTGAAGAATGTAGCCAGCCCGCATAAAATAATGCCGGGGACGGATGAGAATCCTCCAATTTCATGGGTAAACTGGGATAATATGGGGGCTGCCGGAGGAATTATTTCTTCCGTCAATGATATGCTAAAATGGCTACAACTTCAGCTCAATGAAGGAAAAAATGGTGATCAAGTTATCTTTTCAGAGTCCGCACAAGCTACTTTTTGGCAGCCACACAATCCCAAGCGGGTAAGCAAGTTTGCAAAAGATACTTATTTTAGGAGCTTCTCTGCTTATGGCTTGGGGTGGAGCATTATAGATTATCGGGATCAAGTCGTTTACAACCATGGAGGAGGATACGATGGCATGTATTCAAAAGTAGCTGTGGTGCCGGAACAAGGTTTTGCAATGGTTATTTTGACGAACAGTATGACTGGCATCAGCTCACCATTGCTTTACTATACCTTGGATCTGGTGCTGGATGAGGAGCCAAAAGACTGGAGTAGTTGGGGCCTGGAGCGAACGAATCGATGGGATGAACGTAATAAAAAACGCATGGATGACCTGATTGAAAGCAGAAAAATGGATACAGAGCCAAGTCTGTCATTGGAAAATTATGCAGGCAATTTTCAATGTAAAATGTACGGTAATATTGAGGTCAAATTCGAAAATGATCAATTGAGATTATTAATTGAAGATGCCCCGGACCTTTCAGCTGATCTTTCTCATTGGCATTATGATACATTTAAAATTGAATGGGATCAAACGCACGCCTGGTTTGATTTTGGAACGCTTCAGTTCTTGCTGGATAATAATGCAAATGTTGTTGAACTAAAATTTGACGTACCTAATAATGATATCTTCTTTCACGAGATTCAAGCAGTCAAAGTAAAGGTGGAAGATGATGAATAAACATGAGTCATCCCGAATTTTCGGAAACTTCATGCTGTCATAATAATTATTAATAGGTACTGTAAATCAATGTTTTAGGACCGGCCTTATTCAATTTAGCTTTTTGACAGGCTG
>CAZHZT010000111.1:0-19141 GCA_964537285.1 uncultured Saprospiraceae bacterium | reverse complement strand
ATAAAGCATTAATCAGCAGCAAAATATAAAGATTTTTTATAAATATTTACCAAATAAAATCATACAGAACCCACAAATTACTTCAATGTAAAAATTAAATTAATTTTCTTTTAACAAAAATGAATCATTTTTTATAAAAAACCACAACTATTGACGTTAATATATTGGAAACAGGGTCAAATTTAAATACTTTTACAAATTGCAACTGTAGAAGTTGTTAGTTATTTTGTAATTATTAAAAAATCACGTTCTTTGACAAATTGTGTGGAACTTCAAAATGATAAGCCTTGAATGCCCTTGTGGCTGAAAGGATGATCATTTTGAAGTTCCATTATCCACAATTTATGTCAAAGAACTAAAAATCATTGTCAAGAAAAACGAACGCCTAATGTCCATCAATATTATAGAAAACTTTTGTGAAACCATAGGAAAGGATTACTGGCCAGGGGCTGCCTATTTACTCAACAGAGAAACCTCCACTGTTGAACAGGTTTCTAAAGCTACGCTTCCAATCTTCCTGGGGCGATTAGCTCAACTAAGCCAAACAGATGAAGGAGCGCAAGGATTGATTGAACTGATCAAAGAGGAAAACTTTGACGGCCAGCTATCTTCTCAACTTGCCGAACTCCTTAGCGGTGGGGATCGCACCCAAACCCTCACAGAAAAAGGCCACAACTTACTGCATACCCTTCTTGATGATAAGGAAAACCTTGTTATTGAAATGCTTTCTACTTATGGCCAAATGGAAAGGCATGAGACCATTTTCACGCTCGTAACTACGGGCCCTTTGTTGATGGATTATCTGGGAGGTATCGTTAATAAAAACCAGTATTCCAGCACGGAGTTAACTCAATTACTGAAAAGCCAAATTCCCATCGTTCAATCTGAATTCCCGGGGGATTTACACAACCTCTCTTTATTTCTGAACTTTAATGAATTAGGGACCAATGACAATAAGCCCGACGACAAAAGCTCTAAAGGATCTCCTTTATGGGCCACTTTATTAAAACGGTGGGGACCATTAGTAGCGATTGTGATATTATTGCTCATTATTTTATTTATGCTCGATCGAAACTCCGGTGATTCCTCTTCAGATACTTCTACATCTGTTCCCAAAGAAATCCCCCAAAGCTTCGACGACAACACGACGGACGGAAAATCATCAAGAGAAAAATTGCGCGATCAAGCTGCAAAAGACACCATTCAGGTAAGACTTCCTAACGGCAAAACCATTCGAACCATAGAAAATTCTTTGGCCGTACAGATCGTCAATAAGCTTAGAGAAGGAAAAACAGCCGCTTTTTCAGTAAGAGATGTCTTCTCAGAAGCTGAACCAACCGTCATTGATGAAACAGCACTCAATAACCTTACAGCACTTGCTAAAATTATAGGCGCTTTTGAAAATACCCAATTAACCATTACGGGTTTAAATGAAAAGGAGGAAATTGCGAATCAACGAGCCTTAATTATTAAAAGGTTTTTCTTTGATAATGGTGTCCCCTTGAATAGGATAAAAACTCAAACTAATAAATCAGATAATCCAAATGAAGATATTGCTATTTCTATTCAGACTTAAAGTGCCTATAAAACGATTTTCATTTAAATAAAGAAACGCGCCTACGGCGCGAAAATTCTTTTTTGAGGCGCACCGAAAAGGTGTTTTGGCAAAGCCAAAACACCTTTTCGGTGCGCCTCAATAGAAAATACTGCCGCGTAGCGGCATAAATTGTTTTTTGTTTTTAAAGCCGAAAATTCCTTATATTTAGGAGGAGCGCTTCGGAAATCGAATACTGATCGTCGAAATATTCAACCAATGAGAGTCGATTGTAAAAATGAAGTATCATCGAAAATTACAAGTCCATAGACTTTGGGAATTGATAACGACATTTTGATAGTGAATCCTAATTTCGGCCAAATGAAATCGTTTAGAGCCTACACATTTATATTACTAACCATTATCCTCTCTTATCCTCTTGATATACATGGGCAGCTTGGATCATTTTTCCCCTCCGATAAATCAAAAATAAAGATCCCTTTTGAGTATAAGAACAATTTAATCCTGATTGATATACAGGTCAACGGGGCTCCTCCCGCAAAGTTTATTTTTGATACAGGAGCTCAACACATTCTGATAACGGATGAAGATTACATCGAATCTCTGAACCTCAACTTTACCCGGAGCTTTGAGATTTTTGGTGCCGATCAGCGGATTCCACTAACGGCTAACCTGGCCACGAATATTGAACTTACAATTGGTAAATTAAAAGCTCAATACCAACACTTGCTGGCATTGGAGGACGCTCCTTTTAATCTGGGAGAAAAAGTAGGTGAAAAAATTGCAGGAATTTTTGGTGCTGCTTTTTTCAAATATCAAGTCTTTGAAATTAACTACAAGAAAAAGAAAATCATCATCCAAAAACATGCTGATTTCAAAGCTCCTAAAAATCAACCTGCGTATCCAATTGAACTGATCAAAAATAAACCGTATTTAAAGACTTACTTTTCCTATCAGCCCAATCAGAATATACCCGTTCAGCTTCTTTTCGATAGTGGCTCTTCTATTGCTCTCCTCTTCGATGCTTTTGAGCTGGAACAAAGGGAAGCGCCTACAAACTTAATTCCCGGAAACTTTGGGTTTGGACTCGGTGGTGCTTTAAAAGGTTTTATTGGCAAAATCTTTAGCCTCCAACTCCCTGGCAGAAACTGGAATAACCTCCCAGTTAACTTTGTCAGCTACTCGGAAACAATGCTTAAGAATGAAAAACAAGACAGCATTCAAACCGGCATTATTGGAAACCCCATCTTGAAAAATTATAATATCACCTTTGACTATCTCAACGCTCGTGCATTTTTTAAACTTAAACGCAAAAAGCCCATCAATATCCGGTATAACCTAAGCGGTATGCAGGTGCTGGCTACGGGCCCACAATTAAACCATTACAAAGCTTACATTATCTATAAAGAAGGGCCCGCATACAAGGCCGGCATTCGAAACGGAGATCGTTTATTAAAAATGAACGGCAGATCAGCAAAATACTTAGACTTGGACAAGGTAGACAAGCTACTTTCAAAAAAGGTTGGCAAAAAAATAAAGCTGCTTATTCAACGCGGAGAGGAAACCATTAAAGTTCAATTCCGACTAGAAAAGTTATTATAAAAAAAACAGGGTATCAGCAAAATGCTGCACCCTGTGTAACCCCAAAAAACCAAATGAAAACAAATCTTTGTCCCCAGTATTGAATATGAATTAGTACAAAGGAGACGCTATATTTTTAACTCAAATCGCTCAAGAAGTAATTTGAACTCTCTATCAAAATCACAGTATAAAAATAATAATTTTTTGTAAAATTTGTTCAAAAAAAGTTAATTTTTTTTTCACTGATCGGAGGGAGAAAGACAAGAAAATTGCCTAAAAACTTTATCCTTAATTATCTTTTATTTTTCCCAAACAAATACTATCTTTGCGCCTCGTTTAAGTCATTTAAAATTTAAATACAATGTTTGCAATTGTAACCATTGCTGGTCAACAATTTAAAGTCGAGGAAGGGCAAGAGCTCTTCGTCCACCAGCTGGCTGCATCCGAAGGCGATCAATTAGATTTTGATCAGATTCATCTTATTGATAACGATGGGGCAATTCGTATCGGGTACCCAACGATCAATGCAGCAAAAATTAATGCTACCGTTATGGAGCATGTTAAAGGCGATAAAGTGATCATTTTCAAGAAAAAACGCCGTAAAGGATACAAAAAGAAAAATGGCCACCGCCAAAGTTTTACGAAAATCAAAATCGATAGTATTTCTGGCTAATCGCCAAAACGCATTCTTAACAAAAAAATCACTCAATCATGGCACATAAAAAAGGGGTCGGTAGTACAGATAATGGTCGCGACAGTAATAGTAAACGACTGGGAGTTAAACTATATGGAGGCCAGGTAGCCAGAGCCGGAAATATCATTGTAAGACAAAGAGGAACTAAGTTCTATGCTGGTGAAAATGTTTACATGGGTAAAGATTTTACTCTTCATGCCGCTGTAGATGGCATCATCGTTTTTCGTAGAAAACGTCTGAATCGTACTTTCATTTCAATAGAGCCTTTCGAAGTTGTTCAGGAAACAGTCGCTCCTAAAGAAATGATCCAAGCAAGTCCTGTTGAAGATAATGTGGTCAGTACTCCTGAAAATGGAGATCAGGCAACTCAACCTGCTGCTGATGTTGCAGCTGAAGTAGCTGAAACAACGGAAGAAGTAGTTAGCGAAGCTGCTCAGGAAGTAGCTGAAACAACGGAAGAAGCTGTTAGTGAAACTGCTCAGGAAGTAGCCGAAACAGCTGAAGAAGTAGTTAGTGAAGCTGCTCAGGAAGTAGCTGAAACTACGGAAGAAGTAGTTAGTGAAGCTGCTCAGGAAGTGGCTGAAACTACGGAAGAAGCTGTTAGCGAAGCTGCTCAGGAAGTGGCTGAAACTACGGAAGCTGTTAGTGAAGCTGCTCAGGAAGTAGCTGAAACTACGGAAGAAGTAGTTAGCGAAGCTGCTCAGGAAGTAGCTGATGCAGCTGAAGAGGCTTCTGAGTCAACTAACGATACCGAAGAAGAAGAAGATCCGAAAGATCCTAAGTAATACAATCGAAACATAAAAAGAGAACCCTCATAGCGCATATTGCCGTACGGCAATATGCGCTATGAGGGTTCTCTTTTTATGTTTTTAAAGAAGTTATTCGTCTTACATCGTCTTTTTATCAGAAATACATCAGGTAATACTTGACTTTTAGGCATTGTTTTACCATTTTTGCTGATATTCAAAAAAAGAATTAGTTTTAGTTTTCATAGCTTTATATTTTTGTTTTGTGCCTCGCGCTTCGAACGCGAGGTTTTTTTATATCTTTTCTATACTTCCCATCTCAATCCACCCCTGATCACCATCTCCCAAACGCACTAAGAACCATTCAGCTAAATGATCTTCAATAATCACTTTATTCCCCACGGAAATGCTGCGTACTTCTCTACTCATCTCATCCGGGCTTTCTCTTAGGATTCCTTCCCTAACCATGATTATGCCGCTTTCATGATGATATAGCTCTGCATGCCTGATTAAAGCAAGGCTCAACAGGCAAATTCCAACAAACAGAACGCCCAATGCAGCTTTCCTTGAAAGTTTTAAATACTTGATAACTATAGCCATGCTCAACATAAAAAAACCTAGAAGTGCCCATTGGTAATCCATAGCATTTGAAGAGAACAATGACAACTCTCTCCAAATAATAAAGTCAGGCAGGAATAGGACCGGTTCCTTCAAGTTCAATTGTACCATTCGCAAGTTCTTGCTGGCTTGCTTTGAAGTAGGCTTGAGCTTAAGAGCTCTTTCATAAAAAAGCACTGCTTCTCCCCATTGCTTATTTTTAAAATATGCATTCCCTGAATTGTGGTAAAGTTCAAAAGAATACCATCCATTTTCCAAGACTTGCCGATACAGCTCAATGGCTTTTTCATACTCAGCATCCTCTATCATTCTGTTCCCCTTCCTGAAAAGCTCTACCTCCTGTGAGGGAGCCTTTCCGCAAGCTACCAAGCCCACTAATATAAAGCAGCAACACAGCTTTGTTAGTAACTTTAAAAGTTCATTCATTTTGTTAATCTTTCAAAAATTCGTCTTTAGGCAAAAATAAATCCTCAACCTCCATTGGCCTTCTCCTAATTTCCCACTTATAATCCTCTAATTTGATAGATTCATGATCGACCATCAGCATAGGGTAGATCACCCCGGTTGGTAATTCGTAAAACCGAATATCCGTTACCTGATTGTTTTCAAGGAATATTTTCATAGTGCTACACTCCACTGCATTTGGCCCGACATAAGCTTGCTGATCATCCAGGATATAATAGACGGTTTGGGCATTACCGAACACATCGGCCCGAAATATTTCATTTTCTTCAAAAAAAGCAGTGATCTTTCTTCCCCTGATTTGATTAAAATAAATTTCATCTGGCGAATTTAAAATCATAGCTCGCTTATTGAGATAAATGCGGTGTATTTGGTTATTTGCCATTTGTAGGTAAATGGTATCTGCGCTAAACTGTGAAGTATCCGACCAAATAATGGGATCATAATATAATTGAAAAATGGAATCGCCCGTGCTGTAGGAAAGGGAATCTCCTACGGCTTGTAGGTTGCTTTTAAAAACACGTACATCCTGATATGCCTGCAACACCCTGGATGAATCTCCTTCCTTTCCCGGCATTCTGTTGGCGAGCAAAGTATCGGCAGTCATGTACAAAGAATCGCCTTCAATATTGGTAATAAAAAGTGGGCGGAAGCCCGTCGCTAATAAGTAATCTGATTTTTTCTCATAAAAAGCTTTGTCACACAAAATACTTAAGTTCTCAACAGTGTCTTGCCAATACACATCCCCTTCTGCGGTTCCGATACCGGTAGCTGCATTAAAATCCAATTCATAAGCCATCAGGATCTGAGTGGAATCATAGAGAACACTTCGCCCTTTCGTTTTATAAGTATCCGATTCGCCAAAATAAACGATCGTATCCCCGGTAACCACTTGGCCATCCTGCACAAAGCGGGCATCTCCCTCTAAATAAGAAATATCACTTAATTCATTATACCGGATTCTTTCAGCGGTCGCCTTTCTGTTTTCATCGATTATGTAAGCTTTCCCTTCAATAGTAATTTCTTTTTTCTGCCCATCATAAAACATTTTTTTTCCGGAAGCCCTTCTTTGCCCTTTCATGTATTGGGCATTGGTTTCAAAAAGAGCGACTTGATTTTTAATATCATAAAAACCAGACTCACAATAAATCCTGGAAGAATCCTGGATAATCCGGGTAGGCCCCAAAAAAGTAGCCACTTCGGTCTTGGTATTAAACTTTAGCGTATCGGCATGCAATTCGAATTGTTCGTCAATAATGATGACACTATCCTTGAAGTAAGCTTCATCAGTCGCTACATAATAATACCCCCGAACACTGCTAAGCTGCGTGCGGCCATTATCCAAAACAGCGCCGGTAAAATAACTTCCAACCCGCCGATACATATCATACCGCAGTCGATCTGTAAATAATTGTTGCTTGCCATTCACCATAACGACAGAATCGAAAAGTTCTGCAATTCGGGTTTCTCCCAGATACGCCAGAGAATCACCGAACAAATTGGTTGTATCGCCTTGTTGAATCACTACATTTCCGGAAGCATTGACATCTACTTCGTCTGTGATGGCACTATCGCAAGACATAAAGATATCTTTCTGCCGAAGAACCACATTTCCGATCAACTTCTTAACATTCTTATCTCCCTTTTTGAGTCCTTTTAGCTCATCAGCCTGTTGTACAACCACTTTCTCGAAGGGTATACTGTCTTGAACGGCCTTTTCCTGAGCAGATAAAGGATCGATAAAACACGTAAGAAAAAGTATGGCGAAAATTAAATAACGCATTTATTATCAGTTTTGAATAAAAGACTTGTATCAATCTATAAGCAACTGCGCTGCTTCTTCTCCTACTAAACTTCCGATTGCGACCCCCATTCCTCCCAAACGGACCGCCACAGCTACTCCTTCTTCCATCCATTTCACGATAGGTGTCTTTTGCGGCCCAACGCCCAGTATTCCACTCCACCATTGTTCAACTTCAAATGAACGTCCCGGAAAGATAATTTCTTTTAGCAGCTCCAACAACGCACTTTGTATTACCGGACTGAGTCCAAACAGTTCGGTTATTTCCTTTTCATAATCTAAATGACGGCCGCCACCAAGCAGCACCCGCTTACCAACATTTCTAAAATAATAGTACCCCCGATCCATATGAAATGTACCTTTCAGGGCTAACCCCTCTACTGGTCGGGTAATAAGCACCTGATTCCGGGCGGGTTTTAAAGCTAATCCAGGGAACTGCCGCGCAGCAAAGCCATTTGTAGCAAAAAGTACCTTCACGGCTTTTATGCTCCATGTATCTCCATTGAGCTGAACTTTGGCCCCACTCCTCTCCCATTCGTTTACTTCAAGGCCGAAATGTACAAATATTCCCATACCCCTGGCTAATTCTAGCAGCTTTATCATCATTTTGGCCGGATTCAGCTGCCCTTCCAGACAATTGAAAATTAGACGAGTTCCTTTTTTTAATCCAAACGGTTCTGCATTATCGTTCGCTTCTTTAAAAACCTGATTTTCGCCCAGTATAGCTGTTAATTCTTTATTAAAATAATCTATCTTATCTCTGCATTTCAGGTAAGTTACTTCGTCATTGAATACTTCGTAACCACCCCATTGGAAAAAATCCATCGTTCTATCCCCTACCCTTTCCCGAAGTTTCTTTAAACCATTCCAGCGTTTATATACAATTTCAAAAACCGTTTCCGGAGCCAAGCCTTCCAGATCGTCGAGAAGTTCAGATATACTCCCAAAACAAGCAAATCCTGCATTTTTTGTGGACGCACCGCTGGGAAAAGGCCCTCTTTCAAGCACTATAACCCGATGCAATGGTCGCCGTTGCTTGTATTCAATAGCTGCATTTAAACCAACCAAACCCGCTCCCACAACCACAAGGTCTGCATCGGCGAGAAAAGATTTTTGTTCCCAAAAACTAAACATAATTTTTTATTTGTTCATATTAACGTAATATCCTGCCGAAGCTTTTTAAAAAGTTAAAGACTTAGCGCTATCTTTGCTTAATAATTGTATAGAATCATGATACAAAGAATACAATCCATATTCCTTTTGCTTGCTGCACTTGCAGCTTTCGCATTGTTCGAACTACCATTTGGCAGTTCAGATAAAGAAGTAGCTGCTTCGATGTTTTTTTCAGATAAAACATTCGACATTACTGATAACCTGGCATTGCTGATCCTCTTTGCACTATCTGGTGTAATCGCCTTGGTTTCAATTTTTTTATTTAAAAACCGAAATTTACAACTCACCTTAGGCAGATTAGCAATAATTACCAATATTCTTGGAATTATTCTGGGCGTTGTCCTTTTCATGCAAGACAGTCCCAACCTTAATAATACTGTTCCAAATGAAGAAATGGGATTATTACTCCCGATCTTGTTTTTATTATTTATGTTTTTAGCGGCCCGCTTTATTCGAAAAGATGAAAAGCTGGTGCGGTCAATGGATAGATTAAGATAATTAAAAATGAAAGTGCTGTCCTAAATTAGTTTTTTGGCCAGCTCCTTGTTAAAAACGTTGATTTGATGATTAGCAAAGAAAATGTAGTTTGGAAAAACGTTATTCAAACACAAGAGGTGCGCCCTTTGCAGTACCTCATTCCCGAGAGTCTTCAGGATGTGCTTGCTGCTGTCCGGCAAGCTGAAGAAAATAATTGCCGCATCCGGCCTATCGGATCTGGCCACTCCCCTTCAGATATTGCGGTTACTGATGGCTACCTTCTGGATATGCGTCAATTAAATGCCTCTCTAAAGCTTGAAAAAGAAAAACTAAAGGCTGATCATCAAGCTTCCAACACACTCGTTGAAGTTGAGGCAGGCATCTCTCTTCGCAAACTCAACGCTGAACTGGATGCTAAAGACCTTTCTCTGATCAATATGGGTGCCATCGACGAACAAACCATTTCCGGAGCAATCGCTACATGTACGCACGGAACGGGTAGAAAGCTTCCTTCATTGGCCGGCCAGGTGCGTTCTATGGTGCTGGTAGCTTCTGAAGGACGCATTTTTCGCATTGAGCCAACAGATGGCATTTCCGACCCTCAGCAATATAAAGACCAGGAAGTGGAGCTTATTCAGGATAATGATGTATTCAATAGCGCCTTGGTTCATCTAGGAGCCATGGGAATCATATATTCATACATCCTTGAGGTGCGCCCCATGTATTGGTTATATGAACAAAGAAAGGTACATAAATGGTCAGAAATCAAACAAAAGCTACGAGACAAAAGCATCTTCGATGACTTCACCATAGAGCTTGAAGGTAAAAAACAAACGCTTCCGGTGAGAGGACTAACCATTATGGTTAATCCTTATCCCGTAAACGGTGATTACTCCTGCCTTGTAGGACGCTATATAGAGGTAGATGAGCCCAAGAATTTACCCAAGAAGTACATGCGGCGTGATCCGGTTTCTGAATTTGTGGGCAGTTTGGCTATTACATATTACGCCGTAATCACTATGGCCAATAAATTCTTCAATTTTGTTCCCAAGATGCTGGAAAGCTCCTTGCATAAGCTGGAAATGGAAAAGTATGTGAATAAAAGCTACAAAGTACTTTTGACGGGTTCCTCCTTCATGATGAAAAAATCTTACAGCTGCGAATTTGCTTATGATTTAAACGGGGATGCCTACATTCACGCAATGGAAGCTTTTTTCGAAAAGATCCAAGAGTTGTCTTCTCAATATAAAGTTTACCCTGCTTTTCCAATTGGAATTCGCTTTACCGGAGCTTGCCCTGCCTACCTTTCACCTGAAAATGGTCACGATGTATGCTACATTGTTACACCATCCATGACAAAACAAAAGTGTGCAAACTTAATTCTGAACAGTTTCCAGGATGTTCATATTGCACATGGAGGCAGGCCACATTGGGCAAAAATGACGAATAGAATTGACGGCCGTAATGACCTGATTCGTAGTTGGTATCCCAAATACGATATTTGGCACAAGGTTATGCGTCAGTTTAATCCTAATGACACTTTCAGTAATGCTTTTACCGACCGGATGGGATTAACGAGTGAGCTTAAGAACTCGCAAAAAGAAGAAGCTCTTAAAGCTTCCCCTCTTTCTTCGCCTGCTCATACGTAGCTTTAAGCGTTTTTTTGAGGTCGTACTCAGGGCTCCAGTTAAAAGTTTTCTGAACCTTTTCACTGGAGCACAAGTAATGCCCTCCAACCATTTGCTTGTAACGGCGCATAGGTAGAATATTACCAAACAAGCCGAATTTATTGGTAAAAGTGAAAAAGTTAGCGGCAAGCAATAAAACCAACTTGGGAATCGTGAGCACACGGATCTTCTTATCCATTACTTCACTCATTGTTTTCCATATTTCCTGCAAATTAGTAAACTGAGCGGCACTTACATAATAAGTGGTGTGTTGTTCTCCTTCCTCAGTAGCCAGTTTCGCCATTGCACTTATCAGGTCATCAATATAAACAAAGCTAATATGCTGGTTGAAATTGCGAATCATGAAACCTGTTCCGCTCTTACCCATTTTAAACAAGTTGAGAATGCGATCTTCCGCTCCGAAAACCGAGGGAGGCCTTACAATAGTTACCGGACAAGGAGCATGCTCAATCAAGTATTCCTCTACCATGCGCTTGGAGATGCCATAAGGCTCAATTGGCTTTAAGGGTGAGGATTCATCCAATGGTGTTATATTCTGCACCGGGCCGGCCGCAGCAAGCGAAGAGGAAAAGATAAACCGGTCTACCTTAAAGTCTTGAGCATCCAAACAATTTAAAATAGCTGCCGTATTTCTTACAGGTACTTCATAGTAGTAACTATCGGATGCCGGAGTAAAATTAGCGGCCAGGTGAATGAAGCGATCGAAACGAGGCAGATCCAGAGAATCGTCTTCAAAAATACTCAAATCCCCCCGGACAATTTCAACGCCCTTTTCTGGTAGATATTTGATTTTGTGTGGAGAGCGAACAAGCGCCACCACTTCGTGCCCGTTATTTACTAAAGCATGCGTCAATCGTGACCCAATAAAGCCTGTAGCACCTGTGATAAAAAATTTCATATAATATTATTACAAGTTAGTCTTTCTTAATACTCCCTTCCTTTAGTACTCCAGAAACTAAATCCTTGACACTTTTGACGGCTTCTTTTGGCGGCCTACTTCGTTGCTCATCGGTCACGTAGCTTTGGGCTATGCTCCCTCTTCGCGCCTCGTTTGCCACCAAAATAATCGCCTCTAAAGCTATCAAGGATTTAGTTCCTGAAGCACTAGTGCTTATCACCCACAAGTTGTATTTCTTCTTTCAACTCATTGGTTTCAGGCTCGTCAAATCTTCCTTTCCAAACGTCATTAAACCAGGAGGTTATAACAGCAAATACGATGGTGATAAGAATAAAAAAGTACAAAAACAGATCATATTGGTGATAAAAAACATATAGGTTTAGTATCAGATAAGTTGAAGAGAGACGAAAAAACTCCGCCTGCCCTATCCATTTTTTCCGATCAAGCAGACCAGTAGGAAACAGGGAAGCCATAGCGATCAGTAAGAAGAAAGCGATCTGAAAAAAGATCGTGAAGTTAAAGATGTTATAAAAGGTAACAATTAATACTCCACAAGCAGCCAGAATAAACTGAAAAATAACATAATAGTTAAGCGATCTGGGCACGGGAATATCATATTTCAACTTACAGTCTTCAGAAACAGGAGGTGGTGCCTGAAAGCCACCTAAATAATCCGGCAACCAGCCCGGGCGAGCAAAGAACAACTTAATGCGATCCTTCCAGTTCCGCGCTTGACGAGCTTTCTCAAAAAGAAATTCAAAATAATGCGTATGTGCCTTCAATGGATCCCAGGACTTAAGGCGGGTAGTGATCCCGTAAGTCGGTTCTTCTTCTTCCACTTGAAAAGTTCCAAAGAGACGATCCCAAAGAATAAACATACCTGCATAATTCTTATCGATGTATTTAGGGTTAACACCGTGATGTACTCTATGGTGAGAAGGTGTATTGAAGATATACTCTACAAAAGAAGGTAGTTTTTTTACAAGTTTGGTATGTTGAATATAGCCTACTACATTGTGAAATGCCATTACAACAAGGAATACCTTCAGGTCGAAACCAAGTACAGGTATGGGTAGAAAGAAAAACATCACCACCAGGTTCACAAACCAAGAACGGCGTAAAGCAACAGTCAGATTGTATTCTTCACTTGAGTGGTGAACGACATGCGTACCCCAAAGAAAGTTAACTTCATGGCTCAGGCGATGTTCCCAATAAAAACAAAAATCGAATACTATCAGGCAAAATAAAGCAGACAAAAACGTAGGCTCCTGATGGAAGATTGCCAGGTTATCATACAAATAGATATAGCCTCCCATAGCCATGACATTCAGGAAAATGTTCAACGCATGGTTGCCTACAGCCAAGCTCAGGTTCGTCATGGTATCATGCAACCCGAATAGCTTATTATTGTAAATTCGATCTGCAATAATTTCCGAAATAATAAGTGCTAAAAGCAATGGGATGATAATCATTAAACTCACTGGCACCATAATATTCAGTTTTTTTTCAAATACTGCAAAGATACATATTATTCCCGCCTGATATAAATAAAAAAAAACGACACCATTATTCAATCATCATCAAAATGTCATAACATTACGCTGCTTCGCGGTAATGTTATGACATTTTGATGATGATCAAACAGGGCCGGCTTTCTTTTTTGCAAGAGGAGGTATTATTTAAAAGAAGTCCTTGAATAAGTAACTTTTACAAAAGTTACTTATTCAAGGACTTCTTTTAAATAATACCTCCTCTTGAGATAACTAGTACTTCAAGAACTAGTTAAGCGCTGAAGTACGCTTTTTGGCGGAATAATTTATTTTTAGTTGATTAGATTTTCTCAACTGCGTTTTAACATCTTGAACAATCCCCATGGTAACGCCACCATCAACACGTAAAGAAGAGACAATCTGGTTGTGCTGTTGTTCAGGAACAGACACTTTATGTTGCTCCAGGAACAATGGAATTTCCTCTTTAGAAGCGAATTTATCGCCAAGTTGTAAACGAGGACTGGTTCCATAAACCTCTCTATACTTCACGGTAGGTTTACCGATGTAGATGTAATTTACCAATGATTTCTTCTCAAGTTTTGTCAATTCAGTAGCTTGAGGTGTAATAACAGATACTTTAAGTTCAGCATCTCTTAGTACCGTAACTACCATGAAAAAGAACAAAAGCATGAAAATAATATCCGGCAACGAAGCTGTCGAAATAGCAGGAGAAGCCTTACCGCGTTTCTTTTTAAATTTTGACATAAGCTTAAATTTTAGATTTCGCTAATGACAGCAGTATTCGACGATTAAAAAATACGTTCTTTGACGGATTGAGTGGAACTTAAAACATGAGGCATCCTGAATTTTCGGAATGACTCATATTTTAAGTTCCGCAAATTTCTGTCTAAGAACTAAAAAATATAGCAAAAGCCTTTTTTTTATTCTTCTTCACCGAAGGCCGTAGGTTCAGCTTCTGAAATAACCAAGGGAATCGCGCTGCGAATTTCCTTTTGTTGGTTATAAGTTATTTTTTCGAAGCCTTTCCCATATTTAGCCAAAGCAGCTTCATTACGGAGTTCGTTGTAAGCAGCTTTCACCTCGTTGTAAACCTCCAGATAAGTCTTGTAGTTTGTTCCCCGGTCATTTTTCATTGAAACAATCGCCTTATTAGGGCTTTCTGCATAATCCTCTCTATTGGTTGGATTAGAGATAAACTCTTTGGTATTGTTTCTAAGATCCCGGATACGCATAGGTTCACCTCTCACCAGAAGTTGATTTTGCGCATTTACCAGAACGGAATACACGTTTCGGGTATTCAATTTAGTAATTTCAGGCTCTTCTTCTGACCAAGGTGGTAATTTCACGAGGATACCTTTATCTTCGACGATCGTCGTGGTTACCAGGAAGAAAATCAATAGCAAGAAGGCAATGTCGGCCATCGACCCCGCGTTGATTTCTGTGGAAACCCGATCTCTAGTTCTCGATTTAGCCATGATTACCTATTATTTAACAAAATTAATAATTTCAGATACTACGATCCCGACAGCTGCCAAGCCAATAAGTACAAGGCCGGTTGAGATTGCACCGCCAATGTATTTGCAAATACCTGCTGCCAATTGACCTTCACCGTCATAACATACTCCTGAAGCCATTGTCATAGCTACAAGGAAAACACCAGCCAGAACAAGCAGGCCGATCAATCCTCGGATAGAAGCTTTAAAGTGAGTAACGATCTGCATAACGCCAAACAGAAGCATTGATGCAGCAGCAATGACTACTAACGCAATTGCTCCGGCCAATCCCAGATCAAAAAGCGTAGTGCTGTATTTGAACTCGTCAGTAGAACTTTCCCAATTAGTAGAACCAGCTCCCCCTGCAATTGCCAGGATAAGGAAGAGTCCTACAATCAGGATACCCAGGCCAAAAGCCAGTAACTGACCGTTCTTTGTTAGAAAATTATACATTTATAAAAGAATTTGATTCAGGGAAATAAATTAGTTATTACTAAAAACGTTGTTGCGAGCCATTACATCAACAAGAGCAATGGATGCATCTTCCATCTTATTAACGATACCGTCAATTTTTGAAACGATATAGTTATAGAAGATTTGAAGAATGATCGCAACGATAAGGCCGAATACTGTCGTCAAAAGGGCTACTTTAATACCATCTGCTACTACAGATGGAGAAAGATCCCCTACTTCAGCAATTCTGTCGAATGCCTGAATCATACCGATTACCGTACCCATGAAACCAAGCATCGGAGCGATAGCGATGAAAAGCGAGATCCAAACCAAGCCGCGCTCAAGCAAGCCCATTTGAACGGAACCGTAAGAAACGATTGCTTTTTCAACAGCTTCCGGGCCATTGCCAGCATTTCTAAGGCCTTCATAAAGAACGCTTGCTGTAGGACCTTGTGTTTTCTTACACACTTCCATAGCGCCCTCAATGTCCCCTTCTTTAAGGTTGTCATCGATCTTAGTCATTAATTTCTCTGTGTTAGCGGTAGCGATATTCAGCGTAATGATACGCTCAATACAAAATGCAAGGCCAAGGATCAAACAAACGAGTACGAAACTCATGAAAGCCCAGCCACCATCAATGAAGTATTTTTTCAATACTTGATAACCTGAGGCGGCAGCTTGTGTTTCATCTTGTGCCAATAATTGATCAGCGCCTAAAATAAAGGCTGCTGCTAGAACAAAAAATAAAGCTAAAAATTTACGCATGATAAAAGAGGTTTTACGATTGGTTTTGAACTAACAAAATTAAACCTATTTGGCGGAGAGAGAGGGATTCGAACCCTCGATACCCTTTTGGAGTATACACACTTTCCAGGCGTGCGCCTTCGACCACTCGGCCACCTCTCCGTTCGGAACACTTTACGTTTACAATGGGATTCCTCTAATCCTTTTGATTTTTCTTCCCAATGCAGCACGTTTTCCGTCGAATGTCAATGGCTACTCTGCCAACTCCAATTCTCAACCTGAGAATCGGATACGCAAAAATTGTAAAATACTATTACATTTCAAAATAAATTCTGACAAAGCAACGGTATTTTAGCATTCTGCGAGAATTTTTTTTATCGGGAAGGTATGTTTCATAAGCTTTTTTAAAAAAAACGTTCTTTGATAAATTTTACCCGAATAATTTCAAAGCATTCTCTGTGGTTTGTTTTTCTACCGTTTCCAGGTCTATTTCTTTAATAGATGCAAGTTTTGTAGCAATTTGGTGTATGTAACTGCTTTCATTTCGTTTGCCTCTGTGCGGAGAAGGCGCCAGATAAGGCGAATCCGTTTCCAAAACAAGGCTTTCCAGGGGAATATCCGTAGCGGTTTTATCTAAGCCGGCTTTTTTAAACGTCAGCACTCCGCCAATGCCCATGTAAAAACCAACCCCCATAATGGTTTTTGCTTGTTCCAAATCACCGGTAAAACAGTGGAAGACGCCAGTCAGGTCGCCTTTTTGTTCTTCCTCCACTAATTCAATCAATATATCCAATGATTCACGAGCATGAATAACGATGGGTAATTTTAGTTCTTTCGCAAGAGCAACCTGCCTGAGAAATGCCTTTTTTTGCTCTTCGAAATGGGTTTTATCCCAATAAAGATCAATACCGATCTCTCCCACTGCTTTAAATGTTCTTTGCTTGTACCAATCTTCCACAATCTTTAGCTCCTCTAAATAATTGTCCTTCACAGAACAGGGATGCAGCCCCATCATAGCGAAGCAATTCTCCGGATAGGCTGATTCCAATGCTAACATGCCTTCAATAGAAGCACTATCTACATTAGGCAAATACATTTTTTCTATGCCGAGCTCGATCGCTCGCTGAACCGCCTCATCCCGATCATCGTTGAACTGATCAGAGTAGAGGTGGGTATGTGTATCCACAAACATATTCTTATTCGTTTTTGTAGTAAGACATTTACCACAAATGTAAGCTTATCTGTTAACTTTAGAGAATGAAAACTCGTTCTTTGACAAATTGTGTGGAACTTGAAAACTTAGATGGTGAGCATTTCAATGATACAAAAGTCGTCTGAAAATATCTTTTACTAAATTTACAGGAAAAAAGTATGACTACTTTTATAAAAGAATGGAATCGCCGAAAAATGACCTATGTATTCATTACTTTTAGCTTAATTGCCCGGTTCCTCTACGACTTATTTATATTCATCTTTTCTGATGGAAACAAGCTTTTAGTCGTCGGTATTTTAATCTTTATATGTTTTTTTGCTACCTATTCAGCATGGCGATTTGAACGAACCCCGGATGGATTTCGGAGAATTTTTATGGATAAGGCGGTACAACGTACTGGCAGAAAGTTGGGTTATATGGCCCTTGGTGCAGTCCTTGGAATATTACTAATCAACTTACTTAAGTAGTTCACGAAATTAAACTACATAACCATATGATGCTCTTTTGCGCTGACTCTGCGTTGCTCAAAGCCTTGCTTAACATGGGCTAAGCGCGGTCTTCGCGCCTTGATTCAGCGCAAAATAGCTATCATCTGTTTGGTAGCCCAATTCCGTGAACTACTTAAATTCTTATATTGATTAGACTTTACTCTAAGTCATAGAGCCTTCAACATAAAGAAAAAGGTGGAATGCGGTGACTTTTGGTCACCGCATTCCACCTTTTTCTTTATGTTGAAGGCTCTATGGCATTATTCCTCGCCATAATGCTCATTTCTATATTTTGCATTCAGAACCTCATTGCGTCGGTTTACGGATGGTTTCGTAAAATGCTTACGACGACGAAGTTCCTTAATCAAACGTACTTTCCGATGTTTTCTTTTATAGCGTTTTAGAGCCCGATCAATAGACTCACTGTCTTTAACATTAATTATTAGCATATAATATTTTATTTAATTAACAAAACTTAAAAAACTCTCTTTCAACACATTAAGCACTTAAATAGTTACTAAATATGTAAAGGTACATCACTAATGGGGAAATCATTTCATCATATCATAAGATCATGTAGAAAGGGCTTTCCCAAAAAATTGATAACAGTTGGCGAGTAAATCAATAAGAGAAGCGATTGATCTGAAGGAAGATAATTTCAAAACCAAAGGAATGAATATTTTTGACCCTGAAGGTTTAACTAGCCTCTTTACCTATCTTTAATTCTAAGACTTTACCGAGTGGAAGCTCGATTATCAATACTACACTACCCAATTTACAAGCGGAGCGTAAAGGTATGAAACTTATTTCACTTTTACTACCTCCGGAACGCTTTTAGACGTCCAAAAAGTGGAATCAACCAATATCGGATGCGTGGAATGAATTCCTCCTACACTCAAAACAGGATTTTCGTGATAAACTTTAGTTCTTTGAATACCGTGAAAGCGAATAACGTAGGAGCACATGATACAAGGCTCATGTGTTGAAATAAGAATACATTCTGATAAATCCGTAGTATTTAACCGCTGAACAGCATTGCGAATCGCTTCCATTTCAGCATGGCAAGTAACATCTCGCTTTGAATTTACTTCTTCTTCGCCAACAACCTTTTCATTCTATACAACAACGGAACCTACCGAAGAGTTCCCTTTATTTGCAGCTCGCTGAGCAAGTGTTCTACAAAGATCCATCCATTGGTTTATCAAATCCATTTTTTTTGCTTAAGTAGTTCACGGAATTAAACTGTATAAACTATCGATGCCCTTGGCAGGAAGGTTTTTGAGTTGGAGATCGACACTTTTTTGGGATTTTTCGAAGAAAAATCCCAAAAAAGTGTCGATCTCCAAACGAAAAATGCTTCTACAGCGGGCAAAGGTTATTTATATAGTCTATTTCCGTGAACTACTTAAAAAAAATGGTTCTAGATGATTTCATTTGGTAAACGTTTTAAGAACACAAGCAGGCCCTTAGGCCTGCCTGATCTTTTCTCTAAATCCTCCTGAGGAAAAGATTATTCCATCTAATTTCTTCCGCTTAGCAAGTAGCC
>CAZHZT010000110.1:0-19700 GCA_964537285.1 uncultured Saprospiraceae bacterium | reverse complement strand
GCCTTGATTTTTTGCTACTTTTTTATCAAGAAAAAAGTAGATAGATCATTGATTAACAGTTATTTGCAAATATTCCTTCTAAGATATAAGTCATCCCGAAAATTCGGGATGACTTATATCTTAGAAGGAAAATGTCACTCCTAAACTTGGTAAAATAGGCAGCTGATTAATCCGTTGAAGGGTCGTCGGATCAGCGAAGAAAATATTTTCTCTATCGAGCACATTAGTAACGCTGGCAGTAGTTTCAAGAATAAGATTTTTCTTAAACTTGTGCGTATACTTAATAGATAAATCCAAACGACTATAAGTTGGAAGACGACCACTGTTTCGATCTTCGGATAGAATTTGGCCAATCTCGGTATTGTTGGTTAGAGGATCTGTAGTGATTCCTTCTTCTTCAAACTCAATTCGGTTATAGAAGCCTTGTGTGAGATTAAAAGGGAAGCCTGTACCGTAATTCCAGCGAGCACTTGCCTCCCATTGTAATTCAGGGCCAAAGGAATAGGTACCCAGAATATTGATATTATGCCTACGGTCGAATACCGGAGGATATTCCTGAATACCATCAAAGCGATCTACTCTTGCCAAAGAGTAAGCGACCCAAAAGTAATACTTTCTAGTTTCATACTTCAAGGAGAAGTCGATTCCGTAAGCATCTCCTTCCTCGGTAGCATAGTCGGAATCCGTTGCTTCTGTCTTGTTTCTGTTGAGGTTTACAATCTGGGAAAATCGTTTAAAATAAGGTTCAACATTTATTGTAACCTTATCTGATACATCCACTTCAGCACCAAAAATACCATGAGCTGCTTTTTGAAGTTTATGATCAACAGGTTCGTCAGTATTAAGTTTATTGAAAGATTCCTCCGGGTCTGTGATGAAGCCGGTAAATAAGTTAACAACATCGTCGTCTCTTACCGTACCAATCAAGTTCTGAGAATATAATCCACCGGCAGCTTTTAAGCGAAACTTTTCAGAAACGTTATATTTAACACTCAAACGAGGCTCAGGAGAAGCTTCATTCAGAGAGGCGTAAAAATGCAACCTGAAACTAGGCTCGATAATGAGGTTATTAATTTTTTTACGGTACTTGAAAAAACCAGATATCTCGGTCGTATTGACATCGTGATTGATCGTAATGTCAGAAAAATTCCGGAAAGCAAGCTCTGTTGTCAACCCCCGAACCTGAAAACCATATTTGAACTCGCTGTTGTTACCGAAGTAAGAGAAATCAAGCCCGGCAGAGAAGCTGTTGATTCGGCTTCGTCGAGGGGATTCTCCAATTTCTGCAAGCATGATCTCATAATCAGAGAACGAGATCAATCCTCCAATAATGGCGTCCGAATTAGCGGGAACGACTTTAAAATCAAGCCCGGCACCGAAGGAAGACCAATCTACATTTACGCCGGGATAGCGTACTTCATCTTCAAAATTAAATCCAAATACGTTTAATTGGGTACCATTATTCCCAAGCATAGAGATTTTACCGTAAAGGTCCGTGAACCTGAAAGGAAGACCTATATCTTCAGGAGCTACCCTGTTTTCAGGAGCTACTCCGCGATTGTAGAGTGCCGTATCAACTGCATAAGAATAAAGTGCCTTTGAAGTTTCATCGATAAAAGATTGCTTTGCGGTGATCAGGTAAGAAATACTTCCACCACCCCCTTCTTTCAACTTCGAGATCGGCCCTTCCAGGAGTACCTTAGCCTGAAAAGGAGAAGCCGAAACCAATCCTGCGAATCGCCTCTTGTTACCTTCCCTGGTTTTGATATCGACAACAGCTGAAGCTCTACCTCCGTATTCTGCATTAAACCCTCCGGTATATACATCTATGGTTCGAATAGCTTCGGTTTCGAACACAGAATAGAAACCAATAGAGTGAAAAGGATTGTAAATAACCATTCCGTCGAGCAGCATCATATTTTGTACCGGCGAACCTCCCCGAATGTACAACTGCCCGCCCTGATCTCCAGAGAAGACAATACCCGGGAGTACTGGTAAGTATTGCGCTAAATCCGCTTGTCCTCCGATGGAAGGCAAACTCTTAACTTGCTTAGGAGTAATGGTTACTTTTGAAACGGTGGTTTCATTTCTTGCTTGTTCCCGGCTACCAGACACCTGAACTTCTTTAAGTTGAACGGAACTTTTTTCCAGAAAATACTGGACGTTTTGGATTTTATCTTTGAGGATTTCCACTTCCACAATAAAATCCTGGTACCCCACAAAGGTTACCACAACTTTTTGAGTACCCACAGGTACATTAGGCAAAGTGAAAAACCCATCCAAATCAGTATTGGTTCCTAAAGATGTGCCTTCAATGGAGACAGTGGCAAAAATAACCGGTTCCCCGTCTTCTTTATCGTAGATATTACCACGTATACTACCGGTTTGTGTGTAGGCAAGGCTTGAAATAAGTATTGAGAGAGAGAGTAAAAGTAAGCGAATTTCCATTAGTATTTAAAAATTGTCAGGACATTTAATTTAAAAGCGCGTAAAATTACACCTTATGAGCGGTTTATAGTGTTAAAAGGTCATTTTTTTAAAAAAAATGTCAATAGGCAAGCATAATCTGGTAGAGAAAGAGAGAGGCGCTGCCGCGCCTCTCTCTTTCTCTTATAACATTAGTTCCCTATCTTTTCTTTTTCTTTTTTCTCAGTTTCTTTCGGTCGCCGCCTGTTCCCTGCGGGAGGCCACCGCCAGCCATACCAGGAATTCCTTTACCGGTACTGAGGCGGTGCATCATTTTCCGCATTTGTTCGAACTGCTTGATAAACATATTTATTTCATGAATTTCTTTTCCGCAGCCCTTGCTTATGCGTCTTTTGCGGCTCATATTAAGTAATTCAGGATTTTCTCTCTCCTCGGGCGTCATCGATTGGATGATGGCTTCGATTTTAACAAAAGCCTTATTATCAATATCGATATCTTTAAGTGCTTTATTCATTCCAGGGATCATTCCCATGAGGCTTTTGATATCCCCCATGCGTTTGATCTGGTTAATCTGGCTTAAAAAGTCATTGAAATCGAATTTATTGCGGCGAATTTTCTTTTCAATACGCTTAGCTTCCTTCTCATCGAACTGCTCCTGAGCCTTTTCTACAAAGGAAACGATATCCCCCATGCCAAGTATCCGCTGAGCCATTCGGTCAGGGTGGAAAACATCCAGGGTGTCCATCTTTTCACCGGTACTGATAAATTTGATCGGTTTTCCGACGGTATATTTAATAGAAAGCGCGGCTCCCCCACGCGTATCCCCGTCGAGCTTGGTCAGCACGACCCCGTCAAAATTGATGCGGTCGTTAAAAGCTTTTGCAGTATTGACCGCGTCCTGCCCGGTCATAGAGTCGACCACAAAGAGCGTTTCATTAGGGAGAATAGAATCCTTGATATCGGAAATCTCGTTCATCATTTCCTCATCAACTGCCAGGCGCCCGGCGGTATCGACGATGATGGTATCGAAGCCGTGTTGCTCACTGTGTTTTATAGAATTTAGAGCAATTTCGACAGGGTTTTTGTTATCGACCTCCTTATAAACAGGAACTTTAATCTGTTCACCCAGGACAGTTATCTGATCGATCGCTGCGGGTCGGTATACATCACAGGCAACTAATAAAGGTTTCTTCTTCTTTTTTTCCTTAAGGAAATGCGCCAGCTTACCGGAAAAGGTGGTCTTTCCGGAACCTTGCAAGCCAGCAATAAGGATAATGGATGGTTTTCCGCTAAGGTCAATTCCTTCAGAAGTTCCGCCCATTAGTTCGGCGAGTTCATCCTGAACAATTTTCACCATCAGTTCTCCGGGCTTAACCGCTTTTAATACGTTTTTAGTACCCAGAGCTTCCTCTTTGACTTTTTCAGTAAATTCTTTAGCAATTTTATAGTTAACATCCGCCGCCACCAATGCCCTTCTGACCTCTTTGATGGATTGAGCAATGTTAATTTCTGTTAATTTACTCTCACCTTTAAGGGTTTTTAGGGCACCTTCCAGCCTTTCATTCAAACTTTCAAACATTCTGTCTTGTTTTATATTAGGCCTGCAAAAATATTAATTATTTCGGTTCTTTGGCAAATTGTGTAGGATGAAGTTATTTAAAATTATTCTAGTGAGTGAAATGAACGACTTTTTCAAGAACTTCACTCCACACAATTTGCCAAAGATTCACCGTTTACAGTTAAAAAAAGTAATAATTTTTTGAGGCATATTGTTTTTAGAATTATTGCGTTTTATATAAGAACCGGTAACAATAGACTTGTTCTAAGCAAAAACCGTTCCCTACAACAATTTATAAATATGAAGCTATCATTCTCAATCTTACTAACGCTAATTGTACTTACTCTGCTGAGTTGCTCTTACACGCAAAAAATTAAAGACGGCAAAACAGCCTACGAGCGCAAGCAATTCTCAGTGGCCATTCCGATGCTAAAAAAAGAGTATAAAAAAGCTAAAACCAAGCTCGATAAAAGCCAGTTTGCCTATTTATTAGGAGAAAGTTATCGCCAGGTCAATGATCCGGCTTCAGCTGCTATTTGGTATCAAACGGCCTACGATAATGGCTTTGGCTTGGATGCCCTTAAGAATTATGCTTTCGCACTAAAGCAGAACGAACAATACTCAGAAGCCATTCAGGCCTTCAAAAATCTGGGAATCGAATTGGGTACGCCTTACGAATACCGAAAGGAAATAACGGCCTGCAAGCAAGCCAAAACCTGGAAAAAAGGGGCTAAACGAAGCCCTTTCATTGTTAAGCAAACTGATATCAACAGCAGTGCCTCTGAATACTCCCCTACCCTCTTTGGAGAAAACCAATTGGTCTTTACCTCTGATCGGGCAGCCGGTACCGGAGATGAAATATATAATTGGACGGGAAAGGATTTCTCTGACCTTTTCATCGCAGATCTTTCCGTGGGTACCGTTATGCCTTTTGACCTAAACATCAACTCTACCGATAACGAAGGAGCAGCTAGTTTTACAGAAGACTTCTCTGAAATATATTTCACCCGTTGCTTCAGCGAAGGCAGGCAGGATGCTTATTGCAAAATAATGGTCAGTCGCAGTCAGGGAGACTCCTGGAGCGCTCCGCAAGTGCTCAACTTTGTAAAAGAAAACGTAAACTACGGTCATCCATCTATTTCACCAGATGGAAATACATTATATTTCTCTTGCAATGATCCCGAAGGCTGGGGCGGATACGATATTTACTTCTCTGAACGCACAGCGGAAGGATGGGGTGAACCAAGGCTTATGGGACGCAGTGTGAACACTCCACGCGATGAAAAATTCCCGAACATTAATAAAGATACGCTTTATTTTTCATCCTCAGGTCATGTTGGTATGGGAGGACTTGATATTTTCCGTTCCTACAAACTGGGCAACGGTACCTGGAGCCCGCCCCAGAACCTGAAGCCGCCTATCAATTCCGCATCCGATGACTTTGGCTTGATCATCGACAATCGCCAACTTAAGGAAGAAGATGTGCTGCTCCAAGGTTATTTCAGTTCTTCCCGTCCAAACGGAAGCGGAAAGGACGATATTTATTCTTTTGAAAAAAGAATTCTCCCTCCCGAAGAGATCGTGGATACGATTGAACAAAAACCATTAGAGTATAAAATGGTATTGGATGGTTATGTCCTGGAAAAAATATACAGCATCAAAGACGACCCCAACAGCGAAATATTGGGCCGCAAACCATTAAACGGTGCCACCGTAGATATTAATTTTAATAATAAAAAACAAAAGGTGACTGTAGGAGAAGACGGTTTCTTCAGCATAACCCTTGAAGAAAACACGGATTATGAATTCTTTGTCAGTGCCGATCGTTTTTTAGCCAATACAAACCGCTTTTCTACCAAGGGCATCGGCAGGGATCCCAGCAACCCGGAACTGCGTTTTGAAATAGAGATCGTCTTGGATAGAATCTTTTTGGACAAAGAAATCCGCTTAGAAAATATTTATTATGATTTTGATGAAGCTTATATCAGAGAAGATGCCATGCCTACTTTGAATGAATTGGCGGATATTTTGAATCAAAATCCTACTATTATAATTGAATTAGGTTCTCATACCGATTGTCGTGGTAACGCTCGTTACAACGAAGACTTAAGTCGAAGAAGGGCACAATCAGCCGTGGATTACCTTATTTCCAAGGGAATTAAGGAAGAACGTTTGTTTGCAAAAGGTTATGGTGAGGATAGCCCGGCCGTGGATTGTAATTGTGCGGCATGTTCAGAGGAAGAACATCAGGAAAACCGTAGAACTACGTTTAAAATTGTAGAAGAGTAGAAGTGGGTTAAAGAAACATGAGTCATCAAGGTTGTAATTTTAATAAATTACAACCTTGATGACATCTACTAAACCATCTTCCTCTTCCACTTTCAGCCAATACAAACCAGCAGGAACATCCCCAATATCCAGGCGTTCGATCCGGTCAGGTGTACCGGCGCGTTGCCAACGGCCGACTACCTGACCCGAAGTATGCAGCATTTGCAGAGTCAATTCTGTAGCAGAAGTTCCTTTCCACTCTAAATTCACATAAGAATCAGCGGGATTGGGATAAACCGCAAAAAGATCTGAGTTGGTGTTATTTCCAACAACAGAAGACACAAAATCTACCTGTATACTTATCACAGTATCACAAAGCTCCGCATCTGTGATGGTAACAGCGTAAATGCCTTCGGTAATATTGATAACATTCGGCGTAGTCTGGCTGCCCGTATTTGCGCTCCATAAATAATCATAAGGTGGGTTAGCTCCCGATACCGATACTTCAATTTGACCATTTGAATTCCCAAAAGTAGGGTTTTCAAGCAACACATCTACGTCGAAAGGAGCCGGATCATTAATTGAATACACCGGGGAGGAATACAAACATCCGAGAGCATCCGTCACTGAAAACCAGTACGCCCCTTCTTTCAAACCAAAAATGTCTTCCACTTTGACACCAGTATTCCATTCTACTTCATAAGGAGGCGTTCCTCCGGCTAAGTCAATATAAATCCCGCCTTGATTATCTCCGGGGCAGCTATTTTCTACAATTGTATCAAGAAGGTGATAAATGCCTGTATCCGGTTGACTTACTTTTATAGTTGTTGTAACGAAATTACAACCGGTGGTATCAGTGATCGTACAGTTATAATTGCCGGCGGGGAGATTATTCAAATCTTCAATAATGGCACCATGGTTCCACGAATAGTTATAAGGCGGTGCTCCGCCATTAACGCTTATCGAAATAGTTCCCTCAGCTTCTTCGAAACAGGAAACGTCTACCACTTCATCCACATTGGCTTGAATAGGTGAAGCTGACAAGTTATTCACTTCCTGAAATTCAGAAACCGTTTCGCAACCGTTTTGATCCGTAACAGTAACCTGATAAACACCTGATGGAACATTGGTTAAATCTTTTTGAATGCTTCCATTACTCCATTCATAACTCAAAGGGCTACTTCCCCCTTGGATCATTATCTGAATACTCCCGGTAGAATCCTCAGGGCAACTTCCTTGTACTTCACCAAAGCTTACCAGGAAGTTGTTCGGATCATTTATGGTAAAAATAGGAGAAGTAGTCGTACATCCCTCATTATCTACAACATTTACAAAATACTTACCAGAGGGGATATTAATTAAATCTTCCTTATTCCCCACCGTATCACCTGAAATATTCATCCAAACAAAACTGAAATTCCCCTGACCTCCTTCTGGAGAAACAAAAAGCGCCCCGGTTGAGTCGTTGTCACAAAATGGCAGATGAAGACTATCTAAATCGACCACTAAAGGTGGAGGGGTAGCAATAGAAACCAAAGGAGAAGTGCTTACACAACCATTTGCATCGGTTACAGTGAGACGATAATTTCCGGCAGGGAGATTAAAAATCTCCGGCTCATTGATTACTCCGTTGCTCCATAAGAATTGATAAGGTAAGCTACCGCCTTCAATGATCGCAGAAATACTGCCATCATTTGCTCCAAAACAACTAACGGAAGAAGAGGTATCTAATGCAACAGAAAGGGTATCTGTCGGGTCAATAACCTGAATATTGGGTCGAATCGCCAGGCAATTGTTTGTATCCGTAATGGTAAGTGAGTAGATGCCTGCATCCACATTGATTAAATCCTCTTCATCTGATCCATTGCTCCAGGCATATTCGAAGGGATTATTTCCTCCGGATACGGTTATATCGGCACTGCCGCCTTCATTGCCGTCACAATCAACTTCATCCAAGCCTTCTACCGCTACAGAAATGGGATCAGGTTCGCCTACAACCAAGCCATCCCGGCTTCTTATACATCCATTTTCATCAATGACTGTTAACTTGTATATCCCGGCAACGGCATTTTCCAAATCTTCTAATTCCGAGCCATTATCCCAGCTATAGATATAAGGAGGCACTCCTCCTGTCACGGAAACATCAATGCTTCCATTATCTTGCCCGTTGCACAGCACATCTTCTATACTGTTTACGTTAATAACCAACTCTTTAGGCTCATCGATTTCCAGGGTAGGTAAGGTAATTTCACAACCAATAGCATCGGTGACTACACATGCAAACTTTCCCGGGCTCAGATCCACTCGATCGGCAACAGCACTACTGTCATTCCAAAAATAGGTATAGGGGCCTGTACCCCCTGATACGGTGATAAAAATTTGCCCATCCGAAGCACCGTGGCAACTTACATCCTGGGAATAATCAATCTCACCATCCAATAACTGCGGAGCATTCAACAGCAAGGAGGTGCTGATATTTGAACAGCCATTGGCATCAAATACTTCGCACTGGTAGGAACCCGGGCCTAAGCCAGTAGCCTGTGCCGTAGTATCTCCATTGTTCCACATATAAGAAAAAGGAGCTATACCTCCGATCACCTGAACGGCAATTTCTCCGTCATTGACGCCAACACATGTTGGGCCTGTTGCCATATCAATTTCAACTTGCAGCACCTCAGGCGCACTTACGAGTAAATCACTTAAAATGTATTCACAATCCTGGCTATCTGATACGGTAAGGCTATACGTCCCCGGCAACAGATTAGAAGGCGTTTCATCAACACTGCCATTACTCCATTCATAATTATAGGGAGGAAAACCTCCGGTAACGCTTACCTGAATAAGGCCATTATTGGCATTGTTACATGAAGCATCAATGATCGTATCTACTAAAGCTAAGAGAGCAGGCGGATCAAATAATTCAATTGTGGCAGAATGAGCAGTGCATCCATTGGCATCCGTAAGTGTGAGCTGATAACTTCCCGAAGGAAGGCTTAAAAGGTCTGATTCGTTTTCGCCATTATTCCAATGGTAATCATAACCAGGCGTTCCTCCACTCACATCGGTCCGGATCGTTCCATCTTCACTGTCAAAACAAGAAGGGTCCGTTGTTTCTTCAATATTCAAAATCAGGGAATCCGGTGCCTTGATTTGAAAAGAGTCCTGGAAAGTGCAACCATTGAAATCTGTTACGGTAAGGGAATAATCTCCCTCTGCCAGCATATCCAGGGAGCTATTGAAAGAACCGGTGCTCCATTCATACAAGTAAGGTTTCACTCCACCTTTTATGATAATATCAATAGAACCATCAATGGTATTGCTACAAGATTGATCTTCTATTTGGGAATTGGTAATTTCAATTGGATTGGACTCGGTTACTTCAAGATCATCAAGTACAATGGAACAAAAGTCATCTACAATGGTAACGCTATATTTTCCTCCTTCTAAACTATCGATAATGGCAGTGTTCTCTCCATTACTCCAATTAAAAACGGGGTTATTTGCCGTAATATCCAATTCAATGCGCCCATTTTGATCTCCACTGCATTCCACCGGCTCAATATTTACTTCGTTGACTACAATGGAGGGGCCGTTAATAATAATCAGCGGTATGACCATTGGGCATTCTACAGGAGCGCTATCTGTAATCGTTAACCGATAGGCGCCCTGCTCCAGATCTTGTATCGACAAAGAGCCATTAATATCATTCTCCACACCATTAACAGGGCCTTCCCACACATAGTCGAAGGGCGCAATACCATTTAAGGGGCTTACAATAAAACTTCCATTATTTCCATTGCAAAGATTTACGTTCTGAAGATCATCAATACTCGCTGCACTAATGCTTTGAGCCGTATTCACAACGATCTGATCGCTGGAGGAACATCCGAAAACATCGGTGAGCGTAACTTCATACACTTCTGAATTACCGGGAATCGGACTGCCAAAAACAGTGATAGTGCTATCTGTAAAACCATTGCTCCATTCAAAACTCAGGGGGGCTCCTCCACCTAAAGATACAGCATTAAGTTCAAAAGCTTTTCCACTGCACAATGAAATAGCCGTATCGGGTAAAATATCTACCTCTGGTTTTTCATTAAAATGCACCAAAAAACTATCGACCTTCACACAATCTCCCTGAGCACTTAACTCTACAACAACCTGATAAGTCCCTGATTCTTTTGCATAATGAGCAGGATCGTTAATAGGTAAATTAGGATAAGACTCATAAAAAACCAATTCACCAGGCAGCGCGTTGGTGTCAATCATATTAAAGGAAATCAGGTCAACCGTATCGCCCTGGCAGGCATTTATTTCCCCGACGGTAAGCTCCAGTTGATCCAGGACTGAGATATTGAAGGTTATCAATTGACTTTCACAAACCTGCCCGTCAATGGTAAGGGAATCCCTAATGCCGATGTTAATATTTTGATTCAGAAAAATGGGTAAAATATTTCCGAGCCCCAGCAGCGAAGTATCGCTCATGTCATACCAATAGTAAGTGCCAAAAGCATTTGACTGAGGCGTGATCGTATAATTCCCAACCCCACATACGGTATCGCTCTCCACCTGAGGATCAAAAAGGATCGAATCATCAGCAAAGCCATTGCAATTATCATCCAATTGATTGCAGGGAACTTCCACTGCTACTGGGTTGATCAATTCATTATTATCATTGCAATCCAGTTTATTGGCTACATAAAAAGGTGGAGTAACAGCCGAACAAGAAAGAATAGAATCATTTTGACTGCCAAATCCATCTTCATCATTATCCAGATAATATACAAAAGATGGCTGTCCGGAGTCCTGAGTGCCAAAGAACTGAAGCTGATCGATGGCAATATCCCCTCTAACGCCTTCTCCCTTATAGCCTTCGAACCTGAACTGAACGGTCTGCCCATCATAATTACTGAGATCTATATAGTTCTGGAACCAGTCATCTCCTTGTTCTCCATTCAAGAACCAAAGCGTATCCCAAACAAGTTCATCAACTGGTTTGACAAGCAGCTGCAGGCGACCAATATCCTTTCCTTTCATGTGGCAGAAAAAAGAAAAATGACAGGATCCACTCGAAGCCATTACATCCATACAACCGGATTCCAAAATGGCTCTTCCTCCTTCAGGACAAGCGCTACTGGATGTTTCTATATAAATAAACTTACCACCTCCCGTTATATCATCTTCAGGGCCTGTTTTTCCCGATGGAGTGGTATACTGATCGACAATCCAGTCAAAGTCATCATTGTTGCTATTTGTCCAGGTACCTGAAATCGAACATGAGGCACTGCAACTGGTAGAGCAAGACTCCTGCTCGTCAAAGGTTTCTTCCTCTGTTAAAGGCCCTGTTTCACAGCCGGTCGTTGCAGATACCAGGCAACTATTAATCGAGAAACCTCCCCCCGAGCAAGATTGACGAATGTAAAAATCGTAGGAAGTGGTTTCCATAAGCCCGTTTAGAGTATAAGGCTGCCCTGTCCCGCAACCCAGACTAACAACCTGGCTTTGCAGGCTGCCTGGATTTTCATCTACTCCGGGCAAAAAGCCCGAAGGGCCATACTCTAAATACAAGTCAGTACAGTCTGCATCCGCAGACCAGGTCAATTCAGCCGAAGAAGCATCAATATTTTGAACAGAAAAATCTGCCGGAGGAGTACAAACGGCAGCTTCAAAAACCAATTCCAGGTATTGTAACTTCCCTACATCATCTCCAGCATCATCGCAAATGGAGAAGGTCCAGTTTCCGTTTGGATCACTTCCATCGTAAAAGTCATTCATATCTCCTTCCGGGAGGTAATCTCCTAAGAAGGGAGGATAAACGTCATCAGAAGAGATTTTAAAGCATGCTAAGGGAGAAAAGCTAGTAGCTCCTGCACAAAGGACATCTTCAGGAATGCCATAATTAGGTTCTCCACCTCCGTTATCACTACTTAACAGAACCTCTACTCCGCTCGGAGAAATGAGTGAAAAATCCAGATCTCCGTTATAATCATGTTCTATTATGATGTTAATTTCTTTTAAAAACACATCGCTCCCCAAAGAGCTTCCAGGAGCATTGTCGACATTTATCGTAAAATTATTTAAAGGTCCAAATCCACAATCGGCTATCGGAAGCCCGATACCACAAGCAGTTGGATTAGATAAGGCGGTAGTAAATTGCTTTGGGTTTGACCACTCCCCGGGAATCGGTCCGCAAACTGAACGAACATAAACCCTGTAGGTGATAGCAGGTTGTAAGCCTGTCAAAAGGTATGGCGGGCTGGTTATATTAGTATGAGTAGGTATTCCCGAAGGTGTACTCCCTAAAGGAACCAATTCGAACTCCCATTCGCTAGCGGGAGGCATATTATTCTCATTCCAATTGATTAAAGCCGTCGATGAAGAAACTTCCAAAATTGTAACAGCAGAAGGCGATAAACACTCTACCTCTATTAATTCTGGTATCAGGCACCAACTATAAAGTTGACCAATATCTCCCAATGCATCATCCTCGATTTTCAGGACCCAGTCACCATCCAATAAGGTTCCGTTAAAACCTTGCAGTATTCCGGTACTCGGTGAAAAATACCCAATACTTACGAAAGCATTACAATCAAAAGGCCCCGAATCATCATCAAGGCGAAGCCTTAAGCTATCCGTTCCGGGGCACTCATCCTGAAATAATTTCATCTCCAAGCCTGACGGGCTAATCAATGAGACTTCCAGATCCGGCATATAATCGTGTTGAATCACTAATGCCAAATCGAGATCAACAATCACCTCATTATCCTGGGCATTTGCATTCAATGTATCTAAAAGAACGCCCAGATCCGGAATATTTTTGGAAATATTCTTAGAATATGCGCCACAATCGGAAAGTGGGTCCGGAAAGGAACAGCTCCCATCGTCAACTATGGCCAAGGGATCATAATTATTGGCTAAAACATTCGTACATCCTTCTATACCAATGAAGGAAGACAGGCAAAAATCCATTACAGGTGTACCCGGAGGGCTGGATAGGTGAATCCAATAGGTTGTTCCGCCAATGAGAGGGGGTGAAACAAGCGTAAGTTCAGCCGCACCGCTTTCAGCTCCCAAACAATCGTAAGTTCCAGATTCAGGACAGCCATTTGTCAATGAGATGCCTACATTTTCAGTATTGGCCGTAAGTTGGAGCATTAACAGCATCCCATTTTCCTGGGAAGGAACGGTATATTTCAGAATGTAGTCATTGCTCTCATCAATAATCCCCAGACAAACATTGTTGTCGATTCCGTCTCCACTAATTTCAGTCGAGCCGCATTGCTCTGTGCCGGGTGTCAACAGGACAGCCTCAGAACAACTAGACTGAGCAGTGCCCTCCAGGTTAACGCCCAGGGAAAATATCAAAATATAGATGCAGTATTGCAGGTGTCTTCGAGAATTCATAGCTTTCGGGAATATTCGCATTAAAGAATTTTCTCGTCTTAAATTGCACAAATTACACGCCAAAACAAAAAACTAAAGAACGAGTGGTATATTAAATGACCTAAAGGGCAATTTTCATCGCCTTTTAGGTCATTTAACCCTTCTTTTGAGAGGCTGCCCCTTAAAGTATTTTGCTAACCTCGACAAGAAAATTTATCGAAGAGAGGTACATTTCAGATTTTTTTAAAGAAAAAACCTACGTTCTTTGACAAATTGTGTGGAACTTCAAAATGAGAAGCCTTGAATGTCCTTGTGGCTGAAAGGGTTATCATTTTGAAGTTCCATTTTTCACAATTTATGTCAAAGAACTATAAAAAATTATTCTCCCGGGCGCAACGAAATACTTTTAGGGCAGCCTCACAGGTATACTAACCTACTACGATATTAATCATTCGTTTTGGTACGACGATTACCTTTTTAATCGTCTTTCCATCCGTCCATTTCTGAATTTCTTCCAAGGCAAGAGCTTGTTTTTCCAACGCATCCTTGGCAAAGTCCGAAGGAAAAGCTTTTTTGGCTCGCGTTTTCCCATTGATTGCAATCGGATATTCAATGGTGTCTTCTTTTAGAAAATCTTCATTGTGCACAGGATAATCTGCCACGTTGACCGATGTTTTATTGCCCATTTTTTGCCATAATTCTTCTGCTACATGGGGAGCAAAAGGCGCAATTAAGACAGCAAGGTCCCTCAATATAGACCTTTTATCGCATTTTAACTTTTTTAATTCATTAACGCAAATCATAAAGTGACTTACGCAAGTATTAAATGAAAAACGCTCGATATCCTGGGTCACATTTTTGATGGCCGTATGCAATGCCTTAAGTTCTTCCTTTGACGGATTTTCTTCACTAAGGTTAAATTGCCCGTTTTCATCAAAGTACAAACTCCACAATCGCCTGAGGAACTTAGAAACCCCGTCAATGCCTTTAATATCCCAGGGCTTCGCATCTTCTACCGGCCCGAGGAACATTTCATACAAACGGAAACAATCAGCCCCATAGTTTTCTACTACATCATCGGGATTGATCACATTGAAGTAGCGTTTAGACATCTTTCCCACCTCCGACACTGTCATAAGGTGATTGGCTTTCGCACCTTCTTTCTTTGCCTGAAATTGACCTTCGTGATAAATACCATTTCCACATTCAAACATAGCATCCTCGTACTCTGAACGCCAATCCATGAATTTTTTGATGCTTTGCATACTCAAATAGGAAGCATCACTGCCGTATTCCTCTACAAAATCCACGTGAACAGGAATCTTGGCAAAGTCCTTTCCTTTTGCCATTTCAGCTTTTGCCAGATTAGCACATACAAATCTGCTGTAGCCGTTACTCTTTTCTTTATCAAGATAAACATACTCGACAACCCCCTGAATCATTCCCTGATTGATCAGCTTTTTAAAAGGTTCTTTGGAAGGTACTAAGCCTTTATCATACAAAAACTTATTCCAAAAACGCGAATACATCAAATGCCCCACCGCATGCTCGGTTCCCCCTACGTACAAATCCACATCTTGCCAGTACTGAATAGCTTCCTGAGACGCGAATGCTTCTTCATTATGTGCATCCATATATCTCAAAAAATACCAGGAAGATCCTGCAAACCCCGGCATGGTATCCGTTTCCCGACGATAACCTTCTTTGAAATTAACCCAGTCTTCCACTCTTGCCAAAGGAGATTTCCCGCCAGAAGCAGGCTTAAAATCATCCAATTCAGGCAATTCTAAAGGTAAATCCTTTTCATCCATTGGATGAGAAACGCCTTGCTCATCAAAATAGACCGGAAATGGTTCTCCCCAGTAACGCTGGCGGCTATAAATAGCATCCCGGAGCCTGTAATTCACTTGCCGCTCTCCGATTCCATCCTCCACCAGTTTCTCAATAGTCGCCTGGATCGCATCTTTTACTTCCATACCATTCAAAAATCCGGAATTGATCAATTTCCCCACTTTATCATGCATGCCAGCATCCGGGTAATCGCTCTTATCAACTACATCAATAATAGGCAGGTTAAAATTCTCCGCAAAGCGGTGGTCGCGTTCATCATCGCTAGGAACGGCCATAATAGCCCCGGTCCCATAATCTTTGAGTACATATTCACTAATCCAAATCGGCACTCTGGCACTACTAACCGGATTGATCGCATAAGCCCCCAATGGTGCCCCGGTTATTTCATTGACTTCTGCCATACGCTGCCGTTCAGAACGCGACTGAACAAACTGCACATAAGCCTCTACCTCTTCTTTTTGAGCCTCCGTAGTAAGCTCCGCTACCAGGTCATGCTCCGGAGCCAACACCATGAAGGTTGCTCCAAAGATGGTATCGGGACGGGTTGTGAAAATCTCAATTTTCTCTTCCCGGTTTTCTATCGGGAAGAAAACTCTAGCTCCTTCTGAACGCCCGATCCAGTTGGTTTGCATTTTTTTCATCGCTTCCGACCACTCCAGGTCCTCCATATCCTTTAGCAATCTTTCCGCATAAGCCGTGATGCGCAACGACCACTGTAACATGGGTCTTCTTTCTACCGGAAAACCTCCCCTTTCTGAAACACCATCCTTGACCTCATCATTGGCCAACACTGTTCCTAATGCTTCACACCAGTTTACGTAGGTTACTTTTCTATAAGCCAGGCGATAATTCATTAGGATATCGTCTTTTTCCTTGTCGGAGAAAGCCTGCCATTCTTCGGCAGTAAAAGTGAATTCAATGTCGGTTGCGGCCTTCACATTGCCATTGCCCTCTTTTTCAAATCTTGCCACCAAGTCTTCAATCGGCATTGCTTTATCCGCTTCATTGTCGTAATAATGAAGGAAAAGCTGTAAAAAGATCCATTGTGTCCATTTATAATAAGACGGATCGGATGTATTGACCTGGCGGCTCCAGTCAAAACTGAAGCCTATGTTATCTAACTGAGCCCGGTAGCGAGCGATGTTTTCAGCTGTTGAGACTGCCGGATGCACACCGGTTTGGATAGCGTATTGCTCAGCCGGAAGCCCAAAAGCATCATACCCCATAGGATGCAACACATTAAAGCCTTTGAGCCGTTTATAACGCGCAAAAATATCGGAGGCAATATATCCGAGCGGATGCCCTACGTGCAGCCCGGCGCCAGAAGGATAAGGGAACATGTCGAGCACATAAAACTTGGGTTTATTGTGATCAAGTTCCACCTGATAAACCTTCTGATCCACCCAATACTTTTGCCATTTTTTCTCGATTTCGCGCGGATTGTAATCCATTGATTAAAGTTTATTTATTAAAAAAAGCTTATTCTGACTGTTGATAAGGGTGTTTTCTTTAGGGAAAGGCATTGGGCTGTTTTTTTGAAGAAAAACCCGGCTCAATGCCGTTCCCCAAAGAAAACACCCTTATCTAACCATATTAATTTGTCTAAATTTACGTTATTAAAGTAAAACGGAAAATCTGTTGACTAATTTAAAGCCCAAAATTAGGCAATTTGACAAAAATTGCCTGACGATGCCTTTAAAAATTCGCAACTAAAATTTAAACCAAAACAATTATGAAAGGCCTTATTCGTATCACAGTCATTGCAATTATTGCCATACTCGTTTATAACTACTTCTTTGGCACTGCCGAAGAAAAGCAGTCCAGCGAAAAAATCTTCAACGAATTCGTTGACCTGGGCAAAGCCGTTGGCGATCTCATCAAAACTGAAAAAGAAAAATTTGATCGCGGCAAATACGACGATGTATTGGCAAAAATCACTGATTTTATTGATAACCTAAAATCCACTGCTGAAGGTTCCGTAGAAGCCATGGAAAAGATCCAACAACTGGAAGCCCGAAAGGAAGCCATCGAAGAGCAAATTGCTGAGCGAAACAATATCCCCTCTACGCGCGGCGGGGAAAACATTCCGGAAAGCTATGAACAGCAAGATAAAAACCTGGATAAAGCACTTCAGGATCTGATGCGGGAAACGGAGAAGGTCGTGAATGATTTAAAAGAGGAATAAGGAATAGTGAAATGGGTTGCTGAAGCAACCCATTTCACTATTTTTCATTCCTCTTTTAAGGTTTTATCTACTTAAAGGTCAAAGGCGAGCCACTTTTTATGGCTTTTACGGCCTTACCAACCATTACATCATCCGTATTCCAGTTCTGATAAAAAGCTTTTTTACTATAAAAGCGCTTGGCAATATTTGCTTTTAAAAGATGGGCCATATTTCTTTCGTCAATCATGGAAGGCTTTGGCGGCAGCATTTTTGCTTCCTTCAGTTTCAGATAATCAATCAATCTGGCCATTAAATCCTCACCTACTTCAAAATCATCAAGAAACTCCTTAGGATTTGCAGGGACGATAGAATCAATGTAAAGCTTGTTTTTATAGATGAACTCTGTAATAAAATTCTGAGCAGATCGATAATACTCACTGGAAAGAGCAGTATCTATAGGAATAAAAATATCGGGCGTAATGCCTCCTCCCCCATATACAACTCTTCCTCCGGAAGTAAAAAACTGGGTGGTATCGTTTAAGTGAATACTATCAACATAAGAGAACTCCCCATTTTTCATCCGATCTACCAAATCGTGATCATAATCGCTTCCCAGACCTTTATAAGGCTTCTGAATAGACCGCCCTGTAGGCGTATAATAGCGCGCAACAGTAAGACGAAGAGCCCCTCCGTTTTTCAGGGGATACTGTTCCTGAACCAATCCTTTTCCGAAAGAACGCCGGCCAATAATTACTCCCCGATCCCAATCCTGAAGGGCACCGGCTACAATTTCACTTGCTGATGCAGAACCTTCATCTATAAGTACAGCGACCTGATCGATATCAAAGAAGTTCTTTCCGGTAGTATGATAGTCGTTTCTTCTTACATGATGCCCTTCGGTATATACTAAAAGGCGATCTCTTTGTTTAAAGAACTGATTCAACAATTTAGTGGCTTCCTGGAGGTATCCCCCCGGATTTTGCCGTAAATCAAGCACCAGGTGCTTCATTCCATGTTTTTTAGTAAGTGTATCTGCTGCTTCAATAAACTCCTTGTAGGTAGTTGCGCTGAAGCGATTCATTTTAATGTAAGCCACATCTTCATTCAACATGTAAGCAGCATCGATACTATTTAACGGAATTTCTTCTCTGACAATATCATAATGGCGAACAACTTTTTCTCTTCCTCTTAAAACACCAATTTCAACAGCAGTTCCTTTTTTACCCTTGAGGCGACTTACGATATCCCTTACCCTTGAAGCTTCCCCAAAAAGCAGGGTATCTTCAATTTCAACCAAGCGATCTCCTGGTAAAATTCCCACTGCCTCGGAAGGTCCGCCTTCAATCGGCGTAACGACTACAATAGTATCATCAATCATAACGAATTCTATCCCAATGCCTTCAAAGCTACCATCCAGCTCCTCGTTAACCTGTTTGAGATCTTTTTCACTTATGTAAATCGAATGGGGGTCCAGTTCTTTCAAAAAATTGTTGACCGCGGTCTCAATCAGTTCATCCCGATTAATGGCATCAACATACTTGACCTCCGCATAGCGCACCAGTTCTTCAAGGACATCATAGGGCGTGGAGAACGAGGGGCGTTCAATGACATTATCGCGTTTTATGAGCATTGCAGGCTCTGTATCCTGGAGCCTAAAACCGGCTAGCATGCCTATCACAACTGCTAAGGATAGAAAAAAAGGCGTCCAAACTCTCCAAACTTTTTCAGGTTCATTCCCTCTCTGCATATCTTATGGGTTAAGGATTAAAGGTTCAGGGGAAAAGGTTAAAATGGAAGAATTAAGGCTTAAGGAGTTGATTTTGTTCTACAAACGATCTCCTTAAGCCTTGGCTTTTAACCTTTAGCCGCTCAAGAATGATATATCAACAAAATTTTATGGAATTTGATGAAAATGAAGTAAGAAAAATAACAAACTAATAGTTATTTTTTGGTTCTGGATGATTTCATTTGGTAAATATTAATTTGGCAAGTCATTAAAGCAGGCCGTTAGGCCTGCCTGATCGTAGCCCTGGGTTCTCCCAGGGTTAT
>CAZHZT010000109.1:0-20160 GCA_964537285.1 uncultured Saprospiraceae bacterium | reverse complement strand
TCCTTCCAATTTTCAAAGAACTGCTCTTAATTTTTTTTGTATGGTTTTAAAATTATCCAAAATATTTTCTTTAAACTCAACACCTGAAATGTTAAATCCATTTTTTAAAGCAAAAATAAGCATGTTTTTATGCTGGTTCCTTGTCTTAAGAAAAACCTTCTTAAACCCTTGCTCAAAGAGGTGTTCTTCCTGAAATTGTGCTAGCGCTTTGGCAATTCCTTTTCTTCGGTAATTTGGAAGAACACCGCCCATCCAGCTATAAAAGCCTTCGGGTTTTTCGTACCCCAATTTAAAACCTGCCGCTTCATTATTCCAGTAGGCAATAAGCCCTAAATAAAACTTATCCTGCAAACGTCTTTCATACACATCTAAATCATAAGGAGCTTCAAATTCGGGAATTTTTTTGCTTAACTCAAATATAGCTTGAAAATTCGTTACTTTTATGCTTATATTTTCATTCATTCCAATATCTTTTAATTTAGTAGAAAGGAGAAAGTGGAAGGTTAAAAAGTATTGATTTTATCCGCTTTCAACTTTTCACTAAATTAAAAGACTTTTTTCAATATCTTACAATGAGAGTAAACCTGGTTCTATTTTTGGCGTTCGCTACTATTTTTTTTGGATGCAGTAAAGGTATCCATTTTACTTTACAAAAGCCGGATCAAAAAAAGTTTGCAGTTCCGCCTGGAGGTGTACGGATAGGAGATCAAAACTTTTTTATCGATGAAACGGAAGTTTCGAATATAGATTATCTGGAATTTTTATACTGGCTGGAAAGGGTTCATGGTTCCGAATCAACAGTCTATGCCTCAGCTTTACCTGATACAAGTGTTTGGGGGGCTCAACAAATTGATGGATCAAACCTTAAAGAAGTTTACTTGAAGCATCCACGTTTTTCAAATTATCCTGTTTTAGGAGTTTCTTATCAGCAAGTTCTTGACTACTGCCATTGGAGAACAGATAGAGTGCTGGAAGTTTCTCTCATTGTTGATGGGAAAATTGATCCTAATACAAATCAAAATCCGGATAATTATTTCACAGCAACCCGCTACCTTAAGGGCCAATACCTCAATTATGAAACACCAGAAAAAGTAGCCTTTCCGGTATATCGTCTTCCTACAGAGTCGGAATGGGAAACTGCGGCAAGCTATCAAGCGGATAGCGAAACACAACTTAATGGTTGGCTGCCAAAAGAGTCGAAAATTGCAAAATACCAACGAAAAGATCCGAATTGGAATGTGTTTATGACTTCAGAGAATGCTAAAGACGGTGGAAATGCCCCTAGGCCTGTGTCTGAAGGCCCAAAAACACCTCTTGGAACGTACAATCTGATTGGGAATGCTGCTGAAATGCTTATTTTCATGGGAAAAGCTAAAGGTGGTAGCTGGGAGCATTCTCTGGAAGAAGCAAAAATTTCCGAACGGCTTTCCTATAAACGCCCCACAAAATGGCTGGGCTTTCGCTGTGTCGCTGAATATATAAGCGGAGAGGAGTACTTAAAACGCTATGGAAATTAGTGTAAACCTTTACGTTCTTTGACAAATTGTGTGGAACTTCAAAATGACAAGCCTTGAATGCCCTTGTGGCTGAAAGGCTTGTCATTTTGAAGTTCCATTTTATCACAATTTATGTCAAAGAACTAACCTTTAAACATTATTCCTCCATATCCATATTGTGGAAGACGTTGGTCACATCATCATCTTCCTCCATTTTGTCGATGAGTTTGATCACTTCTTCAGCCTGCTCATCTGTAAGAGTGGTTGAATGGCTTGGTATACGAACCAGCTCAGACTCCTGAACTTCGATATTCCTGTCCTCCAGTCCTTTTTGTAATTTTCCGAAATCTTCGAAGGCACAAGAAAGGACAAACTGATTATCCTCTTCTTTTATTTCTTCAAGGCCCTCATCAATCAGTTCGAGTTCCAGTTCTTCAAGATTAACGCCTTCTCTAGCAATTTTGAATTGTCCCATTCTGGTGAACATGTAGTCAACGGAGCCAGAGGTTCCCAAGCTTCCGCCATATTTCGAGAATACGTGGCGTACATTAGCTACTGTTCTGTTATTATTATTGGTAGCTGTTTCTACCATGACGGCGATTCCATGCGGTGCATAGCCTTCAAATAATACTTCCTGGTAATCTTCGGCATCTTTTGAGGTGGCTTTTTTAATAGCACTCTCCACATTAGCCTTAGGCATATTCGCTGTCTTAGCATTTTGGATGGCCATTCTGAGGCGAGCGTTGTAATTTGGGTCGCCGCCACCCTCTTTAACAGCGAGGGCGATTTCACGACCAATACGAGTAAAAGCTTTGGCCATACTTGACCAGCGTTTCATTTTTCTAGCTTTGCGGTATTCAAAGGCACGTCCCATAAAAAACTATTTGTGATTTTTGTATAAAAGCTGCGCAAAATTAGCGTTTCTGTAAATAAGGGAAAAATTTTTATTTATAAAATCAAACAAATATAATGAAGACCCTGCTACCTATCACTATTTATTGTTTTTTATTGGCTTCTTTACTTTCTGCCTGCAGTACCAAAGATGAGGCACCCTTTAATTTGGAAAAACTTCTTGGCAAAGGCCTTGTTCCTTTGCCTCATGAACAAGCGGATAATTGGCTGTTGGCTCATATAGATGTAGAAACCACCGGTTTATTGCCAGGTTATCACGAAATGATCGATATAGGAATCGTTATGACTGACCTGGAAGGCAATCAAAAAGGAACTTATTATTGTAAGCTGCAACCCGAACATCCTGAGCGCTGCTCTGAAGGAGCTCGTAAAGTGAATGCTTTTGATCCGGAAAAATGGGAAGAACAGGGTGCTTTAAGTCCTTCTATGGCTGTTGATAGTATTTTCAATTTTCATCAAAGAGTTGCCGGGGAGAAAAATGTGCTGATGGTCGCATACAATAGTCATTTCGATCTTTCTTTTTTGGATCATTTGTTGCGTTCGCAACAACGTTCGTGGCGTGAGCTGTACCATTATTTTGTGCTCGATATTCCTTCTATGGCCTGGTCATTGGGTTATCGCGATTTGACAGGGCAGCAGTTCATGCAGAAGTTTGGAATAGAGGATGAACCTCATGTGGCAGAAAAGCATACCGGGATTACAGGTGCCATGAAAAATGCAAGGATTTACAGAAGTTTGGTAGAAGCTATAAACCAATAAAAAAAGCAGGCGGGTATTCGCTATTCAGCGAATACCCGCCTGCTTTTTTCCTAATTTATAGCTTCCCCTCTTTAGCCATTTTAGCATAATCTTTGGCGAAATAGGTCAGAATAGCATCTGCTCCGGCTCTACGAATACTCAATAAAGTTTCCGGCATTGCTTTTTCGTACTCCAGCCACCCATTCTGGCAAGCAGCTATTAGCATAGCGCATTCTCCACTGACATGATATGCGGCGATCGGCAGGTCAAAATCTTCCCTCAAAAGGTGTATAACATCCAGGTAATTTAGAGCTGGTTTTACCATGAGGAAGTCAGCGCCTTCTTCTTCATCCAAGGATGCTTCGATCAAGGCTTCCCGTTTATTAGCGGGATCCATCTGATAAGTCTTCTTATCTTTTGGGATATGTGCATCTTCTTTTGGGGCACTATCCAAAGCATCACGAAAGGGACCATAGTAAGCACTGGCGTATTTAGCTGTATATGACATGATTCCAACATCCTCATAACCATGTTCATCTAAATGATCACGTATAGCTTCAACACGTCCATCCATCATATCCGAAGGGCCAATAATGTCAAAGCCAGCCTGAGCCTGAACCAGGCCCATTTCTGCCAGCAAGTCCAGGGTTTCATCATTGAGAACACGCCCTTCCTGAACCAGACCGTCATGGCCGTCGGAGTTGTAGGGGTCCAGAGCCACATCGCTTATGAGAGTTGTTTCCGGGAATCGTTCTTTCAATTCAGAAACATATTTCAGGTAGAAATTCTCTGCTTTTAATCCATAAGTTCCCGTTCGGTCTTTTAATGATTCAGGAACTGCCGGAAACAGTATGAAATGTTTTAAGCCCAATTCAAGGCAAGATTCTACTTCGCTGAACAAGGCTTCTTTGGATAGACGGAAATTCCCGGGCAAAGAAGTGATTTCTTCTTTACCCGTTTCATCCATAGTCATAAACAAGGGATAAACGAGATTATCCAGTGAAAGCCTGGTTTCTCTTACAAGGGCTCTTACTGCGGCAGTACGGCGATTACGCCTGGGTCTTTTTTGCATAGTTTTTTTCTTTTAAAAAAAGCTACTTCCTCTTCTTGGGGTTTTCGGGAACCGGGTCGTAACCATGTCCTCCCCAGGGATGGCAGCGCACGATGCGTTTCATGCCTAACCAAATTCCTTTGAATACGCCCCATTCCTGAATAGCTTCAACGGTATAATGAGAACAAGTTGGCTGAAAACGGCATTTATTAGCTCCCAATAACGGAGATAAAGTCCATTGATATATACGGATTGGTAAAATTATTAGCTTTTTAAAAATTTCGTTCATTAATTTAATTCGTTTATTCCTCAGCCATTCTCGCTTTGGAAATCCAAAACCAAATTTGCGCCGCTTCGCAGCGATATTTTCTTTTGAGGGGTGGCCGAAAGGGCAACTTTGCTTTGCAAAGTTGCCCTTTCGGCCACCCCTCTTAAAAAAGAAATTTCGCGCCGTAGGCGCGTTTATTTTCCAAAGCGAGGATCGCTGTTTATTCTTTTAGTTCCTGAAGCACTAGCTTCTAATAATTTACCTCGCCTTCAATATCGTATTTTGTAAACAAAAAATATTTTTCAGGATGACCATTATTCTTTACAGTTACAATATTTTGCTGTTCATCAAAAAGTTCAGTCAGGATGGCGCTGGTAATTTTTAAATTTGAAAGAAAGTCTATTTCAGGTATCTCCAGGTAGCACCATAGCCCACTGTAATCATCTGAAAGCTCCTTACCAATGAAATCGAAAGGCACCTCCAATCCATTTGCGTGGATCGTAAACTTTTCTTTGAAGTAGGACAAAATATGCTCGTCAGCTCCCTCATTTTCATCGGGAGTACCAATAAGAAGATTTGTTGCACCTCGTTCTTCAAGAGCATTTTCAAGGTCATCAACAAATACATGTAGACTTACTTGCAGTGCTTTTTCTGATTGATTATACTCAATCATGCACTTGCTCACATAGAATTTATGCTCATCCACATCAATCATTGGTAGTAAAGAAACCGATGATGACAATAAAACAATCAATAAAAAATGCATAGAAAAGTCAATAAATATTTATAATTGAAGTAGTAAGCTTCCATCCCTTGCTTATTTACCAAAGCCAGGTATCTTTTATCAATAGCAGTGCGATTCCTGCAGCACCACCCGAAACAAAAACAGTCCAATCCCGGTGTTTTATCCTTGGTACTACAAGAGCTGCGGCTGATATTAACAAAAATACGGCAACAATGATTAGCTGCCCAATTTCAATGCCGATATTAAACGCTAAAAGTTGGATGATTAGTTTAGATTCTTCCCCGGGCATTAGTACCGACCGAAGGAAATTGGAAAAACCCATGCCGTGAATCAGGCCAAAGAATAATGCAAAGAAGTAATTTAAACGGAACTTATTCCCTGAGGCAGTATTTACGGGAGGATTGATGACATTATACAATGCAGTGATCAATATTGTAACCGGAATCAAAAACTCAATTACCCTTGCCGGAAACCGAATGATTTCCAGTGCTGCTAAGGCCAGAGTTAACGAATGACCAATAGTGAAAGCTGTAACCAGTATAATTATTTGCTTCCAGGCCGAAGGTTTGTAAACGGCGCAAAGGGCAACGATGAATAAAATATGATCATAGGCAGTGACATCTGCTATGTGATTGAGTCCAAGATTAAGGTAGGTCTGGAACATAAAGCTTATTCATTTTTTGTGAAAACGTTATATTAAGGTACATCTCGTTTTGTTGTAACTCAAAAAATCCTTTCCTAAAAATAGGTTGATAAACTGAAATCAATCTATTAGTTGACCCTATTATCCGCCCATTAACAAATCGGCTGGATTTTTGGTTATAATTATAATAATATTGTAGATGAAAAGGTTATACTTGTCGAAAAAATAAAGAAAATCACTATTAAAAAGGACATCTGATAAAATAATTCCTGAATATAACACTTAAAAACGGACTCATTTTGCTTAGACAGTGGCTTAAAATAAAACTTTGTGCGATATCATTTTTCTCATGTTTCCAGCTTTGCGCTCAGGATGTAACGAGTAGCGAGTTAGAAAGCATGCATTGTAAGCCGGGGGTGGTCAATAAATCCAAAAGTAAAGGATTACTCCTTGAATATGGTTTGCTTTGGAATAGAGAAGATCAACAGCAATCTTATTTTATGCCTGCAGATGATGATCAGGACAAGTCGGAAGTCTATGAGATCATGACGTTTAAGCTAAAGGCCCCTGTTTATTACTCTAAGAAAAATGGAGCAGCTGTTATTTTGGGGTTTAAGCATCAACGTGAACAGTTCCGTTTTCAAAATTTCCTGGTCGAAAATATTCTTCAAAACAATCCCATCTACGATGAAGTCCTTATCAGGAGTCATATCTCCCTGAATGCATATAAATCTCTTAGTAACAAAAGATACCTTGCCTTTCGCGGCCAAATTGATTGCAATGGGGATTATAAGCAGTTTGTTAACTTCCATTCCAATTACAGCACTTATAAGATAGGGTTAATATATGGTATCAAAAACAGGCCCGATAAGGAGTTGGGAATTGGTTTGACCTTTAGCAGAGGCCTTCGCAGAAGTATCGCTTATCCTTTCGTAGTTTATAATCGTACAATTAACGAACGCTGGGGGCTTGAAACCATTTTGCCTGTCAGAGTGATGGGCCGTTATAATGTGAACGATAATAACATTCTTCTTTTCGGAGCTGAATTCAACAGCCGGGAATTTTTTCTTGGCTTAGCCGACGGTAGCGGTTTTGAAAATGATTTCATCATGACCCGGCAGGAAGTTCGTTTGCAAGTTACGCTCGAGAAGAAGCTTACCAGCTGGTTTTGGATGTCTTGCAAAGGTGGATACCTGAATTCTTTAGGGCATCGTTTCCAGGAGTTGGAACCTGTTGGTATTCCTTCCATTACGCGTATCAGCCCGGGTAATAGCCTGTTTTTTAAAGCGGGAATATTTTTGTCTCCGCCGAAGTAACGTTTACGGGGCAGGGTGGTATGATGCAGCGATTGGGAGGTTTTAGTTGGTGGATCCGCTGGCAGCAGAAATGCCAGCTTGGTCACCTTATTCCTACGCCTTTAATAATCCTATTTTTTACATAGACCCTGACGGTAGAGCACCGGCAGCACCACTTGATGATTACTACAATGAACTGGGCCAATATCTATACACAGATACTAAGACTTCTAACGATTCAAGACTCATACTACAATCAGACTGGGATAGGATTAGTTCACAGTATTCTTCATCGATTAATAATAAGAATGAAAGCAGCTTGGGGCTACTACAAGCATTGGATGCTAATAGTGCAGTAATTACAGATAATGTGAGTGAAGCATCCATTAACAAACTCTATTCAGATTCAAACCCGGGAAAAGCTATAGGTAGCGGTAGGCAAGAAGTGGCAGCGTACATTGTTCTTGATATGTCTGATACTGAGAACCCCACTTTATCTCTTTCAAGAAGTCCAACGACAGACCCCAGCGGAGTAAAGAATCGGCATGACGACTCCTATAATGCTCCATTAAAAAGTGGAGAGGGCGGAACCTTTACATTGACAGGTAGCGGCAATCAATTTAAACTTGTAATTGGTCAGGTTCATTCCCATCCCAATAGTGCATCGGAAGGATATGAAAGAAGGGCAACAAGTGGAGGTGATAAGGCATTGTCACAGTTTATAAATGGACCAGTATATCCTGTTGGACCTAATAGAGTAGATAAGATTCGCCCCAGTGGTAGTGACACTTATGGATATGGCAGCAGGTCTGGAATTGGATTAGATGCATTGAGGACATTTGGAGGAAAAATAAAATAACTATGCGAATAACATACTTCCTATTATGCACAATACTTTTTTCCTGTACACCTACTCAAAATGAAGGTATAGAATATAGTTTAGGGCAGGAAATAGAGAATACCATATTACAAAAGAGCAAGGTCAAAGATTTGAAACCAGAAAACCTTGTTGTTGTATTAAAGCAAGAATCAGATACTTTAATTTTATCTCTTATGGATAAGCGAAAACTGGGTTCTGTATTGAAGGAAATTAGCATTAGTAGTGAGCGATATATTTTAACTAACGGAAAGAAAGTATCGATTTTATCTGAAGAAGATTTACTCTATGCTAAACGAAGTTTTCAAGAAGAAGGAAGCATAGTTCAGCCTCCTTGGTCAGGAAATGACTTGAAATTATATTTTGATAAAAATAAGCATTTGATAAAAGAAATTAGAGGTCAGTAAATAAGAGCCTCACCATATGGTGGGGCTTTTTCACTGATACGCCATCCTCGCTTTAGCGTCTCTAAGCAACCCATCGAGGGCAAAGAGAATCCCCTGCCGGTCCTGCTCAGGCAGGTTGGCCAGCTCTTCCACCCGTCGCAGGAGGCCTTTGTCGAAGACCTGCATTTGGGCGATACCGACCAGATAATCCAGTGAAACTTCAAGTGCGGCCGCCAATTTGGTGGCTGTCTCTATAGAGGGCTTCATCTCATCGCGTTCGTACTTGCCGACGATATCGCCGGAGATACCAGCGCGCTTGCCCAGTTCGCTTTGCGATAGCTGCTTCTCTTTCCTGATTGCGGCCACACGGCTCCCAAAAGTCATGATCCTTCAGTTTTAATGTGCGAAAACATAGATTACAACAAAAATAAGCGAATAAAAGTGCAGAAACAATTTTGATTATTCTTGTTTAGTTATGAATAATCCTGTAGTTTTGTGAAGGATTGTTCAGGATAAGAATTTTCAAACTTTAACATTCTGCCATGGAAATCGCCGAGATCAAAACCCGCCTGACGCTCTCGCAAGTGCTCAGGCACTACGGCCTGAAGCCGGACAAGAACCTGCGCCTGCGCTGCCCCTTCCACGACGACCGCACGCCGAGCTTGCAAGTGTACTACAAAACCCACACCTGCTACTGCTTCTCCACGAACTGCAAGACACACGGGCGGGCGATGGATGTGATTGACTTCATCCTGCACAAGGAAGGCTGCACAAAGCACGAGGCGATCTTGAAGGCAAAGGCGATGGTGGAGGGAACAGCGGTGGCAACACCACAAAATGGGGCCGGGAAACCAGGCCGGGAGAAGGGAGCCGAGCGCACGGCCTTGCTGGAGCAGGTGTTCACCTACTTTAAAAACGGGGTGCACAATAGCAAGCCTGCCAAAGAATACCTGGCCAGGCGCTGTCTGGACTACACCAAGACCGAGGTGGGTTATAACTCCGGGCAGTTCCATCACGGCAAGCGCAAGGACGAAGGGCTGATCCGGGCGTGCGTGGAGCACGGCATCCTGCTGGACCTGGGCACGAAGAGCCGCACGGGAAACCCGGCCTACAAGCCGTTCGGCAAATGGTGCGTGGTCTTCCCCTTGCGGGATGAGGGCTACCGGATCACGGGGCTGTACTTCCGCAGCACTTTAGCCAACAAAAAGCAAAGGCACTTTTATCTAAGAGACCGACAAGGACTATATCCCAACTATCCAAGCAAGGACACCAAGAAACTCATCCTAACGGAAAGCATCATTGATGCAGCGACATTATTGGAGCAAGAGCAAATCAAAAGTCAATACGAAATCCTATCACTTTACGGCACAAACGGACTAACGGAAGAGCACCAGAAAGCTATCAAGAACATCACAGACCTGCTAGAAGTAATCTTCTTTTTGAATGGCGATACACCAGGAATAAAAGCAGTCGAGAAATATGCACCGATGTTAAAGGGAATGTTACCAGGTGTAAGAATAACAAACGTAGCAGTTCCGGAGAATGAAGATGTAAATAGTCTATTGCAGGGACATAGTTCTGAAATCCTACAGCACTTAATAGAAACTCGAAAGGAATACAACTTTCTTTTTTCAAGTGATAATGCCTCGCAGAGATCGGAAGAAAAGCCAAAAGCAGATACAAAAGTTAATCGCCTGTCGGGGCATCCCGACGGCTTAGATACATCAAACCCATACAACCTAAAGTACAGCAGCAAAACAGCCAGATACCAAATCAAAGGCTTTAGGATCAGTCAACCTGATAGCTTAAAGATCACTCTCCAAATCACAGCACAATGAGCAAAACAATTACGCTAAAATTAGACCTGTACGAGTACAGTCAAGTAGAAAAAACGTGTAAGATAGCAGCAGAGAAATTAGGCATAGACAAAGAGCAGATCGAGGGAGATCTACACGAGTTAATGAAGCTCCTTGAGTTCCATCGAGACAGGCAAATCCATCAGAGAAAAGCAGATAATAAAATCGAAGTTCCGACAGCTACGGTAAGCAAGTGTTTAGAGTTCTTAAAGTCTGAAAACCTGATCGAGAAGCTGAATAAACTGATTGGTAAAGCGGGTATTGTTGGCGAGGAAAAGAATAGAATTTTGTTGTTTATTATTGCATCGAGCTACAAGATGCCCGACACTTTACATGCCTTGATACAAGGCAGTTCGGGAAGTGGAAAAACACGATTACTCAAAGTGATCAGCGACATGATGCCATCGGAAGATGTGAAGCGATACACCCGAGTTACGGATAATAGTTTTTATAATCAGGACGAATACTTTTTTGTCAAGAAGTTGGTATGTTTTGAGGATATGGACGGCTTAAAAGAGGAAGCACAGTTGGCAGTTAGAGAACTACAGAGCAATGAGATTTTAGTGAGTAGTACGAGTGTGAAAGACAAAAACGGCAGCATTAGCGGTGGCGAAAGAGTTGTCAGAGGTCCAATAGCAAGTATGGCATGTACAACGAAAGGAGAGCTATACGAGGATAATGTAAGTAGAAGTTTTTTAATAGCTGTGGATGAATCCAGAGAGCAAACATTACGTGTCATTGATTATCAGGACGACGAATCGGCAGGACTAATCAGTAAGGCAGAGCAAAAGAAAGTACGAGAGTTTGTAGCCAATTGCATGAGATTATTAAAGCCTTACGAGGTGATCAATCCGTATGCTAAAAAGGTAAAACTACCACAGTCAGCCCACAAGATCAGACGACTCAATGAGTTGTATAAATGCTTCATCAAACAGATTACACTGCTCAATCAGTATCAACGGAGGCAAGACGGAAGAGGTAGATTAATCACGGAAAAAGAAGACTTGAAAGTTGCTTGCGAAATCCTCTTTGAATCGATTGTATTAAAGGTGGATGAGTTGGACGGAAGCTTGCGGCAGTTTTTTGAGAATCTGAAACAGCACATAGAATCTAAGGGCAAGGATCACCAGTTCACACAGCGAGAGGTCAGGCAAAAGTTTAACATCAGTAAAAGCCAAATGCAGCGATATATCTATGGATTATTGAGCTTTGGTTACATCCATCAGAGTGGAGGACATCCGAATCGAGGCTTGAAATATAAGATAGATTATTGGGATAATTACGCCAAGCTAAGAGCAGATATAAAGGACAATCTTATGAATCAAATTGAGCAATTATAAAGTAAACATGGGTCGCTGTGGGTCGCTACTGGGTCACCAGAACCCTTGTAAATACTGGAAAACTATAGCTGGCGACCCGTGACCCAAAAGGTATGTGTATATGTCCAGACCAAAAAGCATCGTAGTCGTAAATAATGATTATAGAAATTTATCAGATCGGTTCTATGAGCATCAAAAGCGGTTGGGCTATGTAAAGGAAACCTGCAGGACAAGACAGTTAAATATCAATGAGTTTTTACATTATCTGGAAGGGAAAGGAAGAACGAAAATAGAAGAAATCCAACCTCAAGAAATCCAAGCTTTTTACAATTACATCAGCGAAAGACCGAGCAAAACAAGTGATGGTATATTGAGCCAAAAGACGACGTTCCAAGTCATGAAATCTATCGATCATCTCTACAGAATGTTGCAATCTGCAGGTGAAGTAAAAGTAAATCCACTCAGCACATTACAGTTCAATTATCCCAGAGAAGAACCGACAAGAGACATCCTAACTCAGGATGAAATCAAACAACTTTATGAGGTCAGTATATCAGCTTGGGAAAGGTCATTGTTAAGTCTTGGCTATGGTTGTGGTTTACGAGTTGGCGAATTAGATCAAGTGAATATCGAGGATGTAAGATTAAGAGAAAAGATACTGATCGTACCGAAAGGAAAAGGCAATAAAAGTCGAGTGATCCCCATGAGTTTAGGCGTGGTAAATGACTTATCAGACTACTATTTTAATGAAAGAGAGCAGTTGACTAAGGGCAGAGACTACAAGCGGGGAGATCAAGCATTTATGTTGAATAGCAGAGGCGGAAGAATGAAAGAATGGACGTATAACAAGAGCTTGAAAAGATGATTGAAAGGACAGAAAATGAAGAAATCCAAGGCAAAGAAATAGCCATGCATAGCCTGCGGCATAGCATTGCAACCCATTTAATAGAGCAAGGAATACCAGTAGAACAAGTGAGACAATTTTTAGGGCATAGTCAGTTAGAGACGACCCAAGTGTATACACATATCAGCAAACAACAATTAAAAGACTTAATAGATGATGACTCTTAAAGATTACATACGACAGCACTACAGCGAAAAATCAGTACCGAGATATGTACAGCAGATCAATCAATTTATAAGCTATCAAGGTGATAAGGTATATAAGACAAATTATAGTGACGTTGTAGAATACATCGGAATATTAAGAGCAAGAAAACTACATCCGAAAAGCCTTAGAAATCATCTGTTTAGCCTAAAAATCTACTTCCGCTATTTAGTTGCTATTGGCAAAAGAAAAGACCATCCCTGTGAATCTTTATACCTCAAAGATCAAATCAACCGAGCGATAATAGTAGAAAGTCTGTACTCAATAGAAGCCTTAGAGAATCTATACAAGACTTTTGAAACACCAGCTGATAAAAGACCAGTTAAAGAGAAACTGGAAGCCATCAAAAAGCGAGATAAGGTAATATTGAGCTTATTGATTTACCAAGCATTAACGACAAGTGAAGTAATAGAATTGAAAGTCCAAGATGTAGATCTGGAAGAAGGAATCCTAAAAATCAGAGCGAATGAAAGCCCAGGAAGGAGAGGAAATAAATCAAGAACTTTAGTATTAAAATCCAAACAAATTTTACTGTTTGATGGCTATATCAAAAATCATAGAAAAGAACTTTGGAGAAAACAAAGACCAAGAAAGCGACAAGACTATTTTATACTGAATGAAAACGGCTTAAAGTTATGGGGAAGTTACTTGAATCGAATGTTATCCAAAGATCGAGAAACTCATCAAATTTTTACTCCCATGAAAATCAGACAGTCGGTAATAGCACATTTACTCAAGGAAAATAATGATTTACGAGTCGTTCAGGAGTTTGCTGGCCATCGCAGAGCTGGCAGCACAGAAGCCTATAAAAGAAGTGGTTTTGAAGAACTGAAATCCAATATTGAAAAGCTGCATCCAAGACAATGAATAAAGATCTGCCTGCTCGTACCTCGCAGAAAACTTGTAGTTCTGTTTTACTCCGCTAAAGCTCTGTAAAAACAGGCAGTGAAGCGGCGTTCGTCGGGTTCGCTCAGCATATAGCTCGCCATACTCTCCTAAAGTCGAGTACCAGGAGCTTCGTACCTCAGCACCTTTGTCATGCTATATGCGTTCTCGCTCAGCTCCTCACAGGCTGTTTTACTGTCTGCGACAGACTATGCTTCCACTCCGCTAAAGCTGCGTTACAGTTCGCTAACGCCATAGACTGCCACATCCACCACAGCCTAATAGTATGGCGGACTGCTCTTCTCACTCGGCTGCGTCAGTCGGATAAGATCAAATGAAAATTAAAGCGGATTATCCTCCTTCCTTGCTGCACGCTGCAAATGCCACGCAGGTTCATCACTCCGTACGCTTCACCAGTCGCCTCGTTCCTCGTTGTCTGGCTGCCGCTTCTCCGTGCTGAAAGCAGCAGCAACTTCGCCTCCGTGCCTCTACCAGTCGGCACTCCCGGCTCACACCTCGTTCGTGTCCGCAGTCGTCCGCCCCCACAAGGCCATCGCTCGCTGAAGGCTCTTTCACTGCTTTTTAAAATCGAATCAATGAGAATCTACTAACCAACCGGGATAATGACCTCTACGGCCAATGTAGGCTCCGTTCGTCGTGATTGTAAAGGTCAAGCTCTACGAGTTTTGAATGAAATATTTTGCCATCGCTACTAAGCCATCGCAGAAAAATATTTAATCCAAAAACCTTGACAATGGCTCCTCTCTCCACGCTATTGGTCGCCTACGAGGTCATCATCCCTACACTCTGTCCTTGCCCTCAAATTTTTCTTTTCAAATGAGCAAAAGCCTCGCAGAGAATTGAAATGCCAAAAGCGAAGAACGAAAGCCAAGAGTAAAGCTCTCACCCTGGAATGTTTTAGCGTTGGGGTGAGCATGGCATATAAGGTGCCGCCGTGTATGCGTCGTAGACTGAAAGGATATGAACGTCATACACAGACTTATATGACGTGCCTGCCTGTTCGGCAGACAGGCTTGAAGCGTTGGCAGAACATGGAAGGGTGAGAGCTTTACTTACCACTAAAACCAAGAGCAAATCCAAGCTAATTTTTTTCAATTGATCAGATCGGCTTCGCCGAATTGAATCAGATGAAAATAAAAAATGGCTTTTAAAATCCGTATCTTGCAAACTCGATGGCTTGCATAAAACTGGACATATTGGATCGATCTTATTCACCGCTAAAAGTGGCGTATAGGAAAAATGAATCTGAGCAAAAAGTTGTACAGAGGTTTACGGGGGTTGATCCGCTGGCTGATGCTCCATTAAACGTAGGAACCAGTCCTTATGCATACGTTTGGAATAATCCGCTCAAATTCATTGACCCTGATGGGAGACATGGAGAGAGTGTCGATGATATATATGTTTTTAACAAGGACGGAACATTTTCTGGAGAAGTCATAGAAGCTCCAGGTGAAGATGTGGGAATGGTAAGAGATTATTATGGAGAGGGTGAGGATATGACTTTTAATTTTGCCGACCCCGAAAACACACCCGGTTTGCTTGTAACGCCAGATGCTTTATCTCAAATGCAGATTAAGACTGCAGATAACGGTGAATTTTTTATTGATCGTGTAGAATACCAAGGAAAGTTTGATATACAGGCTCAATTAATGAGTGCTGATGCATTTGGACCCAATCCTGGATCCCTTTATAGTTTGCTTACTGAAAGTAGAGGTTTTTCAGCGAGATTAGATTATTCCGCAAAAGGGTCATTGCTGGATAGAACCTCGACTTTGTTTCTAACCGAGGGGGCTAATGGAAATTATACTGGGCACGATTTCAGAAACTATGGAAATTTTCTGTGGGGAGCAACCACTAAGACTTGGGGTGTCCCTGGTTTTATAGCAAGAATGGGAGCAAATGCTGACGTGATGTGGAATGAGGGAAGTTGGGATTCAGGAGATGATCAGCGTTCAATTCAATTAGGTAGAGATTATGCAAAACAAATGGGATGGAAAAGACGATCATTTTAATAATACTGTGCTATTTACTTAGTGCGTGTGACTCGACAAAAAGCAATGACAAAAGTGCTTTGGTTTTAGTAGAAGAATTTTACACCAAATTTTCAGAATATGATTTCAGTAAATTTGGCTGTATGAATATACTTCAATGGAATCAAACCAGACGAAATAAAAACGATGAATACCATGTAGAGTTATTTCCTCGGTGTGATACATCAATAAAACCATTACGAGGTAAATTGAAATTTGAAAAAGAAACTCCCATTTTTGTTTCCTCCTCCATTAAAGATATTGATGAGAGTTTATTTAGAGAATTCTATAAGTTCAATATTTCAAATTTTTATTGCGAAGGTCAAAATAGAATAGGAATTACTATTTATCCGAATATTCGAATCATAAAATCATGCGAGAGTAAAGAGGAGGGTTATAAAAGTTTAGACTCGTGTTGGCACTACAAAATTTTAGAACCTCAGAAAGGTAAATAGCTTTTCTAAGCCAATTTTTCCTGAAGAGAATTAGACTGAGCATCTTTCAACATCAGGTCGAGCATGTAAAGGATCCTGTCCTTATGGACGGGATTATTTACCTTTACTACGACCGCTGAAAGTAGAGGTTTACAGGGGTGGATCCGTTGGCACATTGGTATTACGGCTGGTCACCGTACAATTATGTTCTCGGAAACCCAATTAGGAACATCGACCCTGACGGCAGAAGTGTGGAAACAGACTATAAAAATGCTAAGACTGGAGAAGTTGCATTTGTTGATGACGGAAAAAATCAAACTGTTGAAGTGTCGGACGATTATTGGAATCATGTAGTTTATTTATCCAATAATGGAATAACGAGTCCTTACAGCAAAATGATGAATCATATTTTATTAGGACAATCTACCCATTTGAGTAATACTTCAGTCTCTTTTAAAGGAAATGAACTTAGTAATGCTCAAGCATATCAACGAAGAAACAATGCTTCTGGCGGACAAGATGATTGCTTAACTACAGTTTGCAGGACTCTACCAAGAATATATCCAGAAGAAAACCTTGATTTAGGGCAAGCAATGACTATGAAACTCGCTGGGAATGCTGACGGCAACAACATGAATAAAACTATGCAGCATCTAATTAACATAGGAAGAGCTTCAACACAATTGGAATTTCAACGTTCAGATAGTGGGAATTATGGAGACATTGGGTCGTCGTTGTCCATTAACACTGCTTTGAATAGTACATCTGTTTGGGGAGTTAGTTTAAGTAATTCATACCATAGCTTAACGGCATACGTGAATAAAACCAGCAATGGCATTACATACTCTTTAGTAGACCAGTTTTCGTTCAATACTTATTCGGATGCGGCATCATTTAATCAAGCGGTACAGAATAGTTTTCATGGAAACTATCGGAATCACACAACCGTATTTACACAATTAATAAAATAGAGTTATGAGGATATACGCTGCACTATTGTTTTGTATATTAGTATTTTCACAATGTCAAAACGAGGTTCGCAAAGTTGACAAGAAAAAGGATGTTCTTGTTGAGCAAGAGATAGAAGAAGAACCCACAAATTTTTCAGAAGAGGAATGCCCCCCTATTCTTTTATTTCTTAGTTCACTGGGTTATTCAAGTGTAGTTCAGGAAAATTCAGAAAATGTTACCAGGAAAGCAACTTTGGCTTGTTTCATAAAATTGTATTCTTCTGAGCTTGATAATTTAGAAAGGGAAGAGTTGATATCACTTAGAATCGAAAAGGACTCTTTAGACTCAAAATTTTTGATAAAAAAAATGGTGTTTCAAAATAGTGATTCTTCAAAATCTATTTTTAGTGCATATTCAAAAGGTTTTCACAAAAACTGTATAGGAGTAAAGGAGCCTCATTTCATTATCTTGGCTGACAAAGAAATATTTATATTTTTTGTTGAAGCGGAGCGAAATCGAGACTTACTTAGAGAATTACAGTTAAAAGTAAAAGAAGAGTTAAGCCGTTGTGAAAATTATAAACTCACAACGTTTGACTAAAATGTTAATCCGAATAAAAATGGCAAAAAGCCTCACAGCGATGCGGGGCTTTTTACATGATGCTTTGAATCTTCCTTTTAGCAATAAAAGCATCAATGACCGAAAATAGGTGCAGTCGGTCGGTCTCGTCAAACTTGGACACATCCAAGATGCGTTTGGGAGTAAATATTCGTCATACTTGCTACCTTTATGATGACCTTTGAAAGCAGAGGTTTCCGAGCGTGGATCCGCTGGCGGATCAAAGAGAGTGGGTGAGTCCGTATAACTACGTGCAGAATAATCCAATACTGAGAGTGGATCCTACGGGTGCGCTTGACGATATAATTGATATTGAAAAATCGACAGGTAAAATTAGTATTACTGAAGCAGAGGGTAATGATGAAGTTAGATTAGTTGATGATGGTGAAGTAGTTGAAAGTTATACATATGGTGAAAACGGCAGTTTCCTTAGTGAGAATAGGGTAGTCTACGGGGAAACCAAAACTGGGATTTCTTCAACAAGTATTCTTGGCGGAAATACAGAGAAACTTCAGACATTCTTTGAATTTGCAGCCCAAGCCAATGTGGAGTTCGGTAAGTTAGATGTTGAAATATTTGAAGGAGTCAATTTCTCAGTAGTAACAACGACACATGAAGAGAAAGTGACTTCTAGTCTTCCAGGGTTAGCTAAGCTCTTTTCAGACGCAGGGTTTACGGGAATAAAACAGACGCATTCGCATCCAGACGGGCAAAGCGTACCTTCTGGTTATTATGACAATATTCCTGGGAACCCATACAGGCTAACTCCTTTGCCAAAATCCCATCGGGATTATAAAAAAGGCGATGCACAAAACGCACGGCAAACCAGGTCTTTGCCCGGATTTGAGAATACTCAATTTGAGGTTTATAATCCGAAAGATGGCACAAGAACAATTTATGACGGTGTAAATAAAGCCAAAATTAAGAAGAGATGATTAAAAAATGCTTTGTTTTTGCATTTGTAGCTTGGAACTGTGTGGCCTGCCAAAATGCAAATAAGCCAATACTAGAATGTATGCTTGATTCTTACATAGCAGAGTTCTCTATGAGACTTGGAGATGAAATGAGTATTTTTGAAACCGAAGGTTGGTCAGATACCACTTCAATTGTGAGCATTCGAACGATTAGCAGTGACCGGTTGGAAAATGGTCGGTACTGGGTGTCAAAGTATAAAGGAGTAAAATTATACTTGTCCCAAGGAAGGTTATTGGAGAATGGGGACTTAAAATTGTTTTTTGATAAGGAAAAGATGGTCTCAAATAATTTTACTTGGGAGGAAAAACAGATTAAAAATCCAACTGGGCAAGAAGGAGAAATTGTTCCTCCAGAGGAATTTGATGAGGTACAAATAGTATATCATCAAAACAGGAGGTGTATCATGGAGACAGAGATGATGGGTCGAAACAAGTTTAAGGAGCGAATAAATTTGACATGTGGATTTTGTCGGTCTCAGTAATCAAAAATAACAAAAGCCCTGCTAAACCTCAGGGCTTTTTCATTGATAGGCCCTTCTCGCCTTAGCATCCCTAAGCAGTCCATCAAGGGCAAAGAGGATCCCCTGCCGGTCCTGCTCAGGCAGGCTGGTCAGCTCTTCGACCCGTCGCAGGAGGCCTTTATCGAAGACCTGCATCTGGCCGATACCGACCAGATAATCCAGCGAAACATCCAGGGCCGCCGCCAGTTTGGTGGCCGTTTCTATGGAGGGCTTCATCTCATCACGTTCGTACTTGCCGACAATATCGCCGGAGATGCCGGCGCGCTTGCCCAGCTCGCTTTGCGATAGCTGCTTCTCTTTCCTGATTGCGGCTACACGGCTTCCAAAAGTCATGATCCTTCAGTTTTAATGTGCGAAAACATAGATTACAACAAAAATAAGCGAATAAAAGTGCAGAAACAATTTTGATTATTCTTGTTTAGTTATGAATAATCCTGTAGTTTTGTGAAGGATTGTTCAGGATAAGAATTTTCAAACTTTAACATTCTGCCATGGAAATCGCCGAGATCAAAACCCGCCTCCCGCTCTCACAAGTGCTCAAGTACTACCACCTAAAACCCGACAAGCAGCTCCGCCTCAACTGTCCCTTCCACGATGACAAAACCCCCTCAATGCAAGTGTACTACAAAACGCATACGGCCTATTGCTTTAGCTCGAACTGCAAAACCCACGGCAAGAGCCTGGACGTGATAGATTTTATCATGCACAAAGAGAGCTGCAGTAAACACGAGGCGATAGTAAAGGCAAAAGCCCTTATCAACGGAAAGACCAATCCCGATACGCTGCCGCCATCGGGACTACCTCCCAAGTTAGCCGCTGCGGAGCGGGCTGATTTACTCGGCAGAATGTTCACCTACTTCAAAAACGGTGTCCACAACTCGCAGCCCGCCAAAGACTATCTGGAAAGCCGCTGCCTGAACCATGAAAAAACGGAAGTGGGCTACAACTCTGGGCAGTTCCACCACGGCAAGCGCAAAGTAAACGTCCGAGCAACCGCATCTTGCAAATACCCTAAAGTTGAATGACCTTTAG
>CAZHZT010000108.1:0-20395 GCA_964537285.1 uncultured Saprospiraceae bacterium | reverse complement strand
ATAAGATATAGAGACCAACTTCCGCGTAGCGGAAGCACATCATAGGCTATTGCTCTTATATTGTGGGCTTCCGCTAATGTCGTCAACTTATGCTTTTTCTTTGCCTGGCGCTTTAGCGCCAGGTGTAGTGTTAATATTTATCGGGGCTTTAGCCCATTAATAACGAAGGGGCTAAAGCCCAGTCTGACAACTATTCCCCCCGGCACTGAAGTGCCGGGCTATAAAGAGCTTAAGTTGACGATATTGAGGCTACTTGCTAAGCGGAAGAAATTAGATAGAATAATCTTTTCCCCAGGAGGTTTTGGAGAAAAGATCAGGCAGGCCTAACGGCCAGCTTTTTGTTCTTAAAACCTTTACCAAATGAAATCATCTAGAACCACCTTATTAAAAAGGGGTAACAAAGACAAATGCCTTTGTTACCCCTTTTTATAAAGTAAGTTATTCTGTTAAGGAAATATTCCTAAGGAAAGATAATCGCTGCTTATTTTCTGCAAAGCACTTATAAACGCAGCTGTGCGCAGATCCTCAACTTTAGGCCTTCTCTTCCAAATATCGCGAATTTCATGGTAAGCCGTCACCATTGTTTCCTCCAGGCCTGAGCAGACTAAATCCACTTCATCGGCTCCTCTGGTTAGATATTGTTTCTCACGTGTTCCAATGGTTTTATTGGTAAGGCGCTCTACGGTACCCACAATATTCGAGTAGGTATGCTGATTAAAGCGCTTTTCCATACGTCCAAAACGCATATGAGAAAGGTTTTTTAACCATTCAAAATAAGAAACGGTAACCCCACCAGCATTAATGTACATATCAGGAATAACCATAATTCCTTTCTTGATGAGAACTTCTTCTGCATCAGCAGTAATTGGGCCGTTAGCTGCTTCAGCAATGATCTTGGCTTTTACTTTATCTACATTATGGCGGGTAATCTGATTTTCAAGGGCTGCAGGCACAAGAATATCGCATTCCACTTCAAGAACATCATTCCGTGAACTCATATTAGTAGCCCCCGGAAAGTTTAGAATTGAACCGGTCTCTTTGCGGTGCTTCATCAAGTCATCAACATTGATCCCGTCCTCTTTGTAAATAGCTCCTTCAAATTCAGACACACAAATGATCTTGGCATCGCCTTCTTCTTGTGATATTTTAGCTGTATGGTAGCCAACATTACCCAAACCCTGAATGGCTATTGTTTTGCCAGCAATACCTTTAGTCAATCCAATAGCTGCCATATCATCAGCCTGATCAACTGCTTCCTTGATACCATAGTAAACGCCTCTTCCCGTTGCTTCGCTACGGCCACGAATACCGTTTTGATTGACTGGTTTACCAGTAACACATCCTGCCGCATCAATTTCGTAGCCCTTGAAGGTGAGATAAGTATCCAGGATCCAAGCCATCTCGCGGGAGCCTGTACCATAATCAGGTGCCGGAACATCCAGGCCCGGGCCGATAAAGTTCTTTTTCACCAGTTCGGCAGTATACCGACGCGTTATTTTTTCCAATTGTCCTGCGGTATAATCTCTGGGAGAGATCTTCACACCTCCTTTTGCACCACCGAAAGGTACATCAACGATAGCACACTTGTAGGTCATCAAAGCAGCCAGGGCCATCATCTCATCCTGAGTTACTTTATTGCTGTAACGAATTCCACCTTTAGTAGGCTGGCGGTGATGACTATGCTGCACACGGTAAGCTTCAAATACGCGAACCTCTTTTCCTATTTTTACAGGAAACCGCATTTGATAAACAGCATTACATTCTTTGATTTGGTTAAGTAAACCCCTCGAAAACCCCGTATGCACCGCGGCACGCTCGAAGTTCCGGTTTACGCTTTCAAAAAAACTAGTAACTTGATTACTCATTCTCTTTGATTTGATTTTCTATATTTTTAATCCTTCTTTCCATTCGCCATAAAAAATAGACCAGCCCAAGAAAAATGACTAGTATCACTGCAACTACGACATATAACTTACCCAGACTCCGCAGAAAATCTGTGTCCGTTCCTTGAGAAAAAAGTACAGTCGTACTCCATAATAATGCTCCAAAAGTCAATACAAATCTGATATTCATCGCTTTACTTTATAGTTCTTTGACATAAATTGTGAAAAATGGAACTTCAAAATAATAATCCTTTCAGCTACAAGAGCATTCAAGGATTATCATTTTGAAGTTCCACACAATTTGTCAAAGAAAGTACTTTATTATTACGAGTGCTTTAACTCATCATTTCCATTTGCCGGTATTGTATTTGCCCAATGCGCATCAACAGCGTTGAGACCCAAACCCCCAGCAAAGTCCAGCCAATTATTGCCGGATAAAAAACCATACGCATAGTATTATCCAGATCTTCTCCTCCAAAGCCAGGATTACCCCCATTACCGGGATGCAAGCTTACCCCTACACTATTCAATCTGGGAATAACAAACAATAAAGGAATTAAAGCAGCAAAAGCAAAAATATTGTAAACAGCGCTCAAACGCGCTCTTTGTTCTTCATCCTCAAATGAGTTGCGCAACACAAAGTAGGCGAGATAGATCAATAAAGCTACCGCCGATACAATTTGCTTTATATCCCAACTCCAGTAACTTCCCCATGTATATTTTGCCCACACTGCTCCTGTTATTAGGCCTAGTATTCCGTAAAGTACTCCAACCGACGTAAAAGATACCGCTCCAATATCCATGGCTCTGTTAAATCCTCTCAGATATCGTATGCTGTAAACCACCGAAACACTTAAAATAATGATCATTCCGAACCATAGCGGAACATGAAAATATGTATTCCTGATGGTTTCTCCCAGGATATTCCGATAAGGGAAGGTCATTCCGCTATACTGATGCAAATCTGATATTTCAGCCTTCCACAAGCTCGTCGATGCTGGATTGACCCGCACACTTTCCTTCTTAACATTGATTGCATCTGGCAATACGAAAGCTCCATCTATTGCATTATCGATGATTAAAGAAAGAAAATAAGCCTTGGGAGAAGTAGGCACTTCTTTAGGAATATCAAACGTTAGTTCAATTACCGTCTCGCTCAAAGCAATTGCCTTCGTACAAGAAAGGGCACTTTCCTCATTAAGCTTTAACCATGCTCTCAAAGTAGAAGAACCCTCCTCAAAATGGGTATTATAACCATTTACTGTAAGCACAACTTGCTCTCCGCCCTTCACAAAATCCGGATCAACCCCCTTAACTCCAGGTTTCAGAGGAACTAACATTCCCACCGTAAAAGTGTAGATCAAAATTAGAACGGATAATAATTTCCACCAAGCTCCTTTCATTTAACAAATTTTATGTTCAGGTACGCATTCGTCGCATTACGGATTAAAACGTACATGTGCTATTAAATAATTCCCAAACAAAATTTTGCGTTCTTAACTATTACAATCTCTTCATTTTTATTTATTCGCGCCAAAGGTAAGGAAACAAAATAATAGTAACAGCAATTAAAATCAAATCTATTCCAAAAAGTAGTAAAATATCTTTTCCAAAGGTCTCGGCAGAGGTAATTTCCACTCCAATAGCCCCGATACTAATTTTTACAAGTAATAATAGCAAAGGAATAACCGTGGGAAATCCTAATATAGCCATCAGTGTCGCACTGTTTTTTGCTTTTGTGGCAATAGCAGAAATAAAAGTAAATATAATGGCAAAACCTACTCCTCCCATCGTTAAGGCTACGGAAAACCTTCCGAAATCTTTTATCGGGCTGGGAGCAACTAAATTAAACGATAAAAATGCCAACAGGCTGATCAACCACATTAAGCCTACATTGTATATAATCTTGGATACAATAACCGCAGTTGGTTCGAGTAAAGTATAGTAATACAACTGCCTGGCACTACTTTCCTGATAAAAACTCTTGGCTACAGCATTTACAGCTGTAAATAAAATAATTATCCAATACAAAACATTCCATACTAAAGGACCTATGCGTGCGTTTGCAAAAGAAGAAAAAATTACAAATACAGTGGCCAACACATATAATAATATGCCTCCAATAGCGTATTTTTGACGCCACTCGAGTAGAACTTCTTTTCTAATTAATGTTATGGTGGTTCTAAAAAACTGCATAATGAACCCTTAAATAGATATTAATTAAATGCCTAACTTCTTTATCTACATATTCCTTCTCACTCCATTACTTTGTGGAGCCACCGACAAATTCCATCAGGTGATAGCTCAACAAGAAGAAACTCCTCTAAGTTTGCTGCAAAAGTATGATTTAGATAAATATGAGTGTAATATTTCACAATTTAAATCCTTAAATCAACTTAAAACAGGAGAAAATAAACTTGTTCCAAGTAGGAAATACTTCCTCCCAATTATCCTTTTTGATTATGACGGAAAAAGCATTCGTTCTACCTTAAATATCTCTGAATGGGAGCAGGCCGTTCGCATAAAAAAATACAACGATATGCTCCTCAAGGAAAAGCTACGCTCCCAAAATATAGTCGATAGCCGTATCCTTTGGGTTCCTTACCATGAGCTATATTGCTTGAACGATAAACCCGCTATTGGCCAAAAAACCTTTGATGTAGTTCCTTCTAATGTAAAAGGTACCCGGCGGTTTCCCATATTTGGTTCGAAATACGAATCCGTTCCTAAAGAGAGTGATTCCATGAAGGGAAAAGTATTTTATATCGTCAGTGGGCATGGTGGCCCCGATGTAGGTGCCATAGGAAAAAAAGGGAATACCCGGCTGTGTGAAGATGAGTACGCCTACGACGTTTGCCTTAGGCTTACCCGCAATTTACTAGCACATGGAGCCACGGCTTACATGATCATTCGAGATCCAAACGATGGCATCCGCGATGAGAAATACCTTAAAATGGATTACGATGAATACTGCTGGGGTAACTACACCATTCCCCGAAGTCAAAAAATGCGATTGCGCCAAAGAGCTCAAGCCATCAATACATTATCTGAAAAACATCAAAAACAAGGTGTGACGGAACAATATGTTATCACTATTCATCTAGATTCTCGTAACCTCGGCGAAAGAACAGATGTTTTCTTCTACCACCATCCCAGTAGTGACGAAGGTCGGCAATGTGCTGAAATAATTCACAGCACCCTCGCGGAAAAATATGGAAAATATCGCAAATACGGTTCTTACACAGGTACCGTGAGTGCGCGTGACCTACATATGCTTAGAGAAGTAAAACCAACCTCCGTTTTTATTGAACTTGGCAACATTCGAAATAAATACGACCAATTGCGTTTCATTTTAACAAAAAATCGCCAATATTTAGCTGATTGGATTGCAGAAGGCTTAAAAAAGTTTTGAAATTAATCCTATATTTGGATTGTAAAATCAACAAAAAAATTTAAATTACAATGTATACACCTTAGCAGAGTATTTATTGCGGATTTGCGGCTCTAGAGCCGCAAATCCGCAATAAATACTCTGCTAAGGTGTATACATCAATTTATTTCATTTCAAAACTAAAACCAACCATCTAACATGGGTGCACGTATCATCATTCTCGTTATTACAGCACTTTGGTTCTGGTTTTGCCAACATGCTTACGTCTGCTGGATAAAACAATCCTGTACCGATGCTGAAACAACAGCCGTCGAAACCGATCAGGTCGGCTTCCCAGTAGCGTTTAATTTTGGCAATGCTGAACCAATCGTTAACCAACAAAGTCTTTCCAAATTCAGTACTTCACTCAATGCAAGTCGAAAAACAGAGAAAGATTTCTTAGCCATCGAAGGGCATACCTTCGGCGGAGAACCAGATTCACTCGGAATGCTCAGAGCCGAAGCCATCAAAGCAAAACTCTCCGCAGCCTTCCCTAACCTGGAGTTCCGTCTCTCCTCTATGAAAAAAAGTACTATGCCTGACACCAGCGCCCCATTCCTCGCTTCCTCTATATTCTGGCAAACACCTACCGCCGCGGAAATCGCCGCAGCCGATCAAAGCGAAAATGCCGACCAGGCAGAGGGGGGAACCGCTCAATCTGATGGCGCTGAAACAGATGCTCAAGAAGAAGCTCAAATCGTTTCTCTTCCGGATCGAATCCTTATCTACCACAAATTCGGATCTGCTGAACGAACAGTCGACAAAACAGTAGATGATTACCTCGACCAACTCGCTCAACGAATTGAACAAACCAACGAAATTGTTAGCCTCACAGGCCATACCGATAATATCGGTGAGGACGCGGCCAACCAGAAACTAGGCAAGGAAAGAGCTAACTTTATCAAAGCAATCCTTACCGAAAAAGGAGTCCCTGCTGATAATATCAAAACAGCCTCCAAAGGTGAGTCAGACCCTATCGATACCAATGATAATGAAGAAGGCAGAAAGAAAAATCGACGTACAGAACTCCTTCTGATTACTCAATAATCTATTATCAAAACAATTCAAAAAACAATTCAATCATGCAATTCAACATATTTTTATTTTTCCAGGAAGGTCTTTTTAATGGCCCTGGTGACCCTAGCCAATACACTAACTATACCCTCCAAATCCTGGGTATGCTCCTGGTCTCTTTTATTTTAGGGTACCTTCTTCGCTTCATCATCGGCCGCAAATGGAAAGTAATGGCCAATGAACTTCAAACAGAAGTGAATGGATTGAAAAAACACAATACCGACCTCGAAGCGCAGCTTAGCACGGCTAAATATGAATTGGATAAACTCAAGGGCGAATACAAAACAGCCCAAGGAAAATTAAGCGATGCTTACCTACAAATTAAAGTATGCGAAGAAAAACTCAATGCCGCTACAGAAGGAAACCCTAACTTAGTTGCAGGAGCTGGTGCAGGTAGCAGCGAATCTTCTCCTCACTCCCAACTTGACTTTGCACGAGCTTTTAATAACGAACAACTCCAAATCATCGAAGGTATTGGCCCTAAAGTCGAAACCACCCTCAAATCTGCAGGAGTCAATACCTGGGCAGATGTCGCAGCTAAAACTCCTGACGAATTGAAAAACATCCTGGTGGAAAATAACCCTAACTTCAGAATCCAGAATACAACGAACTGGCCACTTCAAGCATCCCTTGCCAACCAGGGGAAATGGGACGAACTGGTTGAACTTCAAAAAGACCTGGGAGCAACTCAACCTGGTGATGTAACTGATTCTAAAGCGGAAAAAATGGCTGCAAAGCTTCTGGGCATCACCCTTCATAAGCCTGATGACCTCAAAGTAGTAGAAGGAATAGGCCCTAAAATCGAAACCCTTCTTAAAGATGGTGGTATAAAAAACTGGGCTGAACTGGCTGCCGCATCTACCAATCAAATTCAACAAATCCTTGATAAAGCAGGTGATAACTACCGACTTGCCAAGCCCGACACCTGGCCTCAACAGGCTCAACTCGCTGCAGATGGCAAATGGCAGGAACTCCACGCACTTCAAGATAGATTAATTGGAGGTAAATAAATAATTGCGGTTAACGGGGAACGGTAAACGGTAAACGGTTAATGGTAAACGGACAACCGTTTCCCTTTAATCGTTTACCGTTTACCGTTCCCCGTTAACCGCAATTTCTTATTCTGCTAATGCAATCAGGAATGCATAATGCATGGCGACTTCCCTGAAGCGCTCATAACGGCCATACTTTCCACTATGACCGGCTTCCATATTGGTATGAAACAAGATTACTCCTTCTCCTTCATTATGATCTCTTAACTTAACAGCCCATTTTGCAGGCTCCCAATATTGAACTTGCGAATCGTGATACCCCGTAGTGATCAATACATCCGGATAGATTTTCGATTCAATATTATCATAAGGAGAATATGACTTCATGTAATCGTAATACACCTTTTCATTCGGATTACCCCACTCATCGTATTCTCCTGTTGTCAAAGGAATACTGGTATCGAGCATGGTAGTCAGCACATCTACAAATGGAACAGCGGCAATAACGCCTTTCCATAAATCCGGTTTCATATTGATGACTGCTCCCATTAATAAGCCTCCGGCGCTTCCCCCATAGGCAAATAATTTCTCCGGATCAGCATAAGCCTTCTCTATCATCGCTAGCCCACAATCAATAAAATCTTCAAAAGTATGCTTCTTATTCAAGAGCTTACCATCTTCATACCATTTTCTTCCCATCTCCTCACCTCCTCTGATATGAGCTATGGCATATACAAATCCTCTATCCAGCAAACTAATTCTCGAAACACTAAAGTGAGGATCTATACTAATGCCATACGATCCATATCCATACAGCAGTAGAGGATTCCCTTTATCTTTCTTTAAGGACTTTTTATAAACCAGCGAAACAGGCACCTCTACCCCATCTCTGGCTTCCACCCACACTCTTTCAGTCTTATAGTCAGACGCATTAAACCCACCCAGGACTTTATCCTGTTTTAGAAGTATGCGTTCCTTGGTTTTCATATCAAAATCGTACTCTGAACTGGGAGCCGTTAAAGATTCATAATCAAAGCGTAAAACATTACTTTCATAAACTCTGTTATTTCCCACACCCACAATGTATACAGGTTCAGGAAAGTCAATGATATATTCCTCCGATGCTTCCGGAAGCACTCTCAATTGGGTTAGCGCATTCCTTCTTTCCGTTAGTACCGTAAAGTTTTCAAACACTTCGACATCTTCAAGCAGCGTGTCTTCCTTATGAGGTACAACTTCTTTCCAATGCGCTTTAGATAAATTTGCTTCACCTGTTTCCATTAAACGAAAATTCTCTGCATCCAGATTTGTACGAATCAACCATCTATCTCCTTTGTGATAAATGCTATACTCAAGCTTTGAATCCCGATCTCTTTCTTGAAATAATTTCCACTCTTCCTCTGGCTTATTAGCATCGATCAGGCGGAACTCATCGGTTAAAGTAGAAAAAGAACCTATAAGAATGTATTTTTTGCTCTTCGTCTTTGAAATAGATATATAAAAGGTATCGTCTTTTTCGTGGTATACTTCTATATCCTCCTCAACCGGCGTTCCCAGGCGATGTCTGAATACCTTAAAAGGCCGGAGGGTTGTTTCATCTTTAACCACATAAAAAATACTTTCATTATCATTAGCCCATAGAGCTTGTCCGCTTGTATTTTCTAATTCATCATTCAGAAAAGCACCGGTTTCCAGATATTTAAACCGGACGGTAAAGAGCCTGCGACTTTGAAAGTCTTCTCCAATCGCCAATATTTCATTATCCGGACTGACTGACAGGCCTCCTAATTGATAAAAATCCTTTCCCTCTGCTCTTTCATTGGCATCCAGGAACAATTCCTCTTTTTCTCCGCCTTCCTTTTTACGATAGTAAAATGGAAATTCTTTCTCTTCCTGATACTTTGCCTGGTAATAATATCCATTTGATAGATAAGGTACCGTATCATCATTAGGTACAATGCGTGCCTTTATTTCTTCAAAAAGTACTTCTTGAAGACCTTCTGTTTCTTTCAAAGATGCCGTTGCATAGTCATTCTCTTTTTTCAAATGCTGTATTACTTCAGGGGCATCCCGTTTATTCATCCAAAAGTATGGATCGATACGAACATCCTCGAACAATTCCATCTCATGTCTAATCTGCTGTGCTTTAGGAGGTTCAAGCTTTCTGTTTATCATAAATTGTAAATTTTATTTTAAAAAAACTGAAACTTACTTTATATTTTACCTGTTAACGATAATTACAGGATTTAGTTATTTACAAACTTAGGTTACAAAGTACTTAGTCATCAAGACCAAAGGCTCTTAAAACGTTAACCATTTACCGCTAACTGCAATTTTAGATGAGCAAAAAAAACAAAAATAAACGAATAGGAATTGTTTATTCTACCGATCCGGAATTTGATTATCAATATGGGGAAACAGAGGAACAAGAAACCTTAGCTCCCGCTCAACAAAAACTTCGGATTCTTCTGGACCGGAAACAACGAAAAGGAAAAGAAGTTACCCTAATTACCGGATTTATCGGCCAGGAAGAGGATTTGAAAGACCTTGGTAAATTCCTGAAATCCAAATGTGGGGTCGGTGGCTCCGTAAAAAGCGGAGAAATCCTTATTCAAGGCGACCACAGAGACAAAATCCTTGATTTACTGAAAAAGGAAGGCTACAGCCAAAGTAAAAAAAGTGGAGGTTAACAGGTTTCTTTAGCCTTTACTAAGCATTGTATCTAACAATTAGCTATTTGCTCGTATTTTAATAAAGTTTCCTTGCAGAGGGTAATGAACTACTCTTTGGCCCACTCAATATTTAATTCCCTGAATAGACCAAACGGATTAACTAACTAAAAATCAACAGCTTTTAACTGAATCGCTCAGACTCTATGAACAAAAGAAGCTACTGATAAATAATTAACCGTTTCTGGATTCAGAAACCGAAAAATAGCTTCCAATATGTAAAAGTCTGGAAAAAAATACTCATCTATGAACGAAGAAACTGTATTATTAGGAGAAGGCTCTCGACTAAGACATCCGGCCTACGGTGAGGGCGTTGTTGTTCGTTTACACAAAATTGCTTACGAAATTTGTTTTATCCAATATGGAATGAAAACAATAAGCAAAGAAAACAAAGAATTAGAGATCATTGAGGCAATGCCCGTCCAAAGTACGATTACCTTTTCCGATATGGAAAAATCTCTTATTAAAGTTTTGAGGTACTGGAGCGATGCTACTGAAGTAATTCCGCTTGGAGACCGCTGGGATGGTGGTACCTTAATCCTAAAACCACAGGATGACAGCCTGAAATCTAAGGAAATTCCTATTGATACGTTCTTTCACAAAATTGTGATGGTCCGGGATCGCCTGAGAGTGATGGAACAACGCATTAACAGTTCTAAAAACCTTAGTGATGAAGAAAAGGTTAATCTACAGCAATACATTACCCGTATATATGGTAGCTTGACTACTTTTAACGTTCTTTTTAAAAATAAAGAAGATTTCTTCATCGGCGAAAAAACTAGATAATTATATATGAGGCCTTTTGCATTTTTGCTTTTATTGCTGGCATTCAGCTTTTCCGGTTGTCTGAAAATTCAAAACCCCCACTCCAGCCTGGCTCCGGGGCTTTGGAGGGCAACCCTGCAATTAGAACCTAAGCCCAACCTGGTTAATAAAAAAGGGGAACCTCTTCCAGAGCTTATGGATATCCAGTTGGAGGATGTTACCCAAGGTGAACTCCCCTTTCTCATGAATGTTGTTTACAACGAAAATAACGCTATCCATATCGAAATCATTAATGGAGAGGAACGCATAAAAATCACGGACGTTCAAATAGGACTAGATCGTCAAACAGCCAAGGACACTCTCCTAATAGAATTCCCGGTATTCGATTCCTATATCAAAGCCATCTTTGAAGGAAAAATAATTGAAGGAGAGTGGGTGGTCAATAATCGAAAAGATTATCGAATTCCCTTTTCAGCTGTTCACGGGCAAGATCACCGCTTCACCACCCTTAAGAAAAAACCTATTATGGATATTTCCGGTAACTGGGAAGCTACATTCGAGGTGGATACCGATAATCCTTTTAAAGCCATCGCTCAATTTAAACAAAATGGAAATCATCTCTCGGGGACCTTCACTACAGAAACCGGTGACTACCGTTTCCTGGAAGGTACTGTTCAGGAAGATAAGTTCTACCTCTCTACTTTCGATGGTGCCCACGCTTTTCTGTTTGAAGGGAAAATACTACCAGACAGTATACTCCTTGGCTCTTTCCGCTCAGGAAAGCATTATAAAGTACTGTGGGAAGCTCGAAAAAACCCAACATTTTCCCTTCCTTCCCCCGATAGCCTTACCCCTCTCAATAGTGATCGCTTTGAATTATCTATTAAGAATAAAAAAGGAGAAATCATCACATTGGAGGACCCACAATACGCTGGCAAAGCAAAATTGATCTATTTAATGGGAACCTGGTGCCCTAATTGCCGTGATGCTACTCGTTTTATATCACAATACTTAACGAATATACCTGAAGGGAAATTAAGCGTTCTTGGTTTGGCTTTCGAAAAATACCGGGAACCCGAAAAAGCATGGGCAGCAGTGGAACGATACCAGCAAAAAATGAATGTCAAATACGATATTTTACTAGCTGGATACGCCAGTAAAAAGGAAGCAGCTGATCTTTTTCCAGAACTGGAAAAAGTGATCGCCTACCCTACCATGGTCTTTCTCGACAAGGAGAATAAAATTCAAAAAGTCTATACAGGATTTTATGGCCCTGCTACTGCCGAGCACGAAAACTTTAAAAAAGATTTTGATCAGTTCGTCCAATCTTTGATTCAATAATTTGTTTCATAACGTCGCTTATCGGCCCCGTTTTTTTCACAAATTCCTCTTTATTCACCCTCATTCATTGCAACTTGGGTGAATTACTTGAATTAATATTGTATTTTTTTTAACTTAAAGAAATTTTTGGCACGCTTTTTTTATATAATTAATAAAATTATATTCAACGCATTTTAAAGCATTACTCAAACACATCATACAATTATGACCGGCACACAAAGATTTACCCTTGCCTACTGTTCTCAAAACCAATCCCAAGTCAACGCTTTTGAAACGGACCTTCAAAAAGCAGGCTTCGAGTTCCAATCCATTACTTGTACAAACGATGCCGATGGAAATTCCTTCAAAGAAAAGCTTGAAAACGCTCAAGGCCACATCCTTTTCTTCTTGAGTGATAACCTGCTTAAATCTGCCGATTGCCTGGCAGGCATCTATGGCACCATCCAACAACTCATCCGGAATCAACAACTGACCACTATTGTCCTCGACGGGCATTCCATTAAAGAAGATGGAACTCTTGTGGTTATTCCCACTAAATTTGACCGGGTTAGCCATGTAATCCAATACATGAATTTCTGGCAGGATAAATACCTCGACGTTAGAAAGGAAAAACGCAATGCCGATCCGAGTGAAAGCCCTGCTTATGATGAACAGCTAAAACTTATCCGTTCCATCTCTGCTGAAATCGGAGAACTTTTACGCTTTATACGCAATGCTAACTATTTTTCCCTGGAAGCTATTTCTGCCAAAGATTATGAACTCTTCTTTGAGTTATTTAATAATAAACACCTTTACATTCCTTTTAAGGAACAACAAGAACTTCAAAAAGCACGAAAACTGAGTACCGTTTCTTCTGAGCAAAACGTTGATGAAGCTATTGAAGAACCCGATAATATTGGTGACATCCCGGGAATGGACCTTTTAAACGAAACCTCCTCTCTAGGAGAACTCTCTACGGATCCCTCTCCTGAAACCACCCACAGCCCTGACAATAGTGCTTCCGATGAAACTGAAAAAATGGATCCTAATGAAAAAAATGAAGAAGAAAACGATCTTTCAGATTATCTGACTAACCCGGAATCATCTTTCTTTGAAGAAAAGGAAGAACTAAAATCTGATGCCTCTGACTTCTCTTCCTTTCAAAACAGGAATTCAGACCTTGAAAATGTCTACAAGGAAGACATGGATGATGATATCCCTCAAGAAGACTTTGGAGACTTCAAAGATACCTTCATTCCTTCCCCTGAATCAGAATTGGATCCCGAAGAAACCGACCCTAGCGATGAAATGGAAGAACTTTTTGCCGATGATGAACCTAATTCAACAAAAGACAAGGAAGCGGGGCAACATGATGAAATACCTGCTTCTGAAGTGGAGGCCAATGAAATGTCAAATCAGGTAGAGGATGACGACAACGACAACGACAACGACAAAACCAATGATGATGATGAACCTTTAGCAATTGATGCAGCACTGAGCAGCAGCAATGGAAAGCTCACGGAAAATGCCCCTGAAAAAACTACGGAGGAATCTACGAGTAACCCCGAAGTCGCTCAAATTGCACAAACGGCCAACTTTTTAATCCAGGCAGGTGAAGTAGATCAAGCCCTAGGCTTGATGAAAGTCATTGTCAAAAAATATCCGGAAGACATAGATGCCCGTTTTCAATATGCCGTAATCTTAGCCGATTATAAGAAAGATCAGGATTCAGCCGTCTCTCAGTTTAAAAAAGTAATCGAATATAAATCAGATCACTTCCAGGCTTATCTTCGCCTCGCTGAAATTGCAGAACTAAATGAAGATTACTTGGCAGCTATTGATTATTACAAAAAGATCAAGGAACATCGCCCCAACCTTCCAGACATAGACTACAAACTTGGGCTCCTTCATCAAACAGCCCTTCCTGATCAAAAGGAAGAAATTTTAGGGTATTTCAAAAAAGCGGTTCAAATTGATCCAACAAATGTAGACGCTTATTACCGCTATGCTACCTTGCTCTCTGAAATGCCTGAGAAATCTGATAAAGCGGTGAAGGCTTTCAAAAAAACCCTTAAAATCGACCCGGATCATCCATTCGCAAATTACGACCTGGCTCTATTGTATCATCAACAAGAAGACTGGGAAAAAGCAGCGAAATTCTATAACCGAGCCGCAGAAATCAATCCGGAACTCAAAAATGAAACCAATGACCAGGCATTCCGGGTGGACGAAAACGGCGACCTGATCCAGGAAACAGAAGAAAAAGCCGACAGCGCCTTTTTTGTTTCCGGCACTTCCGATAAAGTAGTGTGTGTAACAGGAGCTACTTCCGGAATTGGTAAAGCAACGGCTGAAGTCTTTGCTCGCCAGGGTTATAAAGTATTATTAGTAGGAAGACGTGCAGACCGGCTGGAAGCATTGCAAACGCAATTCAAAGAATATTTTGAAAATAATCAGATTGAAACGCTTACATTTGATGTTCGCAAATTGGATGCTGCTCAACAAGCATTAGAAAGCCTCGACGAAAGCTGGCAAAATATTGATATTCTGATCAATAATGCTGGCCTTGCCAAAGGCCTTGCTCCAATTCACGAAGGCAATATCGAGCATTGGGATACCATGATCGATACTAACATCAAAGGATTGCTTTACATGACGCGTCTCGTATCACCAGGTATGGTGGAGCGCAAAAAAGGACACATTATTAACGTGTGTTCTATTGCCGGTAAAGAGGTTTATCCGCAAGGTAATGTTTACTGCGCCACCAAATTTGCAGTGGATGCCCTGACAAAAGGTATGAGAATCGATTTACACGAACATAACATCAGAGTGAGCCAGGTTAGCCCGGGCCATGTTGAAGAAACTGAATTTGCATTGGTCCGTTTTGACGGGAATGAGGAGCGCGCTAAAATCTACAATGATTTTAACCCGCTAACTTCCAGTGATGTTGCTGAGTCCATCTTCTACATTGCTACCCGCCCTGATCATGTAAATATCCAGGATGTTGTAATGACGGGTACACAGCAAGCTAGTGCGACCATGATCAATAAAAGTGGTAGATCGGATGCATAAGCGCATAAAACATGGGCCATCCCGAAAATTCGGGATGGCCCATGTTTTATTAGAATTGTTCTTAGCTACCAGACTTTATTCTGAAATAATCAGGACTCCACTGTTTTGGTAGGTGGTAAAAAATAAGACCTTATCTCTTTTGCCTCTTCGGGTTTAATTCTTCCACTCAATAGCAATCTAAGATCTCGCCTTCTAAGGGCTCCATCATAAAGTTTTTGCTCTTCTCCTGTGAGCGGAATAACCTTTGCTGCTTTTGTAGGTTTGCCGTTTTCTTCTTCTAATGCCACGAAGGTAAAATAAGCATGATTACTGCGACGATTATCGTGGCCTTTAATATCCGCAGCAAAAACCTCAACATATATTTCCACCGAGGTATTGAAAGCCCTTGTTACAGAAGCGCTAATAGTAATGACATCTCCAAGGCGAATGGGTTTTTGAAAAGAAACATGATCCACGGATGCTGTTACAACATGAGTCTCACAGTGTTTGGCAGCACAAATTCCAGCGGCAATATCCATCCAGCGCAGAAGATTGCCACCCATTAGATTATTAAGTGGATTTGTATCGTTAGGCATGACCATTTCTGTCATGGTAGTTGCAGATTCACTAATCTTTTTTGGCCGTGCTTCAATCATATCATTTATATTTTGTCCTTATTAACGAAAACAAAGACTGAAAGTTCTTCATTCCGGCCGCATGCAGTTCATTTTATGCCCGAATTTGAGAGGTGGAAATATTTTTGGAGAGAGGCACGCTGTCGCGTGCCTCTCTCCAAAGAGAACACCTTCTCAAGAACAGCGACAAAATGAAATACACCCTATATCCACTCAAATTGCTTACCGAATCATCACGCCTTTTCGGGAAAGAATTGGAACCTCAGTAAAATTTTGTTTGGAAATACTCCCGATGACAAAAACATATTTCTTATCATACATGTATCCGTCTTGCAAAAAACTCACCCAGTATTCATTCGTCAAATCGAATAATTTTCGGGGTATTGGCTCCACTTGAGCGTAAGTTTCACCTTCAATTTCTTCAAAAAAATGCCTGAGGGTCGTTGTTTTCAAAGATTCCCCATTTAGTTGGCCGTAGCCTTTTGAGCTAACGATCACACTTTTTATAGAATCCCTGTCCATATTCACAAGGAAACAATCCCATAGCCCTTCTTCATCTGACAATATTTCAGGATGATCATCTCTGGGTACAATGGCCATTACAATATCTTTCACTTTACGAACTGGAATGTCTTTCTTCATTTACTTCAAGGTTTCCGGGCAAACTTGCCCTGACTTTCTTAATGCTCAATGATTAAAAAAAGTAAAGGATAAAAAGTTTAGAACCTTTTATCCTTTTAAAATAATGAGTTGGTAAAAAAAGTATTTCATTGCCCTTGGCAGGATTACTTTTATTACAGAAATGCTCCTTTTTTGATTTTTCTAGTTCTTTGACAGAAATTGTGTGGAACTTCAAAATGATAAGCCTTGAATGCTCTTGTGGCTGAAAGGATTATCATTTTGAAGTTCCATTTTTTCACAATTTATGTCAAGGAACTGAAAACATTTGCATAAAACTGTTAATCAACGCCTTCTCTACTTTTTTCTTGATAAAAAAGTATCAAAAAATCAAGGCTGTATTCAATTCTTAACGCCTTTTGGAAGGCTTTCAGCCTAAAATGAATAAACTCGCCTCCTTACGTCGGCTCAAACAGTATTCATTTTTTAACGGCTGCCAGCCTTCCAAAAAGCTAAATTGAATAAGGCCGGCCCTAAAACATTGATTTACAGCACCTATTATTATCTATTGTGACAACATGAAGTTTTTTTTTAAAAATTTGGGATGACTAATGCTTGAAGTTCCACACAATTTGTCAAAGAACCAAAATTAAAAAGAAGCATTTCTACAAACACGTAACACAGCTATTAGGTGCGATGGTTTTATTTCTGAGCTTCATCTGCTTTTGTAGTGAAAGTACCTTGAGTAATTTCTTTTAAATCAACCGATGATCCCATGTTGGGATTAATAATCTCTATAATCTCAACTCTACGTTCTCTTGAAGCTACCACACTATAAATAGAGTTTCTGGCATCTTTCCGATCATCACTGACGTAATCAGGTGCTCTGGACTCACCGTATGGAACTTCCGTAATAATTAACTTTCCATTTTCAATAAAAGATTCCAAATGACCATTCCGATAATTTAAAATTTCATTAATCAGTACTTTTGTTCTGCGTGCGGTAAGCTCCTTATTGTATTCTTTATCTGCTAAAGGGCTGGCATAACCTTTTATCATCAATTCTGCCTGGTTGCCTTCCGCCAGATATTTATCTAAATGACTTAAAAACCCATGTAAACTTTCATGTCCCAGACGAACTTCCTCTTCAAAAAAGTGCTCCATCGCTTCTTGTGCCAGTATAAGATCTTCTCTCATTAGCCCTTTTGTAAACTCCTTAATAAAAGTGGGCTTCTGGCGATAATATTCATAAAATAAAGTATCGTAAAGACGCTCCCCATCAATTTTTGCAAAGGACGCGTCTGGTTGGTCGTTATTAAAAAACACGGGTAAAGGCAGATACTCCGACATAGTAGCAATTGTAGAAGGTTTGGGCTCTAAATAAAACTTCAAGGAAAGTAACCCATTTTCAACCTTTGCATATTCTTCCGGGCCAATCTGGATGGTATCAGGAAAGTAACCTTCCTTAAAAGCAGAGACATAATAACTACGCTCCTCTTCCAGAGGGAAAAAGAAATCATTACCCTGATAATTTCGTTTCCAAACAGCCTCGGATAAGTCCGCCTCAATCAAATCCACTCGTGCCCCTTCAAGAGGCTCGTTTCCATTGGCATCGAAAGTCAGCGCAAGTAAATCTACTTTTAATGGCTTTAAAAAGACCTCTCTATTTATAGATTCATTATCCAATATCCCCATTGTGCTGACACGCAAGGAATCCGGATAATACCCCGGGCGATTGATGTATAGTACAAATGAACTGGCCGGTTCCAGAGGAGTGGTCACTTTATTTGAAGATCCACTCTCCAGGGTTTGAAGGATGTTGTTCCCTAAATCCACAACTTTAAGTTCAAACTGATTGACTTCATCACCTGTACTTTCATCATATGCAGTGAGATTAAGGTTCAAATCAACAGGATCGAACTTCAGTGCATAAAGATCGTTGCAACACGTCTCCATGACCTCATCAATATATTTTGCTCCTTTCCGATTAGAAGACAAAAAGCCTTCTAATCCGTTTTCTGTTAAAAAGAAATCAACATCATTGAAGCTGCTGTTCAGAGGATATCCAAGGTTTTGAGATTCCAACCAATCGGGATCACTAAAATTAGATGAACGAAATACATCAAACCCTCCTAAGCCATCCATGCCATTAGAACTAAAGTACAAAACCTGAGAAGGAGTATGAAAAAAGGGAGACACTTCATCTTCAGCAGTATTTAAAGCGCTTAAGTTTTCCGGCTCAAGCACCTTTCCATCCCTGGTAATAACGCTTCTCCAAATATCAAGCTTTCCTGATCCACCAGGGCGATCACTCGTAAAGTACAAAACCTTTTTCCCTAAACGAGCATCAAAAGCAATACTAGGCTGAGTAGTTGTAGCTTCTGGATAATTAATGTATTTAGGCAGTTTAACCGGTGGGCCCCATATCTCCTCATCAAACTGCTCCTGATAGAACAATTCACATTGCAGATCACTGCTATTTATATATTTACAGCGAGTAAAATAAATCCTGGCCGCTTCCTTATCAAAAACCATATGAGCTACATTCGAACTATCGCCTTCAAACAGTTCAAACACTCCCGATGCTCCATTCAGATCGGTTTCGAGAACGGTAGAGTTCAGTTTATAATCTTCAGCCTGGTCCAGGTTGACGCTAGTACGAAGGGAGGAAAAATAAAGCTTCCCATCTATATATTGTGGGCTGAACTCTGAAAAAGGGGTATTCACCTCATCATTCAATTGTGTAACAGTCACTGTGCCTACCGGATAATCAAGTATTTCCAGGGCCTTGGTACAGGCATTTATCTCTTTGTATGCCAAATGGTACCAATCTTCATTAGAGGTAGCATATTCCGAAATAAAGCGGTTTAAAATAATCTTTGCATCTTCGTAGGCTCCAAGATGGCGTTTTACCTTCCCTAACATCAGATCAGTGAGTGGGAAGTTAATTCGATCATCGCTTTCATTCACCTTTGTAAAGGCCTTTTCAGCCAAGGTATAAGACTGATAAGCCTGTGCCGCTTCTCCAAGAGCATACCACACTTTAGCCTTATCAGGCTTTACTTCCAAAACCGTATTATAGTAGTAAATCGCACTGTAATAATCTTTTCTGGCAAGGGCCTCTTCGGCGGCCTTTTCGTAAGCTTTCAACGTTTGTGCGGAACCATTGAAATATATCATTCCAATGAGCAAGCATAGAAATAGTTTTCTCATGAGTTTGTTTGTCTTTATTATTGCAGTTAGCATAATACAGGAATCAGTAATTCCTGTAAGTGCATTTAATCCTTAACATTGGTAGTAGTAACGTTGATTATTTTAGTTCTTCAACCTAAATCCCTGTCTAAAAACGCTCAATAGATTGCGAACGAAAATGTACTATTAAGTTGAGCTGCAAAATTTACTTTGGTGTAATTTAGCTCGTACTATTTACATTATCAATTGTATAACTGTTAATTTTGGCTTTTCGCTCCTTGCTTATCACACGAAATAAAAGTTTTGACATTTACATGACACAAGCAATTATATTTTAAATTTAACACATGTAATCTTTTTAAAATGTAAGGCTGCGCATTGTTATTCCTTGTCCTTACATTAAATAAAATCATAAACCGACAATCTATTTATGATCAAATTTTAAAATTTTAAGCGATAAAAGTCGGAAATCTTATAATAAATAATTACTTTTGGGAATCAAAGTTTGGTTTTGAGGCCAAGCAATCTACGCACTAAAGAATCTACAAAGAAATTTGTCTTTATTATTGCTTTTACTTCGTTGCTGTCAGATATACCTTCTGACAGCAATTTTTTTTATATTTGCAGGCTTTTTGTTCAGATAGATGCTCCTGTTTAAGGGATTAGGCAATTAATAAGCTACCCAAATTTTGCGAAGTAATTTTTT
>CAZHZT010000107.1:0-20440 GCA_964537285.1 uncultured Saprospiraceae bacterium | reverse complement strand
GCCCTTAAAGCAGGCCGTTAGGCCTGCCTGATCGTAGCCCTGGGTTCTCCCAGGGGTTATAAGATATAGAGACCAACTTCCGCGTAGCGGAAGCACATCATAGGTCATTGCTCTTGTGTAGTGTGCTTCCGCTACGCGGAAGAAATTGGGTATAAATCCTTTTCCCCAAGGAAAACCTGGGGCTACGATCAGGCAGGCCTAACGGCCTGCTTTTTGTTCTTAAAATATTTACCAAATGAAATCATCTAGAACCAATAAAGATAAGCTAATTGAATATTCCACCAATTCAACTTTCCTTCAAAAACACTAAACTTGAAGGCGAAATTAAGCTGGTCACTTCAAAAAGCATCAGCAACCGCTTGCTGTTGATAAGGGCTTTATCCAAGGATAAGTTCCACATCGAAAACCTGTCTGATGCGAAAGATACGCAAAAACTACTGGCATGTCTTGGCTCGAAAGAGGATGAACTGGAAGTAGGGGAGGGGGGAACCACTTACCGCTTCCTTACTGCTTACCTGGCTTTTCAGGATGGAACACAGGTACTGAATTGCAGCCCTCGCATGAAAGAACGGCCGATAGAACCGCTCGTAGAAGCCTTGAATCAGCTTGGAGCTAATATTGAATACCTTGAAAAACCAGGCTATCCACCCTTGAAGATCAATGTTCCTCAGAAAAGACCTTCGGGCGGCAAATTGAAAATCAGGGCAGATATTAGTAGTCAGTTTATTACAGCCTTGCTTTTATTGGCACCTACATTCGAAGAAGGCCTGGATCTTCACCTTGAAGGCAAGGTGGTCTCGCCAGCTTATATTCAAATGACCCTTCGCCTGATGCAACAATTCGGCATAGTTTATCAATGGAACGATCGACGCATTGGAATCAAACCGCAACAATATCAGGCAATGGATATCGGCGTCGAAGCTGATTGGTCGGCGGCTTCCTATTTTTATAGCTTGGCCGCTATTGCTCCTGAGGCTGATATTCAACTAAATGGATTGTCTTCTAACAGTATTCAGGGGGATTCGGTGCTGTCCGGACTTATGGGCGCTTTTTCTGTGGAGTCTCATTTTAATAAAAATGGAGTATTGCTATGCCAGCGTACAAGCAGGCGTAAGCAATTATTTACCTTTAATTTCATCGATAGTCCAGACTTGGCACAAACATTAGCGGTATGTTGCGCAGCTATTGGAACAGAAGGCTGGTTTACCGGGCTGGAAACACTGGTTGTTAAGGAAACAGATCGTGTTTTGGCGCTTCAAAATGAGCTTTCGAAGGTAGGAGTGTCATTTGAAGAAAAACCTTTTTCAAAAAATGGAAGTAAGTGGTTTGTGCTAAAAGGAAAAGCACAGGTCAATCTTCCAATATTTGAAACCTATAAAGATCACCGGATGGCTATGGCTTTTGCTCCTTTTGCTTTAGATGGAAGTATTCTTATCAAAAATCCTTCCGTAGTGGAGAAATCTTATCCAAATTTCTGGGAAGATCTTAAGATTTTAGGAGCTGAAATAAAACAGTAATTGATATAAGGATTTGCGCTTTAGCACAAATCCCCTATATCAATTTTTAGTTCTTTGACATAAATTGTGGAAAATAGAACTTCAAAATGATAACCCTTGAATGCCCTTGTGGCTGAAAGGGTTATCATTTTGAAGTTCTACACAATTTGTCAAAGAATGCAATTTTTTAAGAAATTAAAAACTCATCCTTACCCCAACTCTTGACCACCAAGAGTAAAACTCCTGTTGCTTTACTATATCTGGCTGCCTTAAATAGAAGCGAAGAGGTGTGTTCGTTATATTGATCCAATCACCAAATACATTAATGTACTGGTTAATCTGGTAATTCATCGTTAAATCTAGGCGCAAAGCTTCATCGTAAAATTCATCAAAATCCGGATCAGGGCCGATTTCTGTTAGAAAAGCATCCTGATAGTTGGCTGTCAAACGAACGAAAAGACGTTTTGAGTCATAAAATAAACCAACATTGGCGGTATGCTGTGCTTGGCCAGGTAAAGTAATTTCTTCTCTACCATCTGTTTCGAAGAATGCGCTCAGGTCATCCTCTAAAGGATCGAGAATGATCGCCTCGGCATAGTTTGCCGGAAGCCTCTTTGGAATAAATGCTTTGGATTCCGTGTAAGCATAGTTCGTATATAATCCAAAATTGCTGAAAAAACCTCTAAAGAAATCAAACTTGAATTGTGCTTGAAGTTCAGCCCCCAGCACTTCAGCATCTTGCCCATTAACGGGTTTCGTGAACTCAAAAACCGGGAAGTTCCCTGAACCTGGTTCACCTTCTCTTCCAAAGCGCTTGTAAGAAAAGACGAAGTCTTGAATGTCTTTATAAAAAATACCCGCCGAGAAGATGCTATTTTTGTAGTATCGCTCAATCATGAAATCGACATTAGTCGCTCGTGGATAATCCAGGTCAGGATTTCCAACGCTCACCTCCCTTCTGTCCTCTTCTCTTGAAGGAATGATATCTTGATAATTCGGACGAGAGTACGTTTTCGTTACAGCTGCCCTAAGGTTAATAGTTGGTGTTAGTGCATACCTCAACTGAATCTGTGGTAAGACAAAGTCCTGTACCCTCTGTGTTTCTATCGTGTCAATTCCAATAAATTTATTTCCGTCGAGGATTACTCCAAAACCTTGGTTTCGTGTAACATCCGTACGCTCAAAACGCAAACCTGCAAGAATCAAAAGCTTGTCGAACTCATGATGAACCATACCATAAACGGCATAGATGTCTTCTTCGTATTCGTAATCATTATTGTAAGAGTTTTTCCGGGATTCATTGCGATCAAATATGAAATACTGCGGAAAGAACTCGTAGAAGTCTCTCAAGTAATCTGCCGAAGGCATATTGCGAAGCTCGTATCCCTGATTGAGCAGATTGTCTTCATAAAAATCATCCGCAGCGGTAACTAAGTTAAGGGTGTCACCCATCCCTGGGTAAAGAATGGAAGTTACCCTGTAGGCTCCAAAAGTTTGAGAACGGATATCTCTGGACTTGATGCGCGAACGGATTTTTCCTCCAAACTTGAAGAAACCTGAATGCTGGCTGGAAAAAGAATACGGAACGGTAATGTTCAAGCGAGGTGTAAAGAGTTCTTCTCTGGTTTCACTCGTTTCCAACAGCATTTCATCGAGGTCGTAATTTTCATAATCCGTTACATTTGCAGCGGTTTCTTCGTTCGGGAAGGTAGCTCGTGGATATTCGGGATCGCTGGTGTCAAAGTCAATGATAATAGCTTGACCCGGGCTTTCGAATCGAGCTTCCAGGCGATTAGGTTCTCTTTCCTGAGCTAAAGCAAAAAACAATTGATAGTCAATTTTGAATATACCGAAATCGTGCTCTCCGCCGATGGCAGCAGTACTTAACTCTTGTCTTTTTATCCGGTCTTTTACGTCGTGATCGATGCCACCGAAAAGATAAAAGGTAGCATTCAGTGGGTCTTCCAGGTCATAGATTAGGCGTCGACGAGTTTCATCATCGGTAAAACTATTGTACATCGCACGTAAATAAACAAAGGATTTATCATTGAAATGATAATCAAGCGTTGGGCTGGCGCTTATCCGTACACGCTGAATTTCATAATGACGAAGCTGGACTTCGCGCCAGTGAAGGTTAAAGTTGTCGACACTATCACCCTGACTCGTAGTGTTGAAGAAAGGCCCCTTGGTAAACTTATATTCGATATTGTCAGCACCTTGATTGTTTTCAAAATAACTGGCATTCACCTGAAAGCCTAGTTTGTTGTAACGTTGCCCGTAAGAAAATTGAAGGTTATAGTTGGGTGACTGGCGTAGTTCATTGTAACCACCAGCAATGGCCGCCCGAATTTCTGGTTTTTCAGACTGCGCGGTTTTTGTTTCAATATTTACTGAACCACCGATACCGTCAGCATCCATGTCCGGCGTAATTACTTTGCTTACTTCAATAGCCGCGATTTGATCCGAAGGGATAATGTCCAGGCCTACGTAGCGGAAATTTCCTTCCGGAGAAGGGATCTGCTCGCCGTTGATGTTGAAGTTGGTCAGTTCTGGTGGCGTACCACGAAGTTGAACGAAACGCCCTTCCCCCTGGTCTCTTTGAAGGGTAATCCCGGGGATTCTTTGCATAACTTCGGCAGCATTCAGATCGGGAAAGGTAATGATTTGTTCGGCAGAAACGATATTTTTAATGTTATCGGCTTGTTTCATTTTTACCATTGCCTTGATTTGCCCTTCTGCAATGCCTTCTACAATGACTTCCTGAAGTTGTTCATTATCAGGCCTTAATTTGATGTTAAGAGGTTTGTTTGTACTTGCATTCCAGGGAATGATTTGTTCTGTGTAGCCAATAAAAGAAACAATTACACGAATATTTTGGTCCTTGATATTCTTAATTTCGAAAGATCCATCACCTTTGGCAGCTGTACCCAGGTTGGTGTTTTCAATCGTAACCGCTGCGCCGACAAGAGGAGTATTGTTTTCAGCATCGAGAACGGTTCCTGTTAAGCTGTATTGGGCGTTTAGGGATCCTAATAAGAAGAATGAGAAGATTAGAAATGTAAATATTTTATGCATGGCGCAGATGTTTTATAAGTTTACGCAAAAAATGAAAAGTTTCCCTCTTCGGCAGAGCCGAAAGGGGAAACTTTTCATTTTTTGCGTAAACAGAATATAAAAACGATTATTCAATAATTACTTTCTGGATGTAAAGCTCACCATTTTGGATCGCTTGTACAAAGTAAACACCAGCACTTAGGTTAGAAACATCTACTTGTGCCTGAGGGCCGAAAGTGTGCTTCAATGTGCTAAGTTGTCTTCCATTGATATCGAAAATACGGATATCTGCAGCATCATTATTTTCAAATTCGATCGTGATCAAGTTGTTCGCTGGGTTAGGATATACTGTCAACGTTTTAGCATCTGCTTCAAATACTTCAAATGTAGAAACGGCAGATTCAGAAGAGAAGTGAATGTACAAACGAGGTACGCGCTCAGGGTGGTTCTGACCATCACCACCATCATCCGGGTCAGCAATATTTTCGTAAGATTCGAATTCACGCGCATTTTCAACTTCAGAAGGACCTTGGTTTTCACCTAGAAGAATAAAAGCGATTGAATTACCTTCTTGCCAACCTGGACGATCAACGATTTCCTGAACGATATTGCTGATGTTAGGTGTGCGGTGTGGTGTCCACAAGCCCCATGGTTCATCAACAACCCATAATAAAGAAGCAGCAGTTTGAACTCTATCATCAATCAATTGATCTTCTGTAAAGGTTACCGCATCGTCAACATCATTACCGACGATAGTAATATTGGCAACATCTTCAGCGGTTTTTGTTTCGTGAGAAAAAACTTCAATGTATGCAGAATCAATGATAGCGCCCTGAGGAATACCGATGTTACGGAAACGCAAGCCAGCCGTAAGGATATTTTGGTCATCTGGCTCACCTTCCCAACCCGTATCAATATCATCATCGAAAAGAGAGTCAATCTCATCGTTTTCTTGTTCCGCATCATCAGAAGAAGCAGGGATGAATTCACCACCATCTTCGATGGTATCAGTAACCATGATAGGAACTTCTACAATAGCATTTTGAACAGAATAGTAAACTACCAACTCAGGAACACGCTCAGGGTGATTTTGGCCATCGCCACCATCATCCGGGTCAGCAATATTTTCAAAAGATTCGAATTCACGCGCATTTTCAACTTCAGAAGGCCCTTGGTTTTCACCTAAAAGAAGGAACGCAATGGCATTTCCGCTTTCCCAACCTGGGCGGTTAACTACTTCCTGAACGATGTCAGAAAGATCCGGAGTGCGGTGATACGTCCACAATCCCCATTCTACATTTACTTCCCAAAGAAGTGAAGTAGAAATTTGAGGGCGAGCATCGATTAACATCGTTTCAGTGAACGTTTCTGCATTGTCGGTAGCTTCAGCAGTAATGGTGATTCTGGCTACGTCTTCGGTCGTTTTGGATTCGTGAGAGTTAACAATGATAAAAGCAGAATCAATTTGAGCGCCTTGTGGAATGTAAAGATCGCGGAAACGCAAACCAGCCGTAAGAATATTCTGGTCATCTGGCTCACCTTCCCAGCCAGCATCGATATCATCATCGAAAAGAGCATCGATGGCATCATTCTCTTGTTCTGCATCGTCAGAAGAAACAGGAACGATTTCCCCTCCATCTTCGATAACACCTGTTTGTAAAATGTAACGAGAAATTTTTAGACTTTGTGCATTTAATGATGCAAGTCCAAATGCAAAAAATGAAAGCAAAAGTAAAATTCTTGACATGAGTATCTGTTTTTGATGAATTAAATTATCATCAAAATTAAGTACATGTCAGAAGTATAGAGAATTGAGCAGATTAAGGTTAGTTTAATTATTAGTATATTGAATATTAAGGAATTCCCCTACCTCTGTTTGGACTTTTAATCATTTTGAAGTTCCACACAATTTGTCAAAGAATAATCATTTTTCAAGAACCGTTCTTATTGCTTTTCCTTTTAACAAGCACTCCTCATATTCCTGTTCTGGAATGGAATCGTAAACAATCGCCCCTCCGGTATGAAAAGATAGGTATTGATTAGAGGCATTGTAAAGTATACTTCGAATGACCACATTGAAATCAAAATCCATTTCAGGGCTAATATAGCCCACAGTACCCGAGTAAAGCCCGCGTTTGCTTTTTTCATAATGCTCAATCAATTTCATACTCATTACCTTAGGTGCTCCCGTCATAGAGCCCATCGGAAAAGCGTTTCGAATGGCATCAAGAGGAGAAACTTCAGGCCTGAGTTCTCCAACAACAGTAGAGATCATCTGATACACCTGAGGGAATCCATATATTCCAAATAGCTCTTCAACTTTTACGCTACCAGGAACGCAGGACCTGGCCAGGTCATTGCGCACCAAATCCACGATCATCACATTTTCTGCCCGGTCTTTTTCACTATTGAAAAGGGTACTGCGGAGGTGATCATCCTTCAACGGATCAAGGCTTCGTTTAATGGTACCTTTAATAGGTTGGGAAATGAGTTTTGAGCTTTCTTTCTTTAGAAACCTTTCCGGGCTGGAACAAAGTAAATAGCGATCTTTATATCTGTAAAAAGCTGAAAAAGGGGTGGGCGATTGTTGTCGGAGATTTTCAAATAAAGCAAATGGATTTATTTGTGCATTTTCTGAAAAAAATTCCTGACAGTAGTTGATCTCATATACATCTCCCTCGATAATGTGTTGTCGCAGGGATCTCACTGAATCCAGATAGGTCTCTTTTCCTATTCTTGAGTTAATATTGAATTTATTTAAGATCGGAGAGGAAGGCTTAGGAAAGATGGCCTTTATTTTTTCCAGAATAAAAAAAGGATCATCGGTTTCGGAGGAAACCAAGGCTGTTTTATCTTTTACGCGGATTAAATGCTGAGGTTGGAAGAAATGCATATCCGGCATTTCGATGTGATCTGGATGTTTTGATTGGAGCGCTTCAATTTCATTTTTCAAATCATAGCTCAGAGAGCCGAATAACCAACAGCCGTGCTCCTTTTGGAAGTTTTTTAATCGCTCAAATCCGTCTTCTGGAGTACTATGGCAAATATGTTGAATCGATCTTACGGAGCCTAAAGCGATAAGCAGATCATACGATTGGTGATTGTGTTGGTAGTCGTGGCTGTCCAATATGCAGACTTCTTCAAAAGCCTGAGCCCAGCACAATGCTTTTCTCTTAAATTGCTCAACATTCTCTAAATGTATCGAAACTTCCTTGTCGGAAATACAGGAAACCTGCAAAGACATGTAAAATGATTAAAAGACTATCTAATAGTAAAGGATAACAAATTTTATGAATGATTAGTTTTATATCGGGTGTACTTCATTTTGTCGCCGTTCTTAGGAAGGAGCTATTTTGGGAGGGAGGCAGGCAGCTGCCTGCCTCCCTCCAGGAAAAGTCCCTTCCCAAGAACAGCGACAAAATGAAATACACCCTTTTGTATAGCTGATTTAAAAAAAAAATATGGAGCAGTGTACTAGTACATTGCTCCATATTTTTTTTTAAATCAGCTATATAGAACTAATCATTCATATCTAATATCTTGATTTCTACTCTCTGATTTCGTTGTTGAGCTCTTCTGCTAAAGCGGTCATAGGGTTCTACTGGTTGAGACTTACCGTACCCTCTGAATTCCAGGCGTTCCGGGTCAATACCTTTCTGAATTAAGTAATCCACGACTGCTTTGGCGCGGGCCGTTGACAATTGAATACTATAGTCTTTATCTGGAATGGTATTGGTATGCCCGCCGATTTCAATCTGGACGTCCGGGTTGTTTTTCAGGAATAAATAAACCTCTTCTAAAGCATCGAAAGAATTTTCTTGTATCCTTGAGGAATCTGCTGCGAAGTACAATTTGTCAATCCGGATACTTTGCCCTTTTTTGATTTTATCTCGTTCCAGATCCGTAATGATCTTATCCTTTGGAGGGCTCTTGGGTATTGTAGAGGTGACTTCGGTCTCTTTTTCTTCAACCGGTTTTTCTGGTACTTTTTCAGGTTCGGAAGTCGGAGGAGGAGCAGGTGTAGCAGGCTTCTCATTAATTCTAAGATTTTTATCCGTATTATCGTCATTGTAGGCAATGGTTGGAGAGAGTTCTACAACGGGTTCTTGTTTATCCTCATTGCACGGAACAGGTTCAATTAGAGAAGCGTTATCAAGTAATAAGTGCCCGTTGTAAGGAAATAAAGTCGGCGTTTTATAAAAGACTTCAAAAATGATATACGTGAAGTTTTCCGAAGGTTCGAACCGGAATTGGTACTTTTTCCAACCGTAATGTGCATTGGTCGGAGATTCCGCCAATAGTTCCCTCCTGTCGCAATGGTTATAACCGCCCCATATGCGCAGCACTGTGGGTTGAGTGAAGTTTGCCGGCTGGTTGGTTTGCCGGCTTCTGCTTCGATAAACCGGCGATCGGCCGATAAACACACTAAAATTGTAACAAGTACTTTGATCAAAGGGATTGGAAAGTTTTTGAGATACGGATTCCCAGGTATCATTATCTCTTACGACCATCCCTAAATAAGTATCGCCACTATAAGAAGGTTGATTGACACCAAAGTAGCCGGTATTGTGGCCGTGGATATCAGGAGGCGTTTCTCGATTGAAGCCGCAATCGTGCCAGTCTTTAATTTCATTGGCAACATTAGAAAAGGTGCCAAAACTATATTGACTTTCAAGCGCCCCGCTATGAGGCTGATCCTCGAAGGAAGCATTTGTTAATTGAATCGGTTTACCCGGCCCAGTTTGAGCTGATAATTGTGCCCATGCCGTTGATAGCATCAGAAAAGAAAAAAAGAATCCTTGATTCCTAAATTTAATCATAAACTGAAAGAGTTTTTCATACAAGTACAAACAAAGAAAACGATAAATTTAACTTTACCCTTAAAGACAAGAACGTTACAACATAGGTTGTTTGTTGTATAAATTTATCAGGCTTTCTTGAAAACTGGCGTCTTTTAGATTTATTTAACGCATTCGAAGGATAATAAGGTGTATGTACTTTCTTAAGAGCATAAAATACTGGACAAAAAAGGGGGCCATGGCCCCCTTTTTTGTCCAGTATTTTATGCTCTTAATGGATGTTTTTCACCTATTTGAAGGCATTTAAGCCTGTTACGTCTAAACCAGTGATCAGAAGGTGGATATCATGCGTACCTTCATAGGTGAGAACGGTCTCAAGGTTCATCATATGACGCATTACGGGATATTCGTTAGTGATTCCCATACCACCATGAATTTGACGCGCTTCTCTTGCGATTTCAAGGGCCATGTGGACGTTGTTACGCTTGGCCATTGATATTTGGGCAGGCGTTGCTTTGCCTTTATTCGCTAGTGTTCCGAGGCGCCAGGCAAGCAACTGTGCTTTTGTGATTTCGGTGATCATTTCCGCCAGTTTTTTTTGTGTGAGCTGGAATTGACCAATTGGCTTGCCGAATTGAATGCGTTCCTGGGAGTAGCGCAATGCGGAATCATAGCAATCCATAGCAGCTCCTATTGCTCCCCATGCGATGCCATAACGCGCTTTACTCAGGCAAGATAAAGGGCCTTTAAGGCCTTTTACTTCAGGGAAGACATTTTTCTTTGGTACACGCACATCTTCAAATACCAATTCTCCGGTTATAGATGCTCTTAGTGACCATTTGCCATGAATTTCAGGAGCAGAGAAACCTTTCATATCTTTCTCTACAATTACACCACGAATTTTGCCTTTCTCATCTTTAGCCCATACAACGGCAACGTCAGCTACTGGTGAATTGGTGATCCACATTTTTGAACCGTTGAGGATGTAGCTGTCTCCGTCTTCCCGGATGTTTGTAATCATACCTCCTGGGTCAGAACCATGATCCGGCTCAGTTAAGCCGAAGCATCCGATAAATTCTCCGCTGCCCAATTTGGGTAGATATTTGCGGCGTTGTTCTTCGGTCCCAAACCGATAGATCGGGTACATGACTAATGAGCCCTGAACCGAAGCCATTGAGCGAATTCCAGAATCTCCCCTTTCCAATTCCTGCATAATGACACCGTAGGCAATCTCATCCATTCCACCACCGCCATATTCTGTAGGCAAACTAGGGCCGAATGCTCCAATCTCCGCTAGTCCTTTGAAAAGATGGGCAGGGCATTCTGCACGATCAGCATATTCTTCAATAATTGGACTCACTTCTTGTTTTACCCAGCTTCTGACAGAATCTCTGGCCAGTAAATGGTCATCACTTAATAGCTCATCTACGTTGTAGTAGTCATGTCCTTGGAAACGATCTTCACTAGCTGACTTTTTAAGCTCTTGAGGATCGATTTTTTCAATATCCTTTACCATAATTTATAATTTTATGTTAGTACAGTGTAACCTAAGTAAGATAAAATTTTGAAGGGCTCTTTTTTCATTCCATTTCGTTGGAAAGCCTCGCCGTAGCTAAGGCTATGCCTACGTTTTCCGCCTCATGGAATAAAAAAATCCCCTCGTTCAAAAATTTACCTTACTTAGGTTACACTGTACTAGCTATTGTTCTTAATAAAAAATAAATTTTTCAAAAGACTCTAACTTTTTGCAAAGTTAAACAGTTGAACACTTATCTCGCTCACGAGAGCAGGGTATTTAGTAATTTAAATGTATTTTTTTAACAATTCGAGTTTATTAATAGTTTTTTTCGTTCTTTGACAAATTGTGTGGAACATGAGTCACCCCGAATTTTCGGGATGACTCATGTTTAATTTTTTAGTTCTTTGACAAATTCTGTCAGAGAACTGTTTTTTTAAGATAGACTTTATTTTGCCATATCAGCTATTTCAGAATAAAGTCTAATAAAAATAAAATCTAAGATGGCAAAAATATCAGTGGAAGGGATGAAGTTTTATGCCTATCACGGAGTCTATGAAGAGGAAAACCTGATTGGGAATAATTACGTCATAGATGTACATATACATTTCGATATCGAAGAAGCAGCTGATTCGGATGATGTTTCGAATACCATCAACTACGAAACGGTATATACGATCTGTGATTTAGAAATGAAAAAAAGGCGTAAACTGCTTGAAACAATCGTACTATCTATAATTGGCGCTTTGAAAAAGCAGTTTAAAAAAATGGAAAATGTGGAGGTAATCATAAAAAAGCTGCATCCCGGCATGGGAGGCATCGTTGAGTTTACTTCCGTAACTGAAGATGTGGATTTGGAAAAAGAGTGCGCTAAATGCAGCAGTGGTATGATCTGTTATGATGATGACGATTGTTGGTGCCGGGATCATTTCATTTATCCTAAAACACGTGAAATGCTCAAAGAACGCTATGGAGGGTGCCTCTGTGAAAAGTGTTTAACGGCTTTTGAAAAATAATGACATACGCATAAAAGAATATTTAATCAACATAAATTAACAAACTCATTATGATGAAGAAACTGCTATTTGGATTAATAATGCTCACGCTTGCTTCATGTGATTCGCTGCAAAGTATTGCCGGGGAAGTGATGAAGGCCGATGAATTGACTACTGCCGAAGTAGCGAATGGTTTGAAGGAAGCACTTACTTTCGGAATAAGCGAAGGTGCCCAAAAGTTAGCTCAAAAGGATGGTTACTTTAAAAGTCCTTACAAAATATTACTTCCTGCTGAAGCTCAAAAAGTTACGGATAAACTCCAGGGAATCCCCGGCTTCAAGGAGGTGGAAAATGTTATCCTTGAAAAAATCAATCGCGCAGCAGAAGATGCGGCTACCAAAGCTAAGCCCATCTTCGTGGATGCAATCAAGGCCATGACCTTCAGAGATGCTTTTGATATTTTAATGGGAGCTGATAATGCTGCGACCGGTTATTTGCAAAGAACGACTTCAAGCAAGCTTTATACTGCTTTTAATCCTGTCATTATCAAATCTTTAGATAAATACAATGCACGTACCTACTGGAAAGATGCTGTTAATGCCTACAACAAGATCCCGTTTGTGGAACAACTAAACCCTAGCCTGGACGACTACATCACCAATAAAGCTTTGGAAGGCCTTTTTTCTATGATCGAGAAAAAAGAGAAAGTCATTCGTACCAATGTCTCTTCCCGTACAACCGATTTGCTTCGGAGAGTATTTGCCAAGCAAGATGATTAGCGGTTAGCGGCTAACGGGGAACGGTTAACGGTTAACGAGAAGCCCGATATGGCCGAAGGCCATATCGGGAATTACGTTCCCCGTTCCCCGTTAACCGCTAACCGCTAATCATTTTGCTTTTCTTCAATCCGGATGACTGAAGAAATATCGGGTAATTGCTTTAATGCTTTAATGGCTTGATTCAGCTGATCTTTGTTGGCAACGATCAGGCTGATTCTACCTTCAAAATAGCCTTCACTACCATCGATATAAAAAGATCGGATATTTAACCCCAAGGCAGTTGAAATTTTTTGGGAAAGACGCTCAATTACACCTACGCCTCCATCTACTCCCGTTATTTTCAAATGAGCCACAAAAGACACATTCTTGGAGTTGACCCACTCCGCTTTCATTACTCTGTAACTGTAATTGGCTACTAAGTGCGTAGCGTTAGGGCAATTGATGCGATGTATCTTGATGCCCGCAGAAGAGGTAATAAAAGCAAATACCTTGTCTCCTTGTACGGGTTCGCAACAAGAAGCTAAGGAATAGTTGTACTGCTCAGCAGGTTGTCCGTTTATCAATAATTTAGGTGTGCCGGTTTTGCCGGTACTAAAGGGCAATTGAGGGACTTCTGGTGAATCATGACTTTTAGAAAGATCCTCCAGGTTTACTTTTGGAAGGACGAGTTTATGCCCTTCAACTTTAAATCCCTTGAGTTTTTGCAGGTTAACTTGTTGGTTGGATATGGCGGAATAAAGTTCAAGCCTGGAATTAAAACCAAAATGCTTCACCAGCATATCTGCGTTTTCTTCGAAATCTGCTTTTAAGTATTTAAGTTTTCGCTGAAGGGTTTCTTTGCCGATTTCTCCCTGGCGGAGTTGTTCATCCTTAAGGGCAGAGCGAATTTTTGAACGCGCCTTCCCTGTAACCACCACCTTGAGCCAGCTTTCGTTAGGCTTCTGGTTTTTACTGGAATTGATGCTTACCTGGTCTCCATTTTGCAGGATGTAACCCATGGGAACCAGCTTGTTGTTGACAAGGATAGATTTGCAGTGGTAGCCTAAATCTGAGTGGATGCTGAATGCAAAGTCTAGTGCCGTAGCTCCTTTGGGCAGGATCTTCATATCTCCTCTTGGAGTAAATACGTAAACTTCCTCCTGGAAGAGGTTCGTCTTAAAGTCATTGAGGAATTCAATGGCATCGGTTTCTTTATTGTCTAAAATGTCACGTACGTTATCGAGCCATACTTCGTAAACATTAGGTTGATTGGAAACACCTTTATATTTCCAGTGAGCGGCATAGCCGCGCTCTGCGATTTCGTCCATTCTTTTGGTTCGGATCTGGATTTCCACGAAGCGGCCTAGAGGGCCGATTACGGTGGTGTGCAAAGATTCATAACCGTTGGATTTGGGGGTAGTCACCCAGTCTTTCAGGCGTTCAGGAATGGGCTTATATACATCCGTCACCATCGAATATACCTGCCAGCACAAGTTTTTTTCCTTTTTAACAGGCAATCCTTCGGTTTGGAGAATAATACGTATAGCGAACAAATCATAGATTTGCTCCAGCGGTACCCCCTTTTTTTTGATTTTGTTCCAGATAGAAAAAATGGATTTTGGCCGCCCGTAAATCTCAAAGGCAAGCCCTTCTTCATCCAGGTCCTCCTTTATAGGTGAAACAAACTCATTAATGTACTTATTTCTTTCCTTCTTTGTTTGTTGTAATTCTTTCGCAATTTCAAAATAGCTATCAGGGTTAGTGACTTTCATGCACAGGTCTTCAAATTCTGTTTTGATTTTGTGAAGACCCAGTCTATGTGCAAGAGGAGCGTAAATATAACTTGTTTCGGCTGCTACTTTCAGCTGTTTGTGAGGTGGCATAGCGCCTAAGGTGCGCATGTTGTGAAGTCGGTCAGCGACTTTAATGAGCACCACCCTGACATCTTCAACAAGTGTACTGAGGACTTTTTTAAAGTTTTCTGCCTGAGGGTTTCGAGCGTTGTAAGCACTATCGAGCTTGGTGAGGCCATCTACGATTTTGGCGATTTTATCACCGAATTTATCATGGATCTGCTTGAGCGTTATATCGGTATCTTCTACTACATCATGTAATAAAGCGCATATAATAGCTGTTGGGCCAAGGCCAATTTCTTCCGCGCAAATTCTGGCTACCTCAATGGGATGTAAGATGTAGGGTTCGCCGGATTTTCGTCTTTGTTGGCTATGGGCTTCTACGGCCATTTCATAAGCAAGGCGAATATTACGGCTATCCGTATTGTCAATTTCTACTTTTATAGATCGAAGAAGTTGCCGATAAGCACGCTGAATAAGAATTTTATCTTCTTCTTCTCTTTTTTTCAAAATTAATTCCTGCTGCATAGTTCTTCTTGGTTTATCCCCAACTGGATTTTTTTAGACTAAAAAGAGACCTCTACGGAGCACCTTACTTCTTTTGTTTTGCACAGCCCTCTCGTTAGAATAAGTCTTTTATTATAAGAACAAGTTAACAATAACTTTTAGTTCTATAAATTTTCTTCATAAAAAAAGTTGATTTTTTGAAAAAAATTAGCTTATCTTTGCAGCGCTTTTTTTCTGCGGGTGTGGTGGAATTGGTAGACACGCTAGACTTAGGATCTAGTGCCGCGAGGTGTGGGGGTTCGAGTCCCTCCACCCGCACTTCTTTTCAACTAATATTTCTTTTTTAAAAGTTTAGGAAGTTTAGAGTATTTAAGAAGTTTAAAATGAGTTATTAAGCTTCTTTTTTTCTATTGGGGTAAGTCAATCGTGTTTAGAATTTTGTATCGTTCTTTGACAAATTGTGTGGAACTTCAAAATGATAAGCCTTGAATGCCCTTGTGGCTGAAAGGCTTATCATTTTGAAGTTCCATTTTCCACAATTTAAGTCAAAGAATTTTTTGTATTATGCCCTCAAAATACTCTACGCCCTCAAAACTTTCTAAAAAAGATACTAAAATGACGCCTTTGCATTAATACCTTTTAATGCAAAAAGCATACCTTTGAATCTTAAAATCTGCAAAAAGTTAGATTTTTTATAATATGAACTTCTTTCTTCGCCATGCTTCAGCTAATTTTCGGCTTTTATCTCCCTGATACGCCCCTCAAAATGAGCTTCGCCTGGCTGTGAAATTCATTTCATATTAAAGAAAAGCTAAATTTTTACAAGTTCTTAATAGAAAAGCAATTCAATCAATAAGAAAAAAATAATCCGGTTTTATGGCCCAAGTAAACAAAGAGGAAAGAGCGGATCAAACAGCAGTTCTAACCATTACAGTTCAAAAGACTGACTACGAATCTCAATACAACGATCAATTAAAACAATACAGGCGTGATGGAAACTTCAAAGGTTTCCGTAAAGGTAAAGCTCCAATGGGTTTTATTAAAAAACTCTATGGAAAGAGTTTGCTTGTAAATGTCGTTCACCATAATCTTCAGAACAGTTTGATGGATTTTCTGAGAGAGGAAGAAATGGATTTTCTCGGACAGCCTATTCCACTGGAAGATAATGAAGAAATGGATCTGGATCCAAATCAACTGGAAGATTACAGTTTTAAATTTGAGGTGGGACTAGCACCATCATTTGAACTGGCAGGCCTGGAGGAGAGCAAGTCATTTGAAGTTTTTAAAGTAAAAGTACCTGAAGAACGCATCGATGAAGAACTCAATCAGGCAAGAGAACGCCTCGGAGAGCTGAAGGAAGTTGACGGGCCCATTGAAAAATCAGATGTGGTACAAATCGAGGCCAAAGAACTTAATGAAGATGGAGAAATTCGGGAAAATGGATGGGAAACAATGTTCCCTATTTCCCCTGATCTGATTGTTGAGGACGCACTGGATGAACCTCTGATTGGAAAAGAAGTTGGCTATTCTTTTTCATTCGATGTTTATAACTTTGAAAAGGGTATGTCTGAAGAGTCCGTTGTCAAATATATTCTCAAGGCTTATGATCCTGAAGATCTGGAAGGGGTCGGGCGTATGTTTCAGGGAACGGTAGTGAGTATCAGAAGAAATCAACCGGCTGAACTGGATTCGGGCTTCTTTGAGCAAGCTTTTCAAGATAAAGATGTGACTTCGGAAGAGGAAGCGCGAAAAGCTCTTGAGGAAAATATCAAACAGTATTATAATAACCAGGGAGGTACCTTCCTTTGGAAGGCTTTTAAGGATTATCTGATGGAGCAAAATCCAATAGAGCTTCCTATCGAATTCCTAAAAAGATGGCTTAAATACTCCAATGAAAATGTGACGGATGAAAATATTGCCAAAGAATTCGATCAATTTGCTGAAAACCTCAAATGGTCCATCGTTCGCAGGAAATTAGTTGAGCGCTTTGAAATATCTGTTTCGGATGAAGACGTAGACAATTTGATTATCGATAACTTCATGTCCCGCATGGGAGGGCGTGATGTGCCACGAGAAACGGTACAAATGATCCTTGATCGATATAAAGAAGATGAAAATAGAGTGGAAGATATCAGGCAGGACCTGATCTCAGATAGGTTGTTCGATGCGTTGAAGGGGTTCTTCCAAATGGAGGATACAGAAATTGAACTTGAAGCATTCGATGAGCGTATCCAGGAATTCAGAGAAGCCATTTTAAAGGAAAATGAACCTCCTGTTTCCGACACTGTTGAAACAACCGAAGCAACAGAAACTGAAGACAATGATAAGGATGAGCCTCAGGAAGAGACTTCTACTGAAGCCGAATCACCAGAGGAAAAAGAAATGGAATAAATAACTTTTATCGAAGTGATAGTGCTATTGATCGATAATTTTTGACGAAGCATAACTTTGAAGTGCTCTTAATGTTTATCCAGGTGTCTTTTCCTCATTTTTTTACTATTAAAATGCCAAATTATGTTCAACAAAAATGAATTCTTTAAATATGCTACCAAACATCTAGGTATGAGTGGTATGCATCTTGAGAAATATGTGGAGAGTACTACTCCTGTGACATATCCTGACCCTCAGGGGTTTACCACTGCAATCATCGATGAGCGCATCAAAAATGTCTTTCCAATGGATGTGTTCTCTCGTTTGATGATGGATCGTATTATCTTCATGGGAGTACCGGTTAATGATTATGTTGCCAATGTGATCCAGGCTCAACTGCTTTTCCTTGAGTCCGATGATCCTAAGAGAGATGTCCAAATGTTTATTAATAGCCCTGGAGGTTCTGTTACGGCGGGCTTAGGTATTTATGATACCATGCAATATTTATCGAATGATATCCAAACAATCTGTACGGGCTTGGCAGCATCTATGGGGGCAGTTATTTTAGCTGCAGGTACATCTGGGAAACGTTCTTGCTTGCCTCACAGCCGTGTTATGATTCATCAGCCTTCAGGAGGTATGGCAGGCCAGGTTTCGGATATGGAAATCTCTTACAAATTGATCAAGCAGATGCAGGAGGAGTTGTATAAGATCCTTAGCAATCATACGGGTCAAAGTTATGAGACCATTGAAGCAGATTCTGATCGTGACAATTGGATGAGTGCTACCGCTGCCAAAGAGTATGGCCTGGTAGATGAAGTTCTGGAAAGACCTACGAGATTGGAATAAAGCGTTTTTGTATAAACTGCTGTTAAAAACCAATTTTTTGGAGCAAGGTGAATTTTGCCGTATGAGTTAAGCGAGCGGTATGGCAAAAATCATCTTGCTCCCAATCCTCTAATTATTATGCGTAGTAGTAGACAAAATTTCAGGTGTTCATTTTGTGGGAGAGATAAATCTGAAGCCCTTATTTTAATTGCCGGTATTGACGGGCATATTTGTGAAGTTTGTGTGGAGCAAGCGGGAGAAATCATCCAGGAGGAACTTTATGGCAATAAAAATGAGGGAAGTACAAGTACAGAAAGCGAAGTTTTTCTTCCCGAAACCATCACCCCTAAAGAAATCAAAAGCAATTTAGACAAATTTGTGATTGGACAGGAAGAAGCTAAGAAGATTCTTTCTGTTGCTGTATATAATCATTACAAGCGACTACGTCAACCCGCTGATGATGAGATCGATATTGAAAAATCCAATATCTTGTTTGTAGGGCGTACCGGAACAGGGAAGACCTTATTGGCCAAGACTATCGCACGTTTTCTTAATGTTCCGTTTGCAATTGTGGATGCTACCGTCTTTACAGAAGCGGGCTATGTAGGAGAGGATGTTGAAAGCATCCTTAGCCGCCTTTTGCAGGTTTGCGATTTTAACGTCAGTGCTGCGGAGAAAGGCATTGTTTATATCGATGAGCTGGATAAAATTGCGCGTAAAACGGATAATCCTTCCATCACCCGTGACGTCTCGGGAGAAGGAGTGCAACAGGCTCTTTTAAAAATGCTGGAAGGGACTGATGTTAACGTGCCTCCGCAAGGAGGGCGGAAACACCCGGAACAAAAACTGGTGAAAGTAAATACAGAAAATATCCTGTTTATCTGTGGCGGCGCTTTTGATGGCATCGAAAACCATATCGCCAGACGGATGAATACCCAGGTCATAGGTTTTGGAAGCAATGTGGCCCAGAAACGCATCGAGAAAGAACGTTTATTGAGCTACATCAATCACCGGGATCTCAAGCACTACGGTCTGATCCCTGAGTTAATTGGTCGTTTACCTGTACTTACACATCTGGAACCTTTGGATGTGAATGCACTTAAGCGTATTCTGACTGAACCTCAAAATGCGCTAATCAAACAATATCGAAAATTATTCTTTTTGGAAGGCGTTGAGTTACGTTTTACTAAAGGAGCAATAGATTTTATCGCCGAAAAAGCGATTGACTATAATCTTGGTGCCCGTGGTTTGCGTTCTATCTGTGAAGCGATCATGGCGGATGCTATGTTTGAACTTCCTTCTCAAAAAGATGTGAAACATTTTGAAATTTCTCGCCCCTATGCTAGAGAGAAATTGAGTAAATCTAAACTGGCTAAGCTTAGAGCAGCGTAATGCGATTTTTTGCAGAACTGGCCTATAACGGAACTCCTTTTAACGGATGGCAAAAACAACCTGATGCGCCATCCGTACAAAAGGAAATCGAAGTAGCCCTTTCCACTATCCTTAGAAGCGAAATAGAAATCGTTGGTTGTGGAAGAACGGATACAGGTGTACACGCCAGCCAATATTTCATTCACTTCGATTTCGACGGCACCTTCCCGGAATATTTTATTGATCGTATCAATCGATTTCTACGGCCTGAGATCGCCATTTTCCGAATCTGGGAAGTGGAGCCTGATATGCATGCGCGCTTCGATGCTGTCTACCGTGCTTACGAATACCATATAAGCTGGAAAAAGGATCCTTTTTCAATTGATACGGCTTACTATAATAGCTATGCAAAGGGGTTTTCATTCGAAAAACTTCAGGCATCCGCAAAATTATTGCTGAACTATAATGAGTTCTTTCCTTTCTGCAAAACCAATACCGATGTGAAAACGATGGAATGCCAACTCTTCCGATCCGAATGGGAGAGGGACGAAGCGAAGAGCAAGCTCGTTTTCCATATCGCTGCCAATCGCTTTCTTAGAGGCATGGTTCGCTTAATCGTAGGCATGTGTATGAATGTTGCCCAAGGCAAGGTCGCATTTGAGGAGGTTAAGAAGGCTCTTGAGGAGCAGTCGCGATTAAAGAAGGCGGAGAGTGCCCCTCCTCAAGGTTTGTTTTTGACACAGATAAAGTATTAAGTTGATATAAACATGAGTCATCACGAATTTTCGTGATGACTCATGTTTGTAAAAAAAGTATCTACATGGTGCCTATAAGCAAGGCTTTATCTACTTTTTTCTTGATAAAAAAGTAGCAAAAAATCAAGGCTGTATTCA
>CAZHZT010000106.1:0-20490 GCA_964537285.1 uncultured Saprospiraceae bacterium | reverse complement strand
TTTGCCACCAAAATAATCGCTTCTAAAGCTATCAAGGATTTAGTTCCTGAAGCACTAGCCATTTATTTATCAAGTGCTTACAATCGAAAATAGACTTATAAACTATCGCTGCCCTTTGTAGAAGCATTTTTTGTTTGTAGATCGACACTTTTTTGGGATTTTCTTCGAAAAATCCCAAAAAAGTGTCGATCTCTAATTGAAAAACCTTTTAATTCCGTGAACTACTTAGAAGACATATTTTTAGTCCGTTCTGTTCCATATACCAGAATGTGATCCTCAATACGTTTGTAAGACAGGTCAAATACCTGTTTTTCGTGATGCTTTTGGAGGAAACCCTTTAATTTTCCTCCCTTCTCATCATATTTAAAGGGCTCTATGCGCATATGTGCTTTGAAATCTAATTGTCGGCGCCCAAAGGCTTTATACAACACTTCTTTGGCCCCCCAAATGATATGTAATTGCTCTAGTTTCGAATGTTCTTCTATACAAGCAGCTTCTGCCGGGCAAACGAATTTATGCTGAATGCGCGTTATTTTTTCCACCAAAAACTGAATATCTACTCCTACCAGTATAGGGGAAGCAATGACGGTTGCTAGTCCATGAGAGTGACTTATCGAAATGTGGTATTCCGAGTCCGTAAGATAAGGCTTCCCATATTCATCCTTCAGGCAGGCTCCTCTAATTTCCCGGCCCGACATCATGTGCAATAGCCATCGTCCGGACAGCCACTCAAGGCGCTTTCTTCCTTTAATAGTCATTAATTGTTCTTCTTCCTTAGGGTGAAGCTCCATTTTTCTCAGGAAAAAGTCTTCTGTTTCCTCAATTTTCCACACTCCTAGATGTCCATGCGGTATGAGCTGTCTTTGCAAAAGTAAAGGCATGGGCGTTTTTTTAATTTAAACGGGTGCCGCTATTCCAAAACATTATGCCCTGGACCAAGCCCCTGGAAAGCAAAAATACAGAAAATGCGAGCCATAATCCATGATTGCCAAAACCTGGGTTAAAAATATAAAAAGCCTCTAAAAAAAAGATCAAGGCAAATGCCATACTATTTCTCATGGATTTTGAAGCAGTAAGGCCTATGAATATGCCGTCGAGCATGAAAGAAGCTACTGCTGCCAGCGGAAAAATGATCACCCATATCAAATAGGGATGACAACTTTGCATCAGCTCTGCATCACTGGTGAATATAGGGAGCAGTAATTTGCCAAATAGGCCATAACTTATCGAAAAAAGGCAAGCAACTCCTACTCCCCAGGCAACAGAGTATTTCATTGCCTTAAATAATTGTGATCGGTTTTGAGCTCCGGTATATTTTCCTACCAAACTCTCGGCAGCAAAGGCAAATCCATCCATAGCATAAGTCATCCAGGCAATAAATTGTAACAAAATAACATTTACTGCCAATATCGTACTGCCATAAATAGAAGCCTGGCTAAAGAAAATCCCATAAGCGGCAGTAAGACAAAGGGTTCTTACAAATATATCAGAATTGATAACCAAAAACCTTTTTAGAGAATTTATTTCTAAAACCAGCTTAAATTTAAATGAATGTAAAAGATGCCTGTATTTATAAAAAAACAAACCGAAAGCGAATAGTAATCCTGAATATTGCGCAATGACCGTTGCCCAGGCTACCCCATCTACATCCATATCAAAACGGTATACCAATAGGAAACTTAAAACAATATTGATGACATTAATGGCAAGGGTCAATAGTAATGGGAAAATGGCATTTTGCATTCCAAGATACCATCCAAAAAAAACATACATCCCTAATGTCGCCGGAACTGCCCATATTCGAATGAAAAAATATCTGCTCACAAATGGTTGCTGATTATCGGCAACATTCATCCAGTAAAAACCTGCCTGCCCAATGAGTCCTTGTAAAAGCAAAATAAGGAGGGAAATTACAGTAACAACTGTAATGGCCCGGGCCAAGGTATGTACCATTTCAGCTTTTGACGCTTTACCATAAGCCTGGGCTGTGATGCCCGTAGTGCCCATCCTCAAAAAAACGAAATTCCAATAGATAATGTTAAATAGCATGCTCCCAACACCGACCGCTCCGATATGTAATTCAGATAGATGGCCCATCAGGGCGGTGTCCACGGAACTTAGCAGCGGAACAGATAAATTGCTCAATATATTCGGAATAGCCAGCCTAAGTATTTCTTTATTCAAAACCGTAACTTTTTAGGGATAGCTCCCTTGATTATTTTTATCCAGTGCAAAGAAAACAATGTTCAATTGATTTTTTCGTTTGGAAGGGCGTAACTTTGCGGTTAACGGTCAACGGGGAACGGTTAACGGAAACGGTCAACGGGGAACGGGGAACGGGAAAAGAAGTTTTCGTTAACCGTTAACCGTTCCCCGTTCCCCGTTCCCCGTTAACCGCTAATCGTTAATTGCATAAAAGTTTTTTTATGATAAAGGTTGGAATATTTTTTGGCGGGCCTTCCCGGGAGCGAGAGATTTCTTTCGCCGGAGGGCGTACCGTGTACGATAACTTAGATAAAACTCTTTTTGAGCCGGTGCCTATTTTTATAGATGGGCTCCGTCGGTTCATTTTGTTAGAATGGTCCTACATTTATAAAGGAACCATACGGGACTTTTTTCCGCCGGCAGCTTTCTTGCCGGAATCGCCGAATGGATTTCAAATTTATAGTGAATCTATTGCAGGCTTATCTGAAGAATTGCAACGAAAGATGTTACACGCAGTAGGGCGTCCCGTCGATATAGAGGAATTGGCCGGTTTAATCGATTTTGCTTTTCTTGCTTTACATGGGGAGTTTGGCGAAGACGGGCAGGTGCAGGGTTTGCTGGAAAGCCTGAATATTCCTTACACCGGGAGTGGGCTGAGGCCTTGTTCTATTGGCATGGATAAAGCATTTCAAAAGAAACTGATGAAATCCGCCGGCTTTGAATCTCCGGAAGTGCTTATTATCAAAAAAGAAGACTGGTCGGAGGACAGAACGGAGGCGTTTTTCCAGAAGTCCGTTCATCGAATAGGGTTTCCAATGGTTATTCGACCGGCAAACCAAGGCTCTTCAATAGGTGTTTCGATAATTAATGAAGACCTTGGGATAGAAGGGTTCAGAGAATCCATCGATAAAGCATTTTTTCAAAAAAAGATCTCCGGGGAATCTTGGAAAGCATTGGATAAAGACCAAAAAGTAGCTCATATACAACATTGGACCGATATCAGGGAAGGCCTGGGATTCCCGATGGAGTTAGTTCATTCCAAGGAAAAGGAAACCATTTATCATCCTGAAAAGCTTTTGATCAGGCTGGAAGCACTTTTTGAAAAGAAAGTGGAAAATGTTTTGCTTCAAAGCTGGCTGACCGAGCAGTTGGTCGTCGTCGAATCTTTCATCAGGGGCAAAGAATTTTCCTGTATAGTAATTCGACAAGAAGATGGAGGAGCGGTCGCTCTACCACCCACTGAAATCGTGAAAGGAGGAGAAGTATTTGATTACCGCTCCAAATATCTGCCGGGAATGTCCCGAAAAGAAACGCCTATTAAACTTCCTGAGGAAGATATTCAGGCCATTAGAAAAGAATGCGAGCGGCTCTTTCATTTCTTTGAGTTCAATACATATGCTCGTATTGACGGGTTCATTACCGAAGACAAAAAGATCATCCTTAATGATCCGAATACGACTTCAGGGATGCTCCCTTCCTCCTTTTTCTTTCATCAGGCAGCGGAAATAGGTTTGAATCCATCTCAGTTCTTGACTTACATTGTCCGAATCTCAATTCAGGAGCGTTTGTGGAATGCTCTTTCAAGGAAGCCTTATGATGTACTGCTTGAAAAACTGGATCAAGCGCTCAAGCAAGAACATAAAACAGCTTCAACAAGAAAAAAAATTGCTGTAATTCTTGGAGGTTATTCCTTTGAGCGCCATATTTCGGTAGAAAGCGGCCGGAATATTTTTGAAAAATTATCCAGTTCAGATAAATACGAACCTATTCCCGTTTTTCTTCACGGAACAGCTTCCGAATATAGTTTGTATCAAATTCCTATCAACCTATTATTAAAGGATAATGCTGATGACATAAAAGACAAGATCACTAATTTCAGTGTTCATCCCGTGATTAATGACATTAGAGAAAAGTGTATCGAAATTACTCAAAAATACGCTTCATCGGATGTCGTTTTCGAGCCCCAAGCCCTAACTTTTGAAGAACTGGCAAAAAAGGCTGATGGAGTTTTTGTAGGTTTGCACGGCAGACCGGGTGAGGACGGAACCATTCAAAAGGAATTAGAACGTGTAGGGCTGCCTTACAATGGCTCCGGGCCACTTTCTTCAGGGGTCACCATTAATAAATATGAGACACTGAGAAGGCTTGCGAGAGAAGGCTTTACAGTAGCTCAGCAAAAACTGGTGAAAAAAGAGGCCTTTCTGGCAGATCCGGATCTTTTGCTTTCAGAACTCCGGGAGTCTTTCTCTTTTCCTCTAATAGCTAAACCCGTGGATGACGGGTGTAGCTCAGCGGTGAAGATGATTAAAAACAGCGATCAATTAAGGGCTTACTTCAAAACGATATTCAGGGAAAAGGAAGAGATTGAAGAAAGTTTGCTAGCTATTTTACAAATGAACGAAAAAGAAGAGTTCCCTATCAAACAGGAAGCTTTAATTGAGTCGTTAATTACAAAAGGCGAGGCTGAGCGCTTTATGGAGGTAACGGTAGGCTTGATGACGCGCTACGAAAAGGACGTACTCAAATATGAAGTGCTCGAGCCTTCAGAAGCATTGGCACTTGGCGAAGTACTTTCTTTAGAAGAAAAGTTTTTAGCTGGAGAAGGCCAGAACATTACACCTGCTCGATTTGGAAAAACTGAAGAAGCTTACCAAATGGTGGCAGAGCAGGTAAAGGCGGATATTGGCCGGGCCGCTCAAATACTAGGCGTTAAAGGATACGCCAGGATCGATGCTTTTGTAAGAATCTATGCAGATGGCAAAGTGGAGACCATTATTATTGAAGTTAACTCTCTGCCGGGAATGACCCCAGCCACTTGTATCTTCCATCAGGCAGCTATTAAAGGATTCAAACCCTATCAATTTATAGATCAAATACTGGAATTTGCTTTTTATGAAAGATCGCTTACTCAATCTGTGGAAGAGAATTAAAGGAATCCTCCTTGAGATTCTCTACTTTCTGGCCAGTTGGATTTTTATTAAAAATTTCCTGCTACTATTAGCCGTCGGCGGGCTTGTAATATCACTGATCTTTGGTTGGCTCCACTGCTATACCAACCACGGTGAAACGGTACAAGTGCACAATTATGAGGAAATGTATTATTACGATGCTTTAAAAATGGCCAAAAAGCGCAATTTCAATCTCATTATTGACGATTCTACGGAATACATCAAGGATAGTGCCCTGATTATAAAAAAGCAAAATCCTCCTCCGTACTCTAGAGTTAAGAAAAACCGTAATATTTATCTGAAAATAACCAAAATAGTTCCTAAGGAAGTCGAACTTCCAAAAATGGAAAGAGGTGGGCAAGATAACTTCGTTTATTATTCCAAAAGACTCGAGGATTTAGGTTTCGAAGTGATCGTGAAAGATTCTGTTTACAATACGCGAATGGCTGAAAATACCATTATTGAAATGTACTTCGATGGAGAGAATATCAGAGAAAAAGTGAATGAGGGGTTCAATGCCCCCGAAGGCAGCCTTATCGAATTTGTTATTTCAAAAGATAAAAGCAACGAAGCTGACATTCCTGATTTAGTATGTAAACGAATGGACGGAGTCCGGTTTATTTTATCTTCCTCTGAACTGAACCTTGGGGATGTATTTGAAGATACCGGGGTATATGATCCGAATATGGCATACGTATATAAACAAACCCCTGAGTTTAATCCTAATGAAAAAATTCCAAAAGGAAGCTTTGTATCTGTTTATTTGACTCAGGAACGTCCTCCCGGTTGCCCGGTTGAGAGTAGTGATTCTTCTGATAATAACTTTTAAAACGCCTGTCAGGGCAAAGAACTATAATTTAAAATTAAAAAACTATGCGATTTTTAATATTGCTCGCAATATTGTTCTTTATCAACTCCCAAACCACTTTGGCTCAAATCGCTGAAACAGCTCTTGGCGGAAATCCCGTTTTGTTTGGAATTAAGCAACAGCAACAAAAAAAAGATGAAAAACGCTTTTCGTCTTTAAAAGCATCTTTCGCACAGAACTTCATAGCCGGAGGAAGATCCGGAGAGGATGACTTTAGATGCGTAACAGCTGGCTCTACGGACACAGTTTGTATGCTTCCCCCTCAAGGGCCCGGAGCCGGAGCCTTTGTATGTCTCGATTGTGATCAAGCGGAAAATGGTCAGGCAGTCGTGGATACCAATTGCTTGTTTTTTTCGGCCACTCCCGGAGTATTCTTTGGACAAGATACGGTTTCCGTTCAGTTTTGCGACACACTCGGAACTTGTGATACCTTCACCTATTGCTACGTGATTAGTCGGCCCAATGATCTCGTTATAGAGCCTTTAACAGTGATTGAAGCGGAAGAAGAAATATTTTTACAGGCAGATACGACTAACCTGCCCGGTTTCTTTCAAACCGGTTGGGGAATCGAATGCCAGGATTCTACCCTCAGCGAAGGCTTTGGTTTTGGAAATACCCTGTATTATAAGGCACGGCGCTTTGCTGGCTTCGACACTGCTTGCCTCATTATTTTTGATCGATACTGCACCGTCGATACCGTCAAATTTCCTTTTAAGATCATACAAGATACCCTTTCTATTACAGCGGATATGGTTTTTTTCGATGACTTTTCCTATGAAGGACCTTATCCGGCAGAAAGGTATTGGCTGGATAAAAATACATTTGTCAACAGCACTTTGGGAGGAAATCCGCCTTCGGTAGGGATGGCGACTTTCGATGGCGTAGACGAAGGGGGAACCCCTTATGGAGGAGGATATGGCATTTCAGATTACCTGACATCGGTTTATATGGATCTTGAAAATATAACTGATCAGGTGTATCTTTCGTTTTGGTATCAGATCAAAGGGTATAGTTTACCTCCTCTTAATCAGGATTCTCTGGTGGTAGAATTTAAACAACCAGATGGCAGATGGATCATTTTCTCAAAATTCCCGGGCAATGATGGGATACCTTTAGAGCAAGTACCTCCATTTGAATTTTTAAGCATCCAGGTGCCGGAATCCTATCATTACAATGGTTTTCAGTTTCGTATTCGCAATTCTTCTAACAACAAGGGCTTGTCCAGTATGTGGCACGTAGATTATGTTCTCTTACGGGATGGATATACACAACCGCCGACTCAATCTTTTTCAGATCTTACGTTCATTGAAAAACCTAGTAGGTTATTAAAAGACTTTGCGGCCATACCCTGGAGCCATTTCTATACTAATCCGGGTGGTTTGTTAGTGGAGGATTTTAATTACCGGGTGGCGAATAATAGTTCTTTTGCCAATAACCCGACAAGTAGCCAGCTCTCCCTGAGAGAAGCCATCCCCGGAAGTCCTAATTTATTTCCGGATACCCTAACCTTGATCGATGGAGGTCCGAATATTCAGGCTGGAGGGGAGCTAATGGCTTCAAAAAGCATCAATGTAGTTCGAAATTCGTTAATTAATCAACTCTTAAATAATTATCCGGACACCGGAAATTATGTTTTTACAACGGAATATAATGTGGTTTCTGGTTCCATTCAAGCTAATTTGGAAAGTGTAGAGCGGAATGATACGGTTCGCATAAATACCGTACTTGGCAATTATTACGCTTATGATGATGGCACTGCTGAACGGAATCTAACGACCTTTAAAAAAGGCATGATGGTAGCCGTCAAGTATACCTCCCTACAAGATGATTCCCTGAGAGCTATTCAGATGATGCTTCAACATTCTTTTTCTGATCTGACTAAGCAGTTAATGAATCTGCATGTATGGATTGGAGAGCTGGATGATACGCCTGAATATACTGCAGGTTTTGTTACTCCTTTTTATCCGGATGTCCTTTTTGATACCCTTCATGGTTTCACAACCTATTTACTGCTAGATCGCTTTGGCGATCAACCTGAGCCATTATTCATTCCGCAAGGTGATTTTTATATCGGATGGGAGCAGAATTCTCAAAATAATCCAGGTATAACGGTAGGATTTGATAAAAACCATCCCGAAGGCCGAAATTTTGGATATGTTTTTAACACCCAAGAATGGAGCCCCTTTACTGATTTCCCCGGTTCATTTCTGGGATCAGTCATGATGAGGCCCGTATTTGGAAGTGAGCTCCCTGTGAATACACCCACTGGTTTAGAAGAAACTTCTGATTACACAGGGGAAAATCATTTCAAGGTATATCCTAATCCAGCTAATAATTTGCTATACATTGAATACACGAACGATAACTCCCCGGATGTATCATTTAGTGTATCCAACCTGTTAGGACAAAGAGTCCTGTCTGGGCGCATGTCGGAAGGTGTTGAAATACTTTCTTTGAACAATTTGAACGCAGGATGGTACGTCATTCAATTTGAATCGGAAGGAGCCTTACTGGAAACAAAGAGGTTTTTAATCCATCGATAAATAGGGGAGGGCTTTCTTTTTTTAGCTCTTTCACACAATTTGTCAAAGAACGCTTTTTTTAAAAGGAATCTGCGATTTGGTTCTAGTGCTTCAAGAACTAAATCCTTGACACTTTAGACGGCTTCTTTTGGCGGCCTACTTCGTTGCTCATCGGTCACGTAACTTTGGCTATGCTCCCTCTTCGCGCCTCGTTTGCCACCAAAATAATCGCTTCTAAAGCTATCAAGGATTTAGTTCCTGAAGCACTAGATGATTTCATTTGGTCGAAATTAATTTGGGAAGTCCTTAAAGCAGGCCGTTAGGCCTGCCTGATCGTAGCCCTGGGTTCTCCCAGGGTTATAAGATATAGAGACCAACTTCCGCGTAGCGGAAGCACATCATTGGTTATTGCTCTTGTGTTGTGGGCTTCCGCTAATGTCGTCAATTTATGCTTTTTCTTTGCCTGGCGCTTTAGCGCCAGGTGTAGTGTTAATATTTATCGGGGCTTTAGCCCATTAATAACGAAAGGGCTAAAGCCCAATCTGACAACTATTCCCCCCGGCACTGAAGTGCCGGGCTACAAAGGGCTTAAGTTGACGACATTGATGCTAGCACTACTCGGAAGAAATTGGATAGAATAACCTTTTCTTAAGGAGGAACATGGGGCTACGATCAAGCAGGCCGTTAGGCCTGCTTTTTGTTCTTAAAATATTTACCAAATGAAATTATCTAGAACCAAAAAACATTTAGAATAAAAAAAATGTTTTAAATTTAATCCTAAATAAAAATCAATTAAAAGAATCATCAGAAGACAAGAACAAGGGTAATATTTACGATCGGATATTTCGTGAAAACGCGGCCTCTATTTTTATGCCTCTTATTGAAAAAGTATTGGGCTTAAAGATATTAACTTATCAAAGAGAGGAGCGTGCCTTTCCATTGACTTTTGAGCGAAAGGTAGATTTTCTGGTAGTGGGTAGAATCCGTTGATGGATTTATCTAATAAGCTTTACAACTTAAGGTTAACACTTCTCATCAACCGGTTTTACCCACTACCGGTTTTCTGGTAGTGGGTAGAATCCGTTGATACATAGTTTTCAAGGCCCCATGTTAAAGTGTTTGCAAGCAACTGTCCACATTTTTGACCCACTACCAATTGTGAGATATGTGGTGATATAGGAAATGAACCATTACCGGCTCAATACCCTTGTGATCCTGTTGGCTATCAACCTACTCCTCTAGTTTATACTCCTTGGGAAAATAATTATTTTAACCCTTGCTCAGGAGGAACAATCAGTGTGCCTTGTTCCCCTGACGGATATAGTTTTTCTACTTTCTCAAGTGGCACTGAATTCGTTGACTGGGATAATCCTACTTACACTTCAGAGGGTTACTGTAAATACGATTGTGGTTGCTTATTTCCTCCGGGTACAATATCAGAGGCAGGCCTTGGGTACAACGATCGTCCTGTATATGTAGAAACATATAGATTAGTGGCCTCGGAAGAATGTGAGGCCAATGCTACAACAACAAATGATTGTGATTCAGAAGGTGTCATTACTTTGAGCTATGATGTTGTAAATTGTTTAGAAAACCGATTAGTCCTCTCAACCGGAGAGTGGCTAACGTGCGATGCTGCATCAACTTGCTTCTTTGAAGCAACTTCTCAAACTGGCGAAATAATTTGTGGCGAAAAAACAGTTTGTATTTTGGCGGATCCCGCAGATGAAGAACTTTATAATTTAGGAATAATTGAGGTTCCATGCTCAAATGTAAATGGATACCCTGATTGTGATAATTACGCGTTTACAGGAAGCAACGACGAATATTTGCTCTCGGTAAATCCATCAGATGATGAAAAGTCCAAAGATCAATATATCTCTAATCTTAGAAATGAATATCTTCCAAATACAATTTCCGGAATCAAAAAAGAACAAAGGAACTTTAAAGCAATCGTATTTCCTAATCCTTTTGTAAATCAATTAGGTGTGTACATTTATCCAGGGGAATCTCAAATGATAAGTTATGTTATTAGAGATGTTGCAGGCTTAGTCATTGATTCCAATCAATTCCTGGCAAACATTAATACAAATAACTACTTCTCTTTCCCCAATCTCCCTTCTCTTATTAGTGCAGGGGTGTATTTTCTGATACTCGAAGATGAAAACGGAAATCGATTGAACTTCAAAATTGTAAAACAATAAAATGAAATCATTACTTTTTATTCCACTACTCGTCATAATCGTTAACTCGGGTATCACACAATCAGATTTTGGCATCAATGCAGGCTTAAATTATCATTTTCTTAATATAAGATTTCCGCCTAAAGTGGATGAACTTGCTGAATTTGACGGCTTTAAAAGCCCTGTTTCCTTTTTCGTTGGCCTTACTTCCAATGGCTACGTGAGTGAAAAGCTGGATTTTGGATTCGAATTGAATTATATCCATCTTAGAGGGGGATATAATCGCTTAGATCCTAATGTATTTTCCTGGAGCCGTACAATTATAGTTCCTCCTTTGAATAGGATTAAATTAAAAAGCCTAAGGATCTCAGAATATGATATTTCTTACAGTTTTTTGACTCTACAAATGGTGCCAAGAATTAAATTATTCCCATCTTTAGGTTTATCTTTCGAAATTAGCCCTTTAATTAATTTTTTAATTTACGATCGCTCCAGAAGAACGACTTCCACTGAATCAATTGTGACTTCAACCAATCAAGTTATTGTATCCGAACCTGTTGAAGAAAATATTGAATTTGTAGATCAAAAAATTGCTACCGGATTTATTCTTGGAGGTAGATGGGAAATTGAGCTTTCAAATGATCAGAAAATTTCACTCTTGATAAGATGGATGAGGGATTGGAATGAATACTACGATAGTGTATCCGGTGGTTCCGGAATAACAGAACAGAGCCTTTTGCTAATCGGGGCAAATTATACATTGTAATAATTGATATTCAACTCATAGTCACACAGCGATATTCCTTTGAGAGGGAGGCCGAAAGGGCTATTTTGCGAAGCAAAATAGCCCTTTCGGCCTCCCTCAAAAGAAAATATCGCCGCGAAGCGGCGTAAATCTGGTTTTGGATTTCCAAAACGAGAATTGCTGATGGTCACTTAGCCCATGGCTACTGATATTGTGCTGGTTCCAAGATCACTTCGGAGCCAGCATACCTGATTTGTTGAGGGATTATTACAACGCCTAAAGACTAAACTGAAACAACAGCCTATCACGTGAACATATTTTCATCTATTTTTGTAATGCTTATGCAAATGTAAAATAGTAAATATGAGCAAACACGGAAAAGTATTGGTCGCTATGAGCGGTGGTATCGATAGCACCGTCTCTGCGGTTATGTTGCATGAGGAAGGCTACGAGGTGATCGGTGTAACCATGAAAACCTGGGACTACGCTAACTCCGGAGGTTCTAAAAAAGAAACGGGTTGCTGTAGCCTGGATTCCATTAATGATGCCCGCGATGTAGCAGTAAAACTGGGGTTTCACCATTTTATCGTGGATATCAGAGAGGAATTCGGCGATTATGTGATCGATAATTTTGTAGATGAATATCTCGCCGGACGTACGCCGAACCCCTGTGTCTTGTGCAATACCCACATTAAGTGGAATTCTCTACTGAAAAGGGCTGATGCACTGGGTTGTGAGTTTATCGCAACGGGGCATTACGCTAAAATAAAAGAGGTGAACAACAGGCGTTTTGTGACAAAGGCCCGGGATGAAAAAAAGGATCAATCATACGTCTTGTGGGGCCTAAGCCAGGAATGCCTGGAAAGAAGCCGCTTCCCGCTTGGAAATTATACCAAACCCGAAGTTCGGAAAATGGCCTTCGACTGGGGTTTCACGGCGCTCTCTAAAAAAGGCGAAAGCTATGAAATTTGTTTCGTCCCCGATAATGATTATCGCGGCTTTCTAAAAAGAAAGGTGGATGGTCTGGAGGAGCAGGTGGCCGGAGGCTTGTTTGTAGATAAAGAGGGCAATATGCTTGGGGAACATCAGGGGTATCCCTTCTTTACAATCGGTCAGCGCAAGGGCCTTGGTATTGCATTGGGTAAACCAATGTTTGTAACAGATATCTATCCTGATACGAATACAGTTGTGCTGGGAGAAGTAGATGAATTAATGCGCAATGGGATGGAAGTTTATCAAATAAATTCCATGAAATACCCTGAAATCCCCGAGGGGATCGAAGCGGTTACCCAGATCCGCTACAACGATAAAGGAACCTTAAGCCGTCTTTCTAACAACAACGATAAGGTTCAGGTGGAATTTTATGCTAATGTGAAGGGAGTAGCACCCGGGCAATCGGCTGTTTTTTATGAAGGAGATGATGTTCTGGGGGGCGGAATTATTTACAGCAGCTTAAAGTAATCCGGTTAAGATGTCTCCAAAAGCGTGCTTTTTCTTGTTTCTGATTGTTGCTTCCCTCCTGCAGGGATGCAACAATCAGAATGAAACAGATTCTATTGAACCATTAGATTTTGAATACGGCTATTTCCCGCTCTCCATTGGAAATTATTGGGAATACGAAGTGGATTCAACCATCTATGACATCACGAGCCAGGGAAACGTGCGGATCAACACCAGTGCTTTCTGGAAAGAGGTCGTTGCCGATACGTTTCAGGATAACCTTGGACGATTAAGCTTCCGCATCGAACGCTTCTACCGAAAAAGTGATACGCTTGAATGGACTCTTCAAACTATATTGAGCGCATCCCTGTTGGAGAATCGCCTGGAATGGCAGGAAGGCAACCTCCGGTTTGTATCATTACTCTTTCCACCCGAAGAAGGCATCTCCTGGAATGCCAACCAATTTATTCCCGTAGATTACATAACGAATATCGCAGGTGAACCCATAGAACTTTTCAAAAATTGGGGGCCCTCACTTATCTCGGAAAAAAATATTCCTTTTTTACTCAATAATTTTAATTTTGATAGTACTTTGAACATTGTTCAGGCAGATAGTGAGAACTTAATTGAATTGCGCCGGGCGGAAAGTCGCTATGCTAAAGGAGTAGGCCTCATTGAACGCATCTGGTGGGTATTGGATACGCAGGCTATTGATAATCCTTTACCATGGGAGGAAAAAGCGGAGAAAGGATTTATTTTGGAGCAACGACTAGTCAATTACTTCGTACAATAAATTTATGTCAAGGAACCAAAAGCCTAATTTATATTTCAAGGCTTAAATTAGAAAATATGATTGAAATCGGAAGATTGGGAAAAAGTTTCGGCGTAAAAGGGGCCTTAAGGCTAAAATTGGATGAAATTAAATATATTGAGGATCTAATCGGTTGTGACGTTCTTTTTGTAGAAATTGAAGGGCAAAAACTACCTTATTTTATTGAAGAAATTCAAGAGGGGAGGGATTTGCTCATTTTTTTTGACGACGTAAAAGATAAGCAAGCGGCCGAAAAGTTGGTGAATCGACCGATCTGGCTGAGAGCGGAAGATGTTTTACCGGAAGTAGATCGAACTTTGCCGGAAGATGCGCTGGAATTTTCCTTCGCGGAGGGCTTTGAGATATGGGATGAGGAAATGGGGTTGATCGGTAAGATCGAAGGAGTAGAGGCTTATCCCGAACAAGAACTGGCTTTGGTAAATTATTTGGAAAAAGAGGTTCTTATACCACTAAATAATCAATTAGTATTGGAGGTCGATCAGGAAAACAAACGGATTATTATGAATTTACCTGATGGATTACTGGATTTATAAAGCTCTTCCAACATGAACAAACTGAACAAGCGCCTTGGTGAACTGGATGACTCCCTTAAGGCATTACTTGAGGAACTCAAGGTGTTTTCCGATGAAACGCTTAATGATCGGCCGGATGAGGAGACCTGGTCTGTGCTTCAAGTGATGCAGCATTTGAAGGTCTCTGAGAATCTGTCTATGAAGTATGTGCAAAAAAAACTGAGTTTCAAGCCTAAGCTCAAAAGAGCTTTTTTGCTTAGTCCTATGAGATTACAACTCTTGAAACTATATCTTAACTCTCCATTAAAGTATAAAGCTCCGAAAGTTGTCGATACACCATCGTTTCCTCCGGATTCTACTTTTTGGGAAGTCGCTAAACAATGGAGCCAACAGCGCCAGGAACTTGCCGAATTTTTACAATCCCTGCCACCCGAAATGTTCAAAAAAGCCATCTATAAACACCCTATTGCCGGCCGCTTAAGCCTTTATGGGATGCTTGACTTTTTTCAGCTACACTTCAATCGTCACAGAAAGCAAATTACAGCCCTCCTTGATTTGTAAGCACTGAGCTAATGATTGGCTCTAGATGATTTCATTTGGTCGAAATAAATTTGGGAAGTCCTTAAAGCAGGCCGTTAGGCCTGCCTGATTGTAGCCCTGGGTTCTCCCAGGGTTATAAGATATAGAGACCAACTTCCGCGTAGCGGAAGCACATCATAGGCCATTGCTCTTGTGTAGTGTGCTTCCGCTACGCGGAAGAAATTAGGTATAAATGCTTTTCCCCAGGAAAACCTGGGGCTACGATCAGGCAGACCTAACGGCCTGCTTTTTGTTCTTAAAACGTTTACCAAATGAAATCATCTAGAACCCAATGATATTACTAAAAAAGGCCGGTTTTCAACGAAAACCGGCCTTTTTTAGTAATATCATTAGCTCAGATGGGCTCCGTGCTTACAATAACTTCTGTATTTCTGCTTCAATATCCATAGAAAGTGGATTGACACCTACCATCGCAATATTTCCATCCCGGTCAATCAGGAATGTTTTTGGAATACTTCTAACCCCATAGACTTTAGTGATCGGAGAGTTCCAGTGCTGAAGGTCACTAACGTGGTTAGACCATTTAAGGTTGTCTTTCTCAATAGCGGCAATCCAGCGATTTTTTGCGGATTCTAATTGTCTTTGCTTTTCTTCTTCAGACTTAATGCGCGGAAGCATTCTTGGATTGATACCATCAAGGGAAACGCTGAATACTTCGAAGCCTTTCAAATTGTATTTATCATAAGCTTCCACGACGTGAGGGTTCGCACGACGGCAAGGGCCGCACCAGCTTGCCCAAAAGTCCAACAACACTACTTTTCCTTTTAAGTCAGATAATTTACGTGTTTTTCCATTTACATCCTGCATCATAATATCCGGGGCAGGCATGCCTACTTGAATCGCACCGGCAGCTTTTTGAGCAGCAATTTGTTGTTCTGCCTGTTGAATCAGGCTGGTATATTGATCCGCATAAGCTGCATTTGGATAAGCATTTTTCAAATTGCCAAGGATTGACTTGTGTAAGCTAATATTCTTTGCTGTAATTCCACCCTGCGTAGCGAAAGCCAATTGAAGAGCAGCGATCGGTTCCGGAGCTTGGTTGATGCGTTCCAGGGCCGTTTTCTGATCCAATTCTTGCGCATAAAAAGCTTTCATTGCATCAACATAAAAAGAAGCAGACTCAGAACCTCTGAGATCTACATTGTACCGATTGAAATCGGTTAAATTCCCATTAACGGTAATTGCTTTTTCTGTACCATTAAAGGGAAGGAAAATTTTTTGTGCGCCAATGCGAATGCGATATATGGCAGGCTCTAAAGCTTGATCCAACGTATAGGCGAACGAACCATCCGGTCCGGCATTCACTTTCCCAACCACTTCTGTGCGATTGTCCAGGCCGGATTTGTCAAAAAAGACCTGCATATCCGATGCACCTTCAATTTTTCCGTTTATGGTGGTGCCTCCGGTAGGAGTGGATTTAACCTGTGGAGCAGCTGCGGAAGCGCTATTTGACGAGGTTTCCGATGCGCTGTTTTGTGCTTTATCCCCACACTGCCAAAATAGAAAACTAAGACTAATGAGGAGCAAGAAAGTACTATTTTTCATAATTCCTATGATTTTATTTTGATGATCTAATAATTATTTGATGCTAGTTCCTGAAGCACTAGTGCTATTTATGTTCCATATATTCAGGAATAGCCGATTCGTATAAGCCATGCCAGTCACGGACATTGCCAAAATCTTCCTGATCGATGCTTATTTGACCGTTAGTTACTTCCCCTATTTTTGAAAAAGTAATTTCATTATTTTTTACAAATTCTTCAAACTTTTGTTGCATTTCACTTGTCGTGCTTACAACAATACGGCTTTGGCTTTCGCCAAATAAATAAGCGTCCTTGCGAATGGAGGTATCTGTGTGAATCGAAAACCCAAGTTTAGCAGGTAGTGATGATTCGATTAAATTCGTAAATAATCCGCCATCGGAAACATCGTGCACGGATTCTACCAAGCCTTCTTTGATAAGTAAGGCAACTTTTTGCTGAAGCTTCAGTTCTTCTTCGATATCGAAGTAGGGTGCCGGTGAATATTCTACATTGTGAATCGTTCTTAGATATTCTGAACTGCCTAGGTCCTCCCGGCTTTCTCCTAACAAATAAATGAGATGGCCCGGTTTTTTAAAATGGAGATGCATTGGCTTTGTGAAGTCATCCAAAATACCGAGCATACCGATCGTCGGGGTAGGATAGACCGGTACATTGCCATTTTCAAGTACAGTTTGATTGTAAAAACTCACATTACCCCCGGTCACCGGCGTGTTAAATGCTTTACATGCTTCTCCCATCCCTTTGATCGCATTTACAAATTGCCAGTAAACCTCCGGATTGTAAGGGTTACCAAAGTTTAAGCAATTGGTAATAGCTACGGGTTCTCCTCCTGAGCAAACAATATTTCGGGCAGCTTCGGCTACTGCGATCATGGTTCCTTTGAAAGGATCAGCATAAACATAAGCGGAGTTGCAGTCTACCGTTAATGCCAATGCTTTATCACTCTCTTTTACACGAACGAGCGAAGCATCTGAAGGGCTATTCGTTGACATAGAATTCGTGCGAACCATTGAATCATACTGTTCGAAGATCCAGCGCTTTGATGCTAAATTAGGCGCTTGAAACAGCTTTCGGGCTGTGCCGGGGTAATCTTCAGGCAGCTCAATTTTTTCTATATCAAAGGCATTAATTTTTTCGAGATAAGCAGGTTCGTGGTATTCTCTTTGATAGACAGGAGCTCCGCCCCCAAGTACTAATGGCGAAGCTTCTACATCAGCTACCAATTCTCCATGTTGAAAAAACTCTAATCTGCCTGTATCGGTAACTTCTCCGATTTGTTCGCATTGAAGATCCCATTTTTGGAATACGTCAAGCAAAGTCTGTTCCTGGCCTTTATGACAAACGATCAGCATTCTTTCCTGGCTTTCTGAAAGTAAAAGTTCAAAAGCTTTCATATCAGCCTGCCGGGTGGGTACTTTGTCCAGGTCAATGCGCATACCTGTCTGGCTTTTAGCGCTCATTTCTGAAGTAGAACAGCTTATACCCGCAGCCCCCATATCTTGCATGCCGACGATAGCTCCCGTTTGAATAGCTTCCAGGGTAGCTTCGAGTAAAAGTTTTTCCTGAAAAGGATCGCCAACCTGAACCGAAGGCAGGTCATCCGCAGAATCCTCCGTAAGATCGGCAGAGGCAAAGGTCGCCCCGTGAATACCATCTTTACCGGTAGCCGAGCCTACAATGAAAACAGGGTTGCCCGGACCATCTGCCACCGCAGAAACTGTTTCTCCAGCCTTGACGATCCCTACAGACATGGCATTAACCAATATGTTCTGGTTGTAGCATGGCATAAAGTAGGTTTCACCACCAACGGTTGGTACGCCAAAGCAATTTCCATAATCGCCTATACCACTTACAACCCCTCTGACCAATCTGCGCGTGTGCTTGCGATCAATCTGACCAAAACGCAGCGAATTCATAGCCGCTATTGGACGAGCTCCCATCGTAAATATATCCCTGTGGATGCCTCCAACGCCTGTTGCTGCTCCCTGGTAAGGCTCGATCGCGGATGGGTGGTTGTGAGATTCGATTTTAAATGCGCATGCCAGGCCATCACCAATATCAACAAGCCCTGCATTTTCTTCGCCTGCTCCGACAAGCAGCCGTCCTCCCTCTCTGGGGAGTGTTTTCAACCAATGAATGGAATTTTTATACGAGCAATGTTCCGACCACATCACTGAAAATATACTGAGCTCAGTGAAGTTAGGTGTTCTGCCCATAATTTCCACGATTTTGTGGAATTCCTCTGTGGTTAGCCCTAAATTATGGGCGGTAGTTTCATTGACCTGTACTGCCGAATCTTGCATACTGTTACAATAATAAAAGTTTTCAAGTTGAGTATGCCGCAAACATACAAAAATTGCTGCAAACAGGATAGCGGGAAACGGTAAACGGGGAACGGTAAACGGATAATGGTCAACGACAAACCGTTGACCGTACTTCGTTCCCCGTTAACCGTTCCCCGTTAACCGAGAATTAAGTTGATTATTTGATTAGGTAATTTATCCAGAAGAAGAAGACGAGGTAAATCCAGAGGCCATCAAGGAAGTGCCAGTACAAGGATAGGAGGCGAAGTTTTAGTCTTTTTTCAGGGTCAGAAAAATACACCAGTACACTTACCGGCTCCTTCATTCGGCGGTAAGCTGTGATCAGGAAAAGGATTATGAAGGGAAGGCCTGCGATAACGTGAACAAAGTGAAGACCTGAGATAACATATAGATAGGATGCGGAATTGCTGGAATTGATGAAAATTTCCTGGGAGAGCATTTGGTTCCAGCCAATGAATTGGGCCAGCAGAAAAAGCAAAGTGAGTACAACGGTGTAGACCAAGGATTTTTGGTATCCCGCAGTATCATCTCTCTTATAAGCCTTTTGGGCCATGTAAATGGTGTAACTGCTTCCTAAAAGAATTAATGTATTCAGAACAAAAATAAAAGGAATATTAACCGGAGGGCTTTGGTTTTGCACTCTGGAATAAATGTAGGCAGCTGAAAAAGCCAGAAAAAGGGCTGTAATACTTGCAAGCACCAAGACAAGAATGATGTTGTGGGGGTGGAATCTAAAATCTATGTCCTGGTCCTGAATTTCGTGATCGCTCATGCTATTATCTAAGTTTTTTAGTTCTCTGACACCAGTAACAGCGAGATTTTAAACTAGTTTACGATATGCAGTAAATTACACTGTATTGGATTCCTATTCGTTTACTTCCTTTAATTTTCGGGCTTTTTTCTGCTCATTGTTACTCTCATAGATCGTGTAGTTTTCGTATTTGATCAAGTCTGTTTCAGCCCAGATATCTTTGCCGATATTTGATAGGGTAATGAGTTCAGTATACAATTTGTTTCCTTGTTCAATGCGTCTTTCCACGGCAATATCTCGATCAGCGACTTTATCTTGCTGAATATTCAGAGCATTTTCAAAATTTCGGCAGGCTTCGAGCACTTTCGTGATATTGTTTTCATTGACGCCAACATCTGCAAGGAAATCGATTTGCTGCCGGGCTACTCTGGCTACTCTTCGGCCACAGAATAAGAGCTGGGCATCTGTCATATCGCCCATTTTCGCGGTTCCAAATTTACGGTAGCGCCCTGTCCGGTTGTTATATTTTATGGCTACCCGGGTCATGATCGAGCGAATAGCTGATTTTAGTTTTTCGGCAGCAGCTGCTTTTTTTTCCGTAGTGACCATTTGATCACCGATGAGTTCGTCGTCATCGGGTAGAGCTTTGAATTTTTCGCACATACTAAGGAAAGTCTTCAGGCGATCTTTGCCATATCCGTACTTGTGAAACTGCTCAATATCTCTATGCGCATATTTGATACGTTCCAGGCATTGGATGTAGAGGTCAGCATCCGGGAAGTTGTATTTTCTGTGTATGGCTTGTTTTTTCATGATTCATAATTTGCTCATACAAAGATAGTTGCAGTTTTTGTTAAAACAAAATATTTTATGATGTAATTTCTAAAAACTACTCTTTAATTATTTTTTACTCATTTAAAAAATTCTTGAATATTTTAGTTTGGGCCAAATAAGTAAAATCTGGTTCTAGATGATTTCATTTGGTCGAAATTAATTTGGGAAATCCTTAAACAAGA
>CAZHZT010000105.1:0-20521 GCA_964537285.1 uncultured Saprospiraceae bacterium | reverse complement strand
AAAATCTAACATTCTTTGACAAATTGTGTGGGACTTCAAAATGATACGCCTTGAATGCTCTTGTGGCTGAAAGGCTTATCATTTTGAAGTTCCATTTTTCACAATTTATGTCAAAGAATTAAAATCTAAAGACAGCCACACAATATATTAGGCTAGTGGGAAGGAATGCGCCATTGAGAAAGGATTGTGATACTTGCCGCTGGTTGTTCATTCATTTCGTAATCAATAATTTTTCGATATGCAACGGAGCAATAACACCCTTAGATGTCAGGATTCTATTTTGGACTCTATTGGTAATACGCCGCTCGTTCGCCTTAACCGGGTAAGTGAATTATTGGGCACTAACGTATGTGCAAAGGTAGAAGGTTTTAATCCTGGTCATTCAGCGAAAGATCGCGTAGCTAAATTCATGGTTGAGAAAGCAGAAAGAGAGGGGAAAATAAAACCCGGAGCAACGATCATCGAAGCAACCTCCGGAAATACAGGCTTTAGCCTGGCAATGGTTAGTCGTTTAAAAGGATATCAGTGTGTCCTTACGGTTTCTTCCAAAGCTTCAAAAGAAAAAATTCGCTTATTGCGTTCTATGGGGGCCCGGGTGATTATCTGTCCCTCAAGCGTTCCGGCGGAAGACCCTCGTTCCTATTACTCTCAGGCTCTTCGACTGGCCAATGACATTCCTAACTCTTATTATGTAAACCAGAATTTCGACTCTGGTAATGCGGAAGCTCACTACACCTCTACAGGCCCTGAAATCTGGGAACAAACCCAGGGTAAAATTACGCATTATGTCTGCTGTGTAGGTACAGGGGGGACAATGTCTGGTACAGCTCGCTTTCTGAAAGAGCAAAATCCGAATGTGAATATCATCGGTGTCGATGCTTACGGATCCGTTCTTAAACACTATTGGGAAACGGGTATTTTTGATAAGGATGAGATCTATTCCTATAAAGTGGAAGGACTTGGTAAGTCTATCATCCCTGGTAACGTAGATTTTGATGTGATCGATGAATTTATCAAAGTACATGATCGCGACAGCGCTTTACGTGCAAGGGATATTGCTCAAATGGAGGGTTTACTCATTGGTTACTCCAGCGGTTCAGCTATGCAGGCAGTATACAAAATGAAAAACCAACTGTCCAAAGACGATTATGTAGTTGTGCTTTTCTCAGACCATGGTAGTCGTTACCTCGGAAAAGTTTTCAGCGATGAATGGATGGAAGAGCAGGGCTTTTCACGCGAAAAGAAAGTGCCGGATTACAGCTCATTGCTTTATCGCAAATACAAAGTTCGCTACAAGCGTCTGTACAATCGAGTGAATCATTACCTGAAAAAATATACGGGCTAAATACAGCCCCATACAGGAAGCTCAAAACAGAAGGCGTTCTAAATAAAAAAGGAGGGGCTTGCCCCTCCTTTTTTATTTAGAACGCCTTCTGTTTTGAGCTTCCTGTATAAAAAGCCCTAACTGATATTCTTTTAACAGGTTAAAAATGAGTAGAAAAGCACTTTGAAGGCTCAACCCAAGGCCTGTTCCGATGGAATAAGCTCCCCAGCGACCCAAAGTACCTAAAAGGCACCACCCAAAGCCAAAAAAAAAGAGCCCGTTTTTAGCTCTTCGGCTTTCGCGCGATCTTTTGGTGATAGAACGTGCATATTCAATTTCCCGATCATAAAGTTCTGCCTCCGGTATTTTCTTTTCCTTTGCAAACATTCTCAACCGATCATCTACAGAGAAATAATCTCTAAATGCCCCTCCCATTTGAATGATCCCTATTAGTAAAAAAGGCAGACTTATACCGTCTACCATGGGATCTTGCTCAAATACAAATAATAGCAAGCCAATCAGAGAGGCAATAGAGCCAAAAACAAAGTAGATTTTACTCAACCTTTGAAGACTCTTGTATGATTTGATGATGTGTTCCATTCTTCTTTTCTTAACCCATCAAGCGATCAAGCAATTCCTCAGAGGCAATGTTCGGTAATGTGATTTTTAATTGAGTGTTTTGTTCCATTGCACGCCTGGCTGCGAAAAGAGCTTCCGGATTACGCGCCCAACTGCGGCGGGCGATTCCATTATTGACATCCCAGTGAAGCATGGCTTTAAGCCGCCTTTCCGCCGCTTCAGAACCATCCAAGACCATTCCAAACCCTCCATTCATGACTTCTCCCCAGCCTACGCCACCACCATTGTGTAAGCTTACCCAGGTAGCTCCCCTGAATGCATCGCCAACAAAGTTGTGAACGGCCATATCAGCAGTATATTTGGAACCATCATAAATGTTGGATGTTTCCCGGTACGGAGAATCTGTTCCGGATACATCATGATGATCTCTCCCCAAAACTACCGGCCCGGAAAGCGTGCCATTTGCAATGGCATCATTAAAGGCCTTGGCTATCCGTATGCGCCCCTCTGCGTCTGCATAGAGAATACGCGACTTAGAACCGACGATCGGAATATTTGCATCCGCATTTTCAATCCACTTCAAATTATCTTTCAATTGAGGGTGAATTTCTTCGGGAGCTTCGCTCAGAATTTCTTTTATGATTTCGGCAGCGATATGGTCCGTTTTATCCAGATCTTCTTTTAATCCTGAACAACAAACCCATCTGAATGGCCCAAAACCATAGTCAAAGCACATTGGCCCCATGATGTCTTCCACATAAGATGGGTATTTATAAACTTCTTCTGCTCTGTTTTTCCATATTTCGGCTTCGCTTTCGCCCGCCTCTTTCAGGAAAGCATTGCCATAATCCCAAAAATACATACCCCGTTCGGACATTTTGTTGATCGCATCCACATGACGCCGTAAAGTATTTCTCACAGCTTTCATGAAGGCATCTTTGTCCTTGTCCAGAAAGTCTTTGGCTTCCTCAAACGTATAGCCTACAGGGCAGTAGCCAAGATCATCTATGTTGTGCAAACTGGTTTGATCGGAACCTAGTTCTATCTGGACATTCTCTGCAACGAGTTTTTCCCAGAGATCTACAATATTTCCATGATAGACCAGTGCTGCTGCTTTTTCTTGTTGTTGGCATTCTTTTATGCGTTCGATTAGGGGGGCTAGTTCAGTAAACACATCTTCTTCATGAATGTACCCGTCCGTCAGCCTTTGACGAACAGCATCCGGATCAATTTCGGCAATTACACCAATTGCACCGGTAATAATAGCGGCAAGTGCCTGTGCTCCTGACATTCCGCCCAGCCCTGAAGTGACGTATACTTTTCCTTTTAAACTGTCCGAACCTAAGCCCATTTTTCGGCCTGCATTGAGGAGCGTAATGGTCGTGCCATGTACAATGCCCTGAGGGCCGATGTACATAAAGGAGCCGGCAGTCATTTGTCCATAAGACGTTACTCCAAGGGCATTGTACTTATTCCAATCTTCTTTACTCGAGTGATTGGGAATCATCATGCCATTGGTCACCACTACTCTGGGCGCTTCCGGATGAGAAGGGAATAATCCAAGGGGATGGCCGGAATAAAGAACGAGGGTTTGGTCGTTATTCATTTCCGCCAGATACTTCATGGTAAGCAGGTATTGTGCCCAGTTTTGAAAAACAGCACCATTTCCACCATAAGTAATGAGTTCATGAGGGTGCTTGGCTACCTTGGGGTCTAGATTATTTTGGATCATTAACATGATAGCGGCCGCCTGTGGGCAATTGTGAGGGTAAGCTTCTACAGGCCGGGCGTGCATTTCATAATCCGGGCGAAAGCGATACATATAGATTCGCCCATGTTCTTCCAATTCTTTTAAGAATTCGGGAGCAAGCGTTTCATGCCAATCTTCGGGAAAATAACGCAAAGCATTTTTTAAGGCGAGCTTCACCTCTTTATTACTTAAAACGCCATGTATATTTCTTTTAGGCGCGTGACTAACGGTGGTGTCATAAGGTTTTGGGCTAGGCAGTTTTTCTGGAATACCTTCCAGTATAGCATCTTGAAAAGAAGTGTTGGTAAGCAATTCATTCATCGCAGTACTTTTTTGCCTAAAATTAAGCTTTAACTTCTAATGCTCCAAAATTAGTTTTATTTTACAAAACACGGGGAACGGGAAATGATAAAAGCTCCCGTTTCCCGTCCCCCCGTTCCCCGTTTTCCGTTTTCCGCCCTGAATGTCGTCTAACAGTCAAATTTCAAAAAAAATTAAAATGTGTTTAACATCTGCAAGTAATTGAGTACTTTTGTTCTTAAAGGAACAATTATTATTCCGGTTACAATACTGATTAACAAATTTCTTATTAAAACTAAAAAAAATCTGGTTATGAAAAGATGGTTACTTACTATCTGCGCCCTTACTGTTTTTACATTGGGAGCAATGGCTCAAACTTATTTCTCTGAAGATTTTAATTCTGGCGATCTTCCTGCCGGATGGACACAGGTAACTGCTGCTTCAGACGGCGGCTGGTTGTTTGGTAGTGCTACTCAGCTGTCAAGCCAATACTACGGTATTCCTGATAATGGAACCAATATTGCAGCAACTAATGATGATGGTTGCAATTGCGATAAAAATGCTGATTATCTGATCCTTCCTCCTGTTGATCTTTCTACGGCAACTTTTCCTTTATTACAGTTCGATCACTTCTTTAGAGGTTTAACTTTCCAGAATAGCACAGAGGTGGCTACTGTTGAAGTTTCTACAGATCAAGGTGCTACATGGAACGTGGTGGCTACTATGCCAGGTGCTACTGCATTTGAAATGACTACTGGTGGTGCTTCTTTGGTAGATTACGCTGGCCAGTCAGATGTTTGGGTGGCTTTCAACTACCACGATGGTGGTGGATGGCTTTATGGATGGGCTATCGATAATGTAGAAATTATTGAAATTCCTGGTAAAGATGTAGGAATTGAGCCCCTTTCTTACGAGCAATTCTTCGAGGTTGGTGATGATGCTGAAATTACAGGTACCATCGTTAATAATGGTGGAGAAACACTTACAGCTGTTGATATTACTTGGACTGATGGAACCAATGATTATACTGAAACAGTTACTGGCTTAAATGTTGCTTATAAGCAAACTTATAACTTTACACACGGCACGCCTCTTTCTGTTTCTGCTGCTCAGTTTTATGATATTCAAGTTTCTGTTTCTAATCCAAATGGTGGGGCAGATGAAAACACAGATGACAATGCAGAAAGCAGATTCATGGCTGGTGTTCAAAATGTACCGACTAAGCGCGTAGTTGGTGAAGAGGCTACTGGTACATGGTGCCCATGGTGCCCACGTGGTACTATATTCATGGATTCTTCTGTAAATGTATTCCCTGACCAATTCGTAGGTATCGCTGTTCACAACGCAGATCCTATGGTGGTTACAGAATATGATGATGGATTAACTTCTATTCCTGGTGTTGCTTTCCCTATAGTAGCTATGGATCGCAATTCTCTTATTGATCCTTCTCAATTATTGGATGTTATCCCAATGATGTTGACTGAAGTTGAGCCTGTTAGTATTAGTCTTACAGGTTCTTTTGATGAAACAAGCAGAGAGCTTGAATTAAATGTTCGTGGTCAGTTTGAAACTTCTTTGGAAGGAGTTAATTATCGTTTGAACGCGGTAGTTATTGAAGATGGTGTTACAGGTACAGGCTCTGCTTACGATCAAGCGAATGCTTATGCAGGTGGCCAATTTGGTGAAATGGGTGGATATGAAAACTTACCAAACCCTGTTCCTGCTGCTCAAATGGTTTATGATCACGTAGCAAGAGCTATCCTTGGTGGCTGGGCTGGTCAGGTAGGTTCTATTCCTAATGATATTTCACTTGGTGATGCTCCTTCTCATAACTTCTCTTACACCATTCCTGGAGGTTATGATATTGAAAAAATCAAAGTGATCGGTATGGTAATCGATAATGATAATGATGAAATCATGAACGCTATCGAGCTTCCATTAGGCGAATTGGTGGTTTCTTCTGTAGAAAACGTTACTGAGTTTGCTGAATTCAACGTATTCCCTACAATTACTACTTCTACTGCTCAGGCAAATGTTGCTTTCGATCAGCCTGAAGATGTAATGGTTACGGTATTTAATGCACAAGGTCAGTTGATTTCTACTGAAAATGTAGTTGGTGTTACGCGTCAGCAGTTCACTATCGATTTGACTACTCAGCCAAGCGGTACTTACTTCGTAAATATTACGGTTGGAAATACAAGTAAAGTAGCTACTGTTGTAAAGCAGTAAGCAACTAATACGAATTGATTTAGTTCTTTGACATAAATTGTGTGGAACTTCAAAATGATACCCCTTTCAGCCACAAGGGCATTCAATGGGTATCATTTTGAGTTTCCACACAATTTGTCAAAGAACGATTGATTTTTACACTGCTACTGGGCGGGGTGCATTTTGTAGCGCTTCGCCCAATGGCATTTTTTCTATATGGTTCTAAAAGGTCCAGAAAGTTGTTCTTTTATATTTTGAAGTTCCACACAATTTGTCAAAGAACGTACTTTATTAGATAGTTGCTTGTTTTTTTGAATTTTCTAAGGAACATTCAAAAAAGTATGCATCCTTCTAAACAAAACTTTCTTAACAAGAGTAAAATAATAAGGAACTACTTTTTGGTTCTTCATAAAACCCTTTTCAATTATTTTTACAACACTAAAATTAAAGGCTATGAAAAAAAGCATACTCTTTTTATTTCTTCTGGGGACGTTTGCCTTAAGTGCGCAAAATCTAGCCATCACGCCTGATATGGTTGTCGTGGATATCCTTAATTTCAACTTCTCAGACCCTCTTGAAGAAGCCGTCGCGCATTCTTCAATGGTTAATAACGGTGCACAGACCACAGATATCAAATGGGAAGTGGAACTACTTGAAGGCCCGGCAGAATGGCAAATTAAATTGTGCGATAACAATACTTGTTATGGCACGAATGTTTCTTCAAATATCCAATCAGATATTGGGTTGAATGAACCAATTACTTTAGCACCTGGAGAGTCTGGAATTTGTGACCCGCATCTTGTACCTAATCAAACTCCTGGTTGTGGCTTGGTAGAGGTTCGTTTATCTACTGTTTTTAACCCAAACAATATTCTCGCTACTGCTCAGTATGAGTTTAAGTTAGGAGTTAATGCTGATTGTGTAGTAAGTATTCGTGATTTGGTGAAGGAAAATATTCAAATCTTCCCTAATCCTGCTACTAATGGCTTTTTCATTAATGGCTCGGAAGGAGTGAATCAGGTAGACCTTTATTCTATGCTAGGTCAGCCGGTAAAATCCTATGCTGCTCAGGGAAGTGAAGCCTATTCACTGGAGGGCGTACCTGCTGGTATCTATTTTGTACAATTACTTGATAAGCAAAATGCTGTGATCAAAACTATCAAGTTAAACGTAAGATAGTCATGCTCGGATTGCAAATCATTAGTCATTCCGAATTTTCGGAATGACTAATGATTTGTAAAATATTCATAAAGATTTGTTAATCATAACTGTATCTACTTTTTTCTTGATAAAAAAGTAGCAAAAAATCAAGGCTGTATTTAATTTTGGTTCTTTGACATAAATTGTGATAAAATGAAGTTTAAAAATGATAACCCCTTCAGCCACCAGGGCATTCAGGTTTTATCATTTTTAAACTCCACACAATTTGTCAAAGAACGCCAATTTTTAACGCTTTTTGAAAAGCTGGAAGCCTAAAATGAATAAACTCGCCGAGGCTCAAACAGTATTCATTTTTTAACGGCTGCCAGCCCTCCAAAAAGCCAAATTGAATAAGGTCGGTCCTAAGATATTGATTTACAGCACCTATTCTTAACTATTGTGACGACATGAATTTCCTTAAATTCGGGATAAACTCATGTTCTGCAATCCGAACTTACCCATTACTCCCCCCAATACTCCACATAATTCCTGGGCGTTTCGTACAATCTCACCATCAGCTCGTGCTTCTCCTCTAGTTCCTCTTTTATTAATTTCCAGATCACTACACTAATATTTTCGGCGGTAGGATTTAAGTTCTTGAACTCCTCAGTGTCCAAATTGAGGTTTTTGTGATCAAAGCGTTTTTCTACTTTTTCCCGGATAATATTTTTCAAAGATTTTAAATCAATCAAATACCCCGTCTCCGGATCGATTTCGCCTGTTACTTTTACCTCCAGCTCGTAATTATGCCCGTGATAGTTGGGATTATTGCATAGCCCAAAAATATCTTTGTTTTTTTCATCGCTCCAGTTAGGGTTATGTAAACGATGAGCAGCATTGAAATGGGCCGTTCGAAAAACAGAAACTTTCATAATTTTTTTTTAAACTAACAACGCTACCTCCTTTTCGTTCTTAAAATAATCGTTCTTTGACAAATTGTGTGGAACTTCGAAATGATAAGCCTTGAATGCCCTTGTGGTTGAAAGGGTTATCATTTTGACGTTCCATTTTCCACAATTTATGTCAAAGAACTAAAATAATTAAATATCCTTCTTCAACCCCTTGTATATTTACTATTGTTTTATAATTTTACATAAAATTTAGATCGGTGAATACAATACACCAATTCAAGGTTAATAGCATTGACGGAAATATCATTGATTTCTCGACTTTTCAGGGAAAGAAAATAATCGTGGTGAATGTCGCATCTGAGTGCGGTTATACACCCCAATATCAGCAATTAGAAGAATTATACCGGGAAGCCGGAGATAAAGTAGTTATCGTTGCTTTTCCATCAAATGAATTTGGAGGACAAGAACCAGGGACAAATGAGGAGATCAAGGCTTTTTGTACCACCAAATATAACGTGACGTTTCCTATGGCCGCTAAAGCGGAACTTTTAGGAGCAAATGGCAGTGAAGTTTATCAGTGGTTATTGAATAAATCAAAAAATGGTAAGCTCGATAGCGAACTTAAGTGGAATTTTCAGAAATACTTATTGGACGAACAAGGTACGCTTGTTAATTTCTTCCCTTCTTCCGTCAGTCCCTTGGATGAGCAAATATTAAACTGGATAGCCTCATAGTGAAAGCCTGTTATGGCTTTCAACAATAGTGTAGCGTGTATTGTATCGCTGTTATGATAAAATAGCAGTTTATGCAATTCAAGGATGTCATTGGTCAAAAGAGGGCAAAATCAGCCCTTCTATCATATCTTCAATCGGATCGTGTGCCGCATGCTCTGCTTTTGGCAGGGCCGCAAGGATCTGGCAAACTCGCTCTGGCATTTGCCTATGCGCAGTACATTCTTTGTGAGTCTCCTGCTTCTTACGATGCTTGTGGCGACTGTGCCAATTGTAAAAGAGTACAGAAATTACTTCATCCGGATCTTCACTTTTCTTTTCCTACAGTAGGTGCAAAAGCCCTTAGCAATAACTTTCTCCCGGAATGGAGAAAAATGCTGGAATTATCAGCTTACTTTTCCGTTAATGATTGGCTCCAACAAATCGGTGCTGAGAATAAACAGGGAAATATCACTAAAGAGGAATGCGTGCAAATAGTAAAAAAACTTAGCTTAAAAGCATTCATGGGGGATCATAAAATATTGATCATCTGGCTGCCTGAATATCTTGGAAAAGAAGGGAACCGACTTTTAAAACTTATCGAAGAACCTCCGGAAAAAACGCTCTTTATTCTGGTCGCTGAAAGACTGGAACTTATTCTGAATACAATTATTTCTCGCTGCCAAGTTGTTCAGCTTACTCCTCTGGCTGAAGAAGATATCGCTAATGACCTGATCAATAAACATGCTATAGATACCGCAAAAGCTAATCGCCTGGCTCAATTGTCTTCCGGTGATTATTCCGAAGCAATCCGACTGATGAAAGAGATTGAAAACGATCATGCAAAGCAGTTTCTACAATGGATGCGCCTGATCTATAAAGGGAATGGAGTAGAATTGGTGAACTGGGTAGAAGAATTTGCAAAAGTAGGTCGAGAAAATCAAAAGCATTTCCTGCGATATGCACTGCACTTCTTTAGAGAATTGCTGGCTTTAAAAGGAAACATAAACGAACTTAAACTCGGTGACAAAGAAACGTCAACGGCCCTTAAAATGGAAAAAGTAATCAACCCCGGGCAATTGATCTTTCTTACTAACCTTCTGAATGAAAGCGTTTATTTCGTTGAGCGAAATGCAAACCCTAAAATATTGTTCCTGGATGTTTCCGTTCAGGCTCATAAAATTATTAGCGGTCAACCATCAACGGTTAACGGTTAACGGTTAACGGGGAATGAGTGCAAGCTATACTTGATTTAAATAATAAACGCGCCTATGGCGCAATAATTACTTAACTTGATAATGTTGATTAAATTAAATAAATAATGGGATGTGCAAGTTGTTCTTCTGCAAACGGCGGTAAGCCTGCAGGATGTGGTAGTAAAGGAAGTAGTTGTAATGGAGGTTGCAACCGAATGAATACATTCGACTGGTTGACCCTCATGGATATTGAAGATTCAGAGCCTTTTCAAATGGTAGAAGTAAGTTTTAAAAATGGGGCCCGGAAAGATTTCTACCACAACCCTTCTTACTCCAAAGCTACCACAGGAGATATGGTAGTCGTAGAATGCAGTACGGGATATGATATCGGTCGCGTAAATCTTTCAGGGGAATTGGTAAGGCTGCAAATGAAGAAAAAACGAGTGCCTGAAAATGGTATCTTTCAATCAATCATTCGAAAAGCGAACGAAAGAGATCTGGAAAAACTGGTAGAAGCACGGGAGTTGGAACTTCCGGCAATGGTAAAAGCTAAAGCCATTGCTCGTACCCTTGGGCTGGATATGAAAATCGGGGATGTAGAATATCAGGGAGATAAACGCAAAGCTACCTTTTTCTACACCGCAGATGGTCGGGTCGATTTCCGTGAACTAATCCGCCATTACGCTAAAGAATTTAAAGTGAAGATTGAAATGCGCCAAATTGGTGCACGACAGGAATCCGCGCGTATCGGAGGTATTGGCTCTTGTGGGCGCGAACTGTGCTGCTCTACCTGGTTGTCCGACTTTAAATCCGTTACTACTTCTGCCGCGCGTTATCAAAATCTGGCCATCAATCAATCCAAATTATCGGGCCAGTGCGGGCGTTTGAAATGCTGCCTCAATTATGAGCTGGATACTTACATGGATGCCCTGGAAAACTTTCCTAAAAATAATGCAAAGTTATACCTTAAAAAAGGTGTCCTGATGTTGGTCAAGGCCGATATTTTTAAAGGTACGCTCCTTTATTCTCTTAATACCGGCGATGGCAATGGCAAATTGGTTACCCTGGATATTGACCAAGTCAATGACCTTATTGAAATGAATGCTCAGGGAGAAAAACCAGAGGATTTATTAGCTTTACAAATAGTAACCGGAGATGTAGACGAGGATGGCGATATTGACTTTGAAAGCGTTTCGGACGTCATCGAAGATCTACCTGCCGAAAAACGTCGTAAGCGCAAACGAAACCGCAATAGAAATCGTCGGAAAAAGCCTTCCAATGCCGGAAATGCTAATGCTAATAAGACAAGCGATAATAAGGATAGTACCAAGAAAAAGACGAACAACAATAATCCAAATTCTAATAAAAATAGCAACGATAGCAACGAGAATAAAAGAAATAACAAAAATAATAAGCGTAAAAGACCGCCTTCAAAGAACAGAAATAAACCGCCACAGAAGGATAAATAAACCAACTGTGCTGAATGCAGTCCTTTGTCCTTGGTGAGAATGCTTTTATTCGATCGGGAAGTCTTTATTTGAGATTTTCTTCAACAAATTTCAAATAAAACCTTCCCGATCGAATAAAAATATTCCTGCCAGCAGCAAAGAATTACATTCCGGATAGCCTCAAAACGAGTCTAATATTCAATCAAGCAAATAATAAAACCGAAATATACTTATGGCTAAATACGATGTTATTGTAATTGGTTCCGGCCCGGGAGGCTACGTTGCCGCCATTCGAGCCGCTCAATTAGGCATGAAAACTGCGATCATTGAAAAGGATCCTACCCTGGGAGGGACTTGTTTGAATGTAGGTTGCATCCCCTCTAAAGCTTTACTGGATTCTTCCGAGCATTATCACAATGCAAAAGAACGTTTCTCCGAACATGGCATTGATCTTAAAGGGCTGGAAGTTAATATGCCCCAAATGATTAAACGCAAACGGGAAGTCGTAGACGCAAATGTGAAAGGGGTGGATTACCTGATGAAGAAAAATAAAATTGATGTTTACAACGGCTTGGGGTCTTTTAGCTCAGCCCAAAAAGTAAAAGTCACCAAAAATGATGGTTCAACAGAAGAACTGGAAGCAAATAAAGTAATCATCGCTACAGGATCCAAACCTAACACCCCTCCAGCCTTTAATTACGATGGAAAGCGGGTCATCACCTCTACAGAGGCCCTTGAAATAGAGGAAGTACCTAATAAGATGATCTTAATTGGTGCCGGAGTGATCGGTATGGAGCTAGGTTCGGTATACGCTCGCCTTGGAACAGAAGTGATTGTACTTGAGTACCTCGATCGTATCATTCCTGGCTTTGATAAAGATGCTGCAAAAGAACTGCAAAAATCATTGAAAAAAATTGGGGTTAATTTTAACCTCAATCATATGGTTACTGAAGTAAAACCTAATGGAGATACCGTTTCGGTGGTGGCTAAAAACCGGAAAACGGATGCGGAAAGCACTTTTGAAGGCGATTATTGCCTTGTGGCCATCGGACGTATACCTTACACGGAAGGCTTAGGACTGGAAAACATCGGTATTCAAACCGACCAAAAAGGGCGGATTCCCGTAAATGAACATCTCGAAACTGCTGTGCCAGGAGTATATGCAATCGGAGATGTCATCCAGGGAGCTATGCTGGCTCATAAGGCAGAAGAAGAAGGTGTTCTGGTGGCTGAAATAATTGCCGGCCAAAAGCCACATATTGATTATAACCTTATTCCAGGGGTAGTGTATACCTGGCCGGAAGTAGCAGGAGTAGGGCAAACCGATGAACAACTGAAAGAGGCTGGTGTCCCATATAAGACCGGTAAGTTTCCATATAAAGCTTTAGGACGTGCTCGTGCAAGTATGGACATTGAAGGCATGGTGAAAATCCTGGCGCATAAAGAAACCGATGAGATCCTTGGAGTGCACATGGTTGGCGCTCGCACCGCAGACATGATCGCTGAAGCGGTTGCCCTCATGGAGTTCCGCGCTTCGGCAGAGGATGCCGCTCGTATGTCTCATGCACATCCTACCTATACCGAAGCCTTTAAAGAAGCGGCATTAGCTGCAACTGAAAATCGACCGATTCATCTCTAGTGAATTATTGCCCTTTTAGCATGAGGATGCTTCCCTGAGACAGGGGACATTCTCGTGCTGAATTACCTGCCACTGATTGCTATTAGTGAGCAATTGGACAAATTCCCCGATTTTTTAACACAATTATCCGTAGAAAAAAGCTATATTTCGCGCTATAATGTAAATAACTGAATTAAACTTGGATTTTATGAAGATCAAACAGGGACTCTTTTTACTTTTTTGTACACTTTTTTCCCTCTCATTGAGTGCTCAGGATATTCACTTCACGATGTATGATCGTTCCCCATTAACTTTAAATCCTGCATTTACAGGTGCTTTTGAAGGTACATTCCGTATCGGAGGAATTTACCGCGATCAATGGCAAGGATTATACCGAACACCTGCAATTTATATCGATGCCCCAATATTACCGGGTATTGGTAAAAATGATTGGATCGGTGTAGGGGGTACTTTTTATTCAGATAAAGCAGGAACTATTGCCGAACTAACAAATTCTGGCTTTTTCTTCTCTGGTTCTTACCATCTTTCTTTGGATAAAGATCGGAAAAATGTGCTTACTCTTGGTCTTCAGGGGGGAACCGCTCAAAGAAGTATTCGCCTAAATAATGCCCAATTTGGAGATCAATTAGAAAATGTAATTGCTGGAAATGACCCTGTTACACAGGAGACCATTGCCGGTAATCAAAATCAAGGGCAAAATAATAATAATAATAATAACGATCCTGATGGTGAAAGCTCTGCTTTTGACTTTATGGGAGGAATCCTTTTCAAGAGTCAATTAAATGATAACACCTTGTTAACCCTTGGCGTCGGTGGTTTCCACATCCTTGGCCCGGAGTACGGTATCAATAACCCGCAAGAGCAACTTGATACGCGTATTAATGCGCACGCCAGAGCAGATTTTGATTTGACTGATAAATGGAAGCTTTCTCCGCAAGTTGCTTATCAAACGATTGCTGGTAGCGAAGATATTGCTCCTCAGGTTTGGGCTGGTTATTTAATTAACCCGGAAAAACTTATTCGTATTAATTTTGGTTTAGGGTACCGCCTTCAGGATGCAGCACAGTTTATGGTAGGAATGGATTATGATGCGTTCTCAGTAGCTTTTGCCTTTGATCTAAACGTTTCAGATGCAACGGATTACACTAATGGAGTTGGTGGTTTTGAAATCGCTGCTTCTTACATCGGTAAAATATTCTCACGCCTGGAACCAGATACAAAAATCTTCTGCCCAAGATTCTAAGTCTTTTTCAGGTTATTTTTTTGCAGAATACTTAAATTAGAAAGAAAAATAAATTGAATAAGAATATAAAATTATGAAAAATATATATGTCATTCTGTTTTCTTTAATAGCTTTCATCCCTGCCGCTTTCAGCCAACCCGTCGGTAGAGTAACCCCTAAGGTTATGCTTGAGATTGCAGATGAAGAATTTGAAAAGAAAAATTATTATACAGCTCTCGAGTGGTATGAAAAGTATACCGATGAAGTTGAAGAGCCTGAACTGGAAGTCTCCTACAAAATTGCTCAAGTCCAATATATTTTGCGCGATTTCCGCCAGGCAGAAAGAGATTACAAGAGAGTTATTCGTAAAATAGAACGCCTGCAACAACGCAAAGAACGCAAACCCTCAATAGAAATTCCTAATTATCCCGATATACGCTTTACTTATGCCCGAATACTGAAAATGAATGAAAAGTACGATGAAGCTATTGAGCAGTTTCAGCGTTATATCACCGAGGAAGCAGAAGAACCAACCATGGTGCGTCTGGCTAAGTCTGAAATCACCGGTGCGGAAATGGGACAAGCTTCTATGGATATCCCCGGCTTAGAAGTGAATGCGCTCGAGAACGAAATCAACTCTCCCTTCACGGAATATTCTCCTTATATTTCCGGCGATGGGCAATCGCTCTACTATTCTTCTTTTAGCAGAGATGATATCGTGGTTTTGGATGGAAAAGAGGGAAGTTATCACTCCAAGGTATATATGGCTAAAAAGGCAGACGAAGGCTGGGCTGCAGGAAGTGCTCTCAGTGATAAAATCAATCGCGAAAATTACCATTCCGGAAACGCTACTTTCAGCGAAGATGGAAATACGATGTATTTCACACGCTCCCTCTTAGAAGGCAATTCTTTAAATAAAAGTATTATATACTACAGCCAGAGAGGTTCTGATGGTTGGATGGGGGCCAGAGCCCTTGAAGGCCAGGATACTTCTTATATTAACCGCCATCCAATGCCAGGTGAACTCTATGGTAAGGAAGTGTTGTTTTTTGTGTCTGATCGCCCCGGAGGTTTTGGTGGTTTAGATATTTATTACGCTCCCTTCATTGAAGAAGGAGAACTTGGTGAAGCTGTAAACCTGGGTAAGGTAATCAATACTCTAGGGGATGAAGCTACACCATTTTATATTGATGGTACGCTTTTCTTTAGTTCTACCGGCCATGCCGGCCTCGGAGGCTACGATATTTTTGAAACGACCTGGGATGGTAGCAAATGGAGTGAACCCTTAAACCTGGGTAAAGGCTTGAACTCTAGCGTTGATGATCTTTATTATACCGCTGATGAGAAGGGTCTCAACGGATTTTTGGTGTCAAATCGACCAAGCAAAAACTCTTTGAAAAGTAAAACGTGCTGCGATGATATCTATGAATTCACTCGCCCGGAAATTATTGCAGGCCTCTTAGCGGATGTCGTTGACAATAATGGGAAGCCACTGCGCGGTGCAAACTTATCTTTACTTGAACTTACCAATGATGAAAAGGAACTTTTGAAAGAAAAGACTAATCCTAATGGCAATACTTTTGAGTTTGGCCTTGAGTTGGAAAAAGCTTTCATGGTTTATGCTACCAAGGAAGGGTACTTCCCTGATTCTTTTACGGTGAATACAGTTGGGCTGATAGAGTCTGCTAATTACGAGCATACCTTCAATCTGCTTCCAATACCAGTGCCAGAGCCAGAGTATGATACCGTAACGGTTACTATTAATGAACCAATCCGACTTAGTAAAATTTATTACGATTTTGATGATGATAAAATCCTGGCAGAAGCAGAAGAGGATCTAGCCGATCTATTGAACTTATTGAATGAATATCCTGAAATGGTGATCGAACTCTCATCTCATACCGATTCACGTGGACGTAACAGCTATAATCAACAACTCTCTCAAAGAAGAGCTAATTCTGCAAAGAACTGGCTTGTGGATAAAGGAATAGATACAGAGCGTATTAAAGCTGTTGGCTATGGTGAGTCTCAAATCCTTAACCAATGTACGGATGGGGTAGAGTGTACCGATGAAGAACATCGATTCAATCGCCGTACAGAGTTCAAAATCCTGGAAGGACCTACTACCATCACTATCAAACAAACTAAAATTGAAAAAATTGGTGAAGAGGAAGAAGGCGAGGAAGAAAGCAAGGATTAATACTATTTTATCCTTCTAATGTTAAGTAGTTCACTTATTACAGCGATTCTCGCTTTGAAAAATAAACGCGCCAACGGCGCGAAATTCCTTTGAGAGGGAGGCCGAAAGGGCTATTTTGCTTCGCAAAATAGCCCTTTCGGCCTCCCTCAAAAGAAAATATCGCCGCGAAGCGGCATAAATTTGGTTTTGGATTTCCAAAACGATAATTGCTGCACTTATAAGCATAAAAAAGAGGGGGATGGTGCCTTTGGGCACCATCCCCCTCTTTTTTATGCTTAAGGAGGAATTAACATTTCATTGTGAAATCAATCACCTCCCAGAGCGTTAATATAACGATTGTTCACTCAAAAACATGCTAAACAAAATGATGAAATCAATTACCTCCTTGCTGGTTCTTAGCTTTTTAACCATAACGCTTTGTGTTGCTCAAGACGATGAAGCTTCTCTCTCTTCTCGGGTGGCTACTGAGAATGTTCCTATTATGACCTTCGAAAATCGTATCCATAATTTTGGAAAGATCGAGATCGGAGAAAAACCTTCTTATACCTATAAGTTTACCAATACCGGTGATAAAGATCTCGTACTCGAATTTGTTTCAGGATGTGATTGTACCGAAATTGACTGGCCAGATGGCAAAACCTTCAAACCTGGCGAAAGTGGTGAAATCAAGATCGTTTTTATGAGTCAAAAGGAGGAAGAACGCGGCAAATTGGAAAAAGTAATTGATATCTTTGTGGAAGGGGATGATCCGGTTAGTGGATATCCTGTGATTGAACAAGTGAAATATCTGGTAGAACTATAAAAAACGTTCCAACGGCGCGAAATTCCTTTGAGAGGGATGCCGGAAGGGCTATTTTGCGAAGCAAAATAGCCCTTCCGGCATCCCTCTCAAAAGAAAATATCGCTGCGAAGCGGCGTAAATTTGGTTTTGGATTTCCAAAACGATAATTGCTGATACCTTTACCTTCAAACCTTATTGTTTGCTAATATTTAGCACCAGCCCTTTTAAATAACTTCCTTCCGGATGAAATAAACTCACAGGATGATCCGGAGGTTGCGATAAACGATGGATGACGCTAACGGTTTTTCCAGCTTCAATAGCAGCAGCGACAATAGTGTTGTAAAATAATTTGTCATCAACCACCTGCGAACAAGAAAATGTGAAGATAATGCCTTGATCTTTCACTCTTTGTAAAGCAAGGGCGTTCAACCTTTTGTAGGCTTGCACGGCGTTGTGACGCTTATTAATACTCTTGGCAAAAGCCGGAGGATCTACAACGATAACATCATAAGTTTGGTCATTTTCCTTTAAAAACTTCATAACATCTGCACAATACGCCTGGTGATTTAAGGATAATTCATTGATTTCCATGTTTTCATTAGTCAAATCAATAGCATGTTGTGAAATATCTACTGAATGAGTTAACGCAGCTCCCGCTTTTTGTGCATAAACCGAAAACCCTCCGGTATAGCAAAAGGTATTTAACACCTTCTTGTTTTTAACATATTTCGTAAGAAGTTGTCTGTTTTCCCGTTGATCTAAAAAGAAACCGGTTTTTTGTCCCTTTTCCCAGTCTACTTTAAAGAGATGATTGTATTCTTTTACAAGCGTATTCCCTGCCTTACCTAGCAAGTGTTTATTTTCAACTTCCTGGGCAGTTTCTGAGGGAAGTGCACCGGAACTTTTATCGAAAATGTTTTCCAAATGGCCTTCATATACATGAATTAATGCCTCCTTTATAAACTCCCTTTCTTTAAACATTCCTATAGAATGGCATTGAATCACTGCGGTGGTATCGTAAATATCTATAACGAGACCTGGCAAACCGTCGCCTTCACCGTGTATAAGTCGATAGCAATTGGTCGTTTCTGAGCTAGTCAGTCCAAGTAATTGCCTTAAAGAAAGGGCCTTCTCTAGTTTATCGTTCCAAAAGGGCTGGTCAATTTTTATATCATCAAAGGAAAATATACGCACGCATATACTGCTTTTTTGATAGTGCCCAATACCAAGGAATTCACCTCTATGGCTTACGACTTTTACTCTTTCCCCATCTGCTATCCCTTTTTCCATTTGCTTTACCGCTCCTGAAAATATCCACGGGTGAAAACGTTTAACCGCTTCTTCACGTTTAGCTTTTAACTTTATTGACTTCATTAATAACGGAGTAATTTATACATTCATTTGTCTACAAAAGCCTTATATTAGTTTGAATTAATCATTTTGTAAAGAAACGAAAAATAAACCAATCGTATGAGAAACGTACTCACAATCGGATTTGTCGTCATTTTACTCATCCTCGGAATCGGAGGATGCAGCTCTTACAACTCTTTTGTCGATTCAGAAGAAAATGTAGAAAACGCATGGAGTAAAGTGCAAAGCGCTTATCAAAGAAGGACAGATTTGATTACCAGCCTGGTAAATACCGTAAAAGGATATGCTGATTTTGAAAAAGAAACCCTTACGGCGGTAACGGAAGCAAGATCTAAAGCTACGAGCATATCCGTGAACCCCGGCAATCTTTCTCCTGAAGCGATAAAACAGTTTCAGGAAGCACAATCAGGAATTTCCCAGAGCCTGGGGCGATTGCTTGTGAGTGTAGAACGCTATCCCGAACTCAAAGCCAATCAAAATTTTTTAGAGCTTCAAAAACAATTGGAAGGCACCGAAAATCGAATAAAAGTGGAACGCGATCGCTTTAATGATGAAGTAACGATCTTTAATAAACAGGTACGCCGATTCCCGGCAAGCCTTTATGCCAGTATATTTGGATTCGATAAGAAAGGCTTATTTGAAGCGGAAGCAGGATCGGATAAAGCGCCTGAAGTTAACTTTGATTAGAAACTATCTCTAAATTTCGGGCGTTAAAATTATGAATGCGTATTTCAAAGGGGCAGGCAGTATGTTTAATTGGTTCCGAGAACCAATTAAACATACTGCCTGCCCCTTTGAAATACGCATTCATAATTTTAACGCCCGAAATTAAACAATTTGAAGCTTTAGGTGATATTGGTATATATAATGTGTCAGTTGATTTCCTGCAGGAAATATCAGGAGTGACAAGGAAACGTATTTTATTTAAGAGAGGAGAATGATAGACATTTGGGAAAATATCAGGCAAGCTGCTTTTAGCCAGGGGCCAATAGAGTGGATGGCTGTTTTCTTCAGCATTATTTATGTTATCCTTGCTGCTAAAGAAAATGTTTGGTGTTGGTTGTTCGGATTCGTATCGGTGATCCTGTATTTCTATATATTTCTTCAGGTGCGTTTGTTTTCGGATGCAAGCCTTCAGCTTTTCTACGCGGGCATGTCTGTCTATGGCTGGATAAGTTGGAGAAGGAATACCGGCGATGCTGAGGTGAAGCTGAATATTACAACCTGGCCTCCACACTATCACTGGTTCATTTTAGCTATCGGGATTGTCGTTTCCCTGCTATGGGGGATGTTCTGGAGTTTTTTCGGGGCAGCATTACCATATATAGATGCTTTTACCACCATTTTTGCAGTTATTACTACCTTTATGGTCGCTCAAAAAATACTGGAGAACTGGTTGTACTGGATTGTTATTGATATCGTGTGTATAGCCGTATATATGAACAGAGAAATGTACCTTACTGCCTTTTTATTTTTTATATACGTTATTATTGCAGTGATCGGATGGAGAACCTGGTTGCTGGATTACAGAAGAGGAGTGGATAGTGAATAAAAAAATCGTTCTACACAATTTGTCAAAGGACTAAAAAATTAAAGGCTCTAGATGATTTCATTTGGTAAACATTTTAAGAACAAAAACATGAGTCATCCCGGATTTTCAGGAACTTCATGTTGTCCCTGCAATTAAAAAAAGGTGCAGTAATCAATACTTTCGAACCGGCCTTATTCAATTTAGCTTTTTG
>CAZHZT010000104.1:0-20571 GCA_964537285.1 uncultured Saprospiraceae bacterium | reverse complement strand
TTTTAACGGCTGCCAGCCTTTCAAAAAGCTAAATTGAATAAGGCCGGTCCTAATACATTGAATTACAACACCTATTCTTAATCCTTGTGACACCATGAAGTTCCATTTTCCACAATTTATGTCAAAGAACTTTATTAGACAGCCTCTTTGGGAACATTCTGCCCGTCTTTGTACTTGTTTTTTTCAACCATTTTCAAGGAAAATGGTTTTTGTCATAAAAAAATGAAAGTAGGCATTGTTGGTGCTGGGATCGGAGGCATCGCTGCAGGAATTCGAATGGCAAACCGGGGTTATGAAGTGGATGTTTTTGAGGCCAATTCTTACCCGGGAGGAAAATTATCGGAAATCAACATGAATGGTTATCGGTTTGATGCAGGTCCTTCTTTGTTTACCATGCCTGTTTATGTAGATGAATTGTATAAATTATGTGATAAAAAACCTGAAGACTACTACAGCTACGTTCAGTTGGAAGAAATTTGTCGCTATTTCTGGGAAGATGGAACTCGGCTGACTGCTTTTGCCGATAGCGAGATGTTGGAGAATGAGATTGAAAATAAGCTTGGCGTTGAAAAAAAAGTAATGCGCAGGGCTTTAATGATCAGCGAAAAAAAATATAAACTTACAGGCCGCACCTTCTTAGAACATAATTTACATAGCTGGAAAACCTGGCTGACCAGGGATGTACTGAAAGCACTACTAAATTTACCCGCTCTCGATGTGTTTTCAAGCATGCATACTGTTAATGAGCGCCTTTTGAAGCACCCTAAGCTGGTTCAGTTTTTCGATCGTTTTGCTACCTACAATGGATCAAATCCGTATAAAGCTCCGGGCTTGCTGAATATTATACCTCATTTTGAGCACGGATTTGGAGCTTTTTTTCCTAAAGGGGGCATGCGCCAAATAATTTTGGGCCTTTATGAATTGGCCAGAGATATGGGCGTGCAATTTCATTTTGAGCATCCCGTGGAACGCATTCTCGTTGAAAATGGCACAGCAAACGGGCTAATGATAAAAGGTGAAAAACACTCTTTTGATACTATAATCAGCAACATGGATGTTTTTTTTACCTATCAAAAGCTCCTGCCTGACCAGAAACACCCAACCAGAATATTAAAACAAGAAAAATCTACTTCGGCCTTGATTTTTTATTGGGGAGTTGATAAGGTTTTTGAAGAACTCAATTTGCACAATATCCTCTTCAGTGATGATTACAAAACAGAATTTGAGTACCTGTCTAAAGGAAAAATTTATAAAGACCCTACAATTTATATCAATATTACTCAAAAATATGAGAAGAGTGATGCTCCTGAAGGAGGAGAAAATTGGTTCACTATGATAAATGTGCCTTATAATGATGGCCAGAATTGGGATGAAGTCATTGCAGAAGCCAGGAGGAATATTATTGACAAAATAAACCGGATCTTAGGGGTTGACATGAATCAGTTGATTTCTTGTGAAGATATTCTCGATCCCCGAAGTATTGAATCTCGTACCTGTTCTCATCTAGGAGCATTATACGGAACCAGCTCAAATGATCGTATGGCTGCTTTTATGCGGCACCCAAACTTTTCCAGTAAAATTAGACGATTATATTTTTGCGGGGGAAGCGTGCATCCGGGAGGAGGAATACCACTTAGCTTGCTTTCGGCAAAAATTGCCGATCAAGTGATGCATGAACGTACGTGAAGCGGGAAACAGAACCTGGGGAATGTGATGAACGGAGAACGGTCAATAAAGATAGTTTAATAGGTTACAGCTTACTAGTTCCTGAAGCACTAGCCTAAACTTTTGAAAAAACTCGTTCTTTGACAAATTGTGTGGAACTACAAACATGAGTCATCCTGGATTTTCGGGATGACTCATGTTTCTAGTTCCATTTTTCCACAATTTATGTCAAAGAACTAAAAAACTTATAGAAATGATTGATACAGAATATAAACATCAGAGTTTACTTTCGTCTTTTCTAATTCGGGAAAATCTACCCCTTATTTCCATTGCTGTACTAGTAATTTTCTACCTTATTGGCATAGTAGGTATTTTAATACCGATCCACGAAGACTTTATTTTTTTGACGCCCTTGAATTTATTGGTTTCTGCTTTTATTGTTCTGGGGAATCATTCTGCTAAAGATCTTCGCTTTTTTATATTCGGATTTATATGCTTTATAGTTGGTTTCGGAGTGGAAATGGCGGGAGTTAACTATGGCTTTTTATTCGGCAATTACCAATATGGTCCGGTATTAGGCTGGAAATTATTCGAAACACCCCTGATAATCGGGCTGAACTGGTTGTTATTAGTTTATGGGAGTGGAATGACTGTTCGCTATTTGTTTCCAAAACTAGTGGGTATCGTCAGAGCATTTATTGCTGCAGCGATCATGGTAGGACTGGATGTATTGATCGAGCCTGTTGCCATTGCTTATGATTTCTGGAGTTGGGACCATGAAACGATTCCTCTATCAAATTATTTGGGATGGTTTGGAGTTGCTTTTTTACTTTTACTTTTATTTGAAGTTTTGACCAATCGAAGGTCAAACAAAGTAGCCGTTGCCCTGTTAACATGCCAGTTTATGTTTTTTGGTATATTAAACTGGAATTTGTAAAAGTCAAATCATAATAAATCAAATGTATTCTTTCCTTTTTTATACAATGGTAACGCTAGGAGCGATCTTGGCGATGGAGTTTGTGGCTTGGTTCGCTCACAAGTATATTATGCATGGATTTTTGTGGAATTGGCATGCAGATCATCATCAGCCACATCATGAAAAAGAAGGTTTTTTTGAAAAAAATGATCTCTTCTTTTTAGTCTTTGCTATACCAAGTGCAGCTTGTTACATTGCGGGTAGTGCCACTCCATATTTCTGGTTGTTTTTTGTTGGGGTGGGGATCTCCGTCTATGGGTTAATCTACTTTCTGATACATGATGTATACATTCACCGTCGTTTCAAATGGTTTAAGCAATTAGATGGTAAGTACTCAAGGGCAATTCTGCGAGCACATGGAGCCCACCACGCCAAACGAACGAAGGAAGATTGTGAATCTTTCGGATTGCTTTTTGTACATCCAAAATTTTATCAAAAAAGAAGTAACTGGAAGTAAGAAAGGGGCAGGTCCGTTCTCTATTCTGGCAAAACCTTTTTACTGAAGAGGCCCTCATTTTCTTTACTTTTCGAAGAAAAGTAAAGAAAATGAGGGCCTCTTCAGTAAAAGCTCTTGCTTCTGGTCAATTATTTGACTTGTAATTTATAATTATTCCTGCTATCTTCCCCCGTAAACTAATGACCTAATTGCTTAGTGAACAACTTCTTCGATAGTTTACTGCGCTCCTTCAATGTGGAGCTCCCTAAGGATCTTGAAACATTAGATCAGCATCTGGATTTTATTATTCCTATAATCAAACCTTGGTCAGAGGACCTTCGGGAAGAGAAATTCTGGCATCATACCCGTTGGAAACAAGTGAGTGATGAAGACGCCTTCCGTGAAGCCGTTCTGCATATTTTTCTGCCTGAGGGGGAGTACCTCAACTCTCTTGAGGGGAATGTGAAAAAAGGAAGCTGGCGGATTTTGGAAGGAACGAATACGTTCATCTGGGACCGTGCAAAAGGAGATGAAGAGCTTTACGATCTGGTTTTTTTGAATGGAGATTTTTTTATTTTGAAAAAGCACGGGCAGCACAAGAGAAAATACTTTTTTATGGGAAAAGAAGGTGCCGTAGCCGGCATAGAATGGCGCAACGTCATGGAAAAGATGTTCAATCTTTACAGAAATAACAATTCTTTCCTTTTCTCTACCTTTATAATCATTGCCCTTATTGCAATTATTCTTGTTATTTCATTGATTTGGAGGTAAATCAACATGAGTCATCCCGAAGATTCGGGATGACTCATGTTTTAACTCCTGAAAAACGGAGCAATCTACTTTTGGGATGGCCTCTTTTATTTCTTCAAGCCTTTCAATTTATCCTTTACGTTTTCCACCATTTTTTTCTGTTCCTCAACCATCTTTTTAGCATCCTTCTGATCTTGTACGTTTTTTTCTATATCTGCCTTTCGTGTTCTAATCAGTTCTTCTGCTTGTTCGATATCTGCATGATAGTTGGCATTGTCTTTTTCCAGTTTCTCCAGGTTTTTTTCGAGGTCTTTTAATGTTTTTTCCTGATCTTTGAGTACTTCTTCTGTTTTGGCTGTAGCCGTTTCCAGAGCGAATCTTTCAACGAGGCTTTCAGCTTTAGCGTATTCTCTTGGGTGATCTTTAGAGTTCAGATAAGCCCCGCCCATGTCAATCCACAAAATGAATTCCGTGTCCTGGCCTTTTTCTTTGAATTGAGCGTAAACGTCTACGGAATTGGCGCCACCTATTCCAGCAATGGAGGCATCGTCGATGAAGCTAAGGTTGTATTTACCTATTTTCTTGGATTTACCTTTAAACTCCTTGGAGTAGTCTTTCCATTGTTTTTCTGCGAATTTTTCATCTACTTCATTTATAGTAGTAACCAAAGCATTTTTAGATCCAGCGCTCATGGCTCGGTTTTCTTCGTTCACCTGGCTAAAAAGTGATAGGTTAAAAGAGATTAAAATGATGAAAGAGAATAAAATAGACTTTTTCATGATATGAAATATTTGAATAAATAATCGTTATAATTTCTGGTGTTTAGACTTATTTTGGCCATGAAGTCACATTCTTGCGGAACTTGCAGAAACAGTAAACGGTTAAGGGATACTGCATCTTAGATGATTTTGTAGCTCCCCGGCTACAAAACAGTCTATTCAAATGAGGCTGAATCGTCGATTATTTGTTTCAAAACGTCGACTATCAGCTCCCTTTTTCAAAAAATCCTCCTTATTTACCCTCATCCAGGGGGCATTTCATTTTGTCGCTGCCGGCAAGAGAAGAGATTATTTTTAGAGAGAGGCACGCGGCAGCGTGCCTCTCTCTAAAGAAAACATCTTCTCAGGAACAGTGACAAAATGAAATACACCCCCTCATCCAGCACAACTTGGGTTAAATAGATTAAATTTGTTACTTTAACGGAAGTAAATTACCATTGTCCAAATTCTCACTATGGATATATTACGACTAGATCAAATTGTTAAATCCTACGATCAGCACGTTGCTGTAGATGGTGTAACCCTAGCAGTTCCCAAAGGCTCTATCTTTGGCTTATTAGGGCCAAATGGAGCAGGGAAGACTTCTCTGATCCGTATCATCACAAGTATAACAAAAGCGGATTCAGGAACCGTATTCCTCGACGGGGAGAAGCTCAACAGGAGACATCCTTCACAAATTGGCTACATGCCAGAAGAAAGAGGCCTTTACAAAAAGATGAAAGTGGGAGAGCACTTAATGTATTTGGCTCGTTTAAAGGATTTATCTAAAAAGGAGGCTCGGGCAACCATTCATCATTGGCTTGAAAAATTCGATATCCAAGATTGGTGGAATAAAAAAGTAGAAGAACTTTCTAAAGGGATGCAACAGAAAATTCAATTCATTGCAACCGTTATTCACAGCCCTAAACTACTTATACTCGATGAACCTTTTTCCGGCCTTGATCCAATCAATACCAACCTCATTAAAGATGAGATCGATAAAATGCATGAAAATGGGGTGAGTATTATTTTCTCTACCCATCGTATGGAACAAGTTGAAGAGATCTGCGAGAATATTGTACTTATTAATAGGGGAAAAAATATTCTTGAGGGGTCAATGGAGAGTATAAAAAACCAGTTTAAGGAAAACCTGTTCCGTGTGACCTTTGATGGCCCAATTCCGGAAGGTCTGGAAAACCTGGGAACGGTTATAGAACAGAAAAACGGCGAAGTACTTATTCAATTAGAGGATGAAAGCAGATCCAACGAACTTTTAAGGTTCTTTGTTGAACAGAAAATTTTTATTCATTCGTTTAATGAGATCTTGCCGACCCTGAATGAAATTTTTATAAAACAAGTTCAAGAAAACCAATAGCGGAAAATGGTTAACGGACAAAGAGCAGTTATAGAAGCCACCTTATTATTCGTTCCCTGCTGTTCGTTCCTCGTTAGCTGCATTTAATTAATTCACAATAAAGTCCAGCGATTCTCGCTTTGAAAAAAAACGCGCCTGCGGCGCGAAATTCCTTTGACAGGGAGCCCGAAAGGGCTATTTTGCGAAGCAAAATAGCCCTTTCGGGCTCCCTCAAAAGAAAATATCGCCGCGAAGCGGCGTAAATTTGGTTTTGGATTTCCAAAACGAGAATTGCTGAATAAAATCTATTCTAATATTTATTTTTGGTATGAATAAATTATGGCTCATTATAAAGCGGGAGTATTGGACTCGGGTGAGGAAGAGAACGTTCATTTTGGCTACGATTCTAACACCTTTGGCCTTGGTTCTTTTCATGGTTATTGCAGGACTTATATTTTCCTATGAAGGCACGAATAAGAACCGGATTGCAGTAGTCGATGAGGCGGGAGTTTTAGAAGGTTCTAATTTAAAGTCAGCTGAGGATGGGTCGATGTATTTTATCAAACGAACAGAACCCCTGGATAGCTTAAAAAGAGCAGTTGGGAGGGGAGAGTTTGATGGGGTATTGGTCATTCCACCAATTAAGAATTTGAGTTCTACCCGAAAAACAGTATACTATTACTCTGATAATCAGCTTAGTATTGATGCCTCGGTTGCTGTTGAGGATCGCCTGGCCGACGTGATTCGGGAATATAAGATCGGTGCCTTTGATCTTGATAAAGAAATCCTGAACAGTCTCAGAACCAGAGTGACTATTGATCCTCAGCCTTTAAACGATACAGATGAGGATGTCACTTCTTTTGCGACGGTTATTGGTGCAGGCATCGGCATATTTATGGGTATTATCATGTACATGGCTGTATTTATCTATGGTATGATGGTTATGCGCTCCGTGATGGAGGAAAAAACAAGTAGAATTGTAGAAGTTATGATTTCTTCAGTACGGCCATTTCAGCTGATGATGGGGAAAATTATTGGTGTAGGGGCTGTTGGGTTAACGCAAGTGGCTATTTGGGGCATTCTTATGCCGATTCTGTTTATAGGAGCTCAGCTCATCTTTGGGTTTGATCCCAATCAAATGGATGCTGCTTCGGCCGTGGGTTCAGAAATCAACCCTGAAGAAGTAGAAGATATTATGGCTTCGGTTTTGCAAGAACTAAATGCTCAGAACTGGTGGATGATCATAACGCTGTTTCTTTTTTACTTTCTGGGAGGATACTTCCTTTATGCTTCTCTCTTTGCAGCGGTGGGCTCAGCCATGAGTGATGACATGGGAGAGGGGCAGACCCTTACTTTACCTATTACGGTACCTGTAATTATTGCTTTTTACATTATGATTGTTGCTGTTCGTTCTCCAGAGAGCAATCTGGCGGTTTGGTCTTCGATATTTCCTCTGTTTTCTCCCATTGTTATGCCTTCTCGCTTAACGTTTGGCCCCCCTTTGTGGCAGATTTTACTTTCGATGCTGTTGCTTGGGTTAACGGCCTGGTTTTTTGTTTGGCTTTCTGCTCGTATTTATCGGGTAGGAATCCTGATGTACGGCAAGAAAATTACGTTAAAAGAGCTAGGAAAGTGGATGTTTTATGCAGATTGATGGAGTGATATTCTATATTTCTTAAAAAACTCAATATCTTTCCCCTATAAAACAAACATTACTTCCTGCACCATGTCAAAAAAATTAGTCCTTTTTGACTTTGATGGCACTATTGCCGATACCATGCTGACGCTTATAACCGGTTATAATAAGCTGGTGGCCAAGACATTAAATTGCAAACTCGTCGATACTTCCCTGATTGAAGAATACAAGAAGTGGACACCAAGAGCACTCATGAAAGAACACCGGATTACGGTGCTAAAACTGCCTGTTCTTGCTTATTGGCTCAGACGATACCTCCGTAATCATTTCGATGAAGTCAATATGTTCACAGATGTTGATCAGGTGATCAAAAAACTGAAAGATGATGGGTTTAAACTGGGGATCCTGACTTCTAACTCCCGACGGAATGTAAAGACCTTCCTTAGTAGTAGATCATTACTGCCTTACTTTGACTATATTTATTCAAGTAAAAAACTAACCGGGAAAGACCAGGTGTTTAAAAAGATGCAATCAGTGCACGATTTAGATATCAACAATGTGATTTACATTGGAGACGAAGTTCGGGATATTGAATTTGTTCGCAAAATTGGTATACCAATTATTGCGGTTACCTGGGGCCTGGGAAACCGGGAGCTCTTGTCCAGTCATCAACCTGATTTTATGATTGACGATCCAAAAGAAATACTACCTATTGTTGAAGAAGTGTTTTCTTAATGCAAAGGGAAATGAGCTATTTACCTCTTTATCTATACTTAACTGTAATTGTTATCGTCTCTTCCGCTGGCAAGTTGAATGCCCAGGATTACTGGCGTTATTTATTGGAGCTGGATGAGTTTTCAAAAATAGAATCCACTGAGCGCTCTGCCAGTCTTCATTCTTCGAGTCTGGAAAATCTTAAACTTACCCTTTTAAAAGAAAAGTACCAGGAAATTGGTTTTCCACAAGCAAAAAAGGATGATTTGATTACGCATCACCCTGGCTTTTCTCTGTTATACAATTCAAATATTTTGTTGCCAAGGTGGGTGGCCCACCTTGTTACCCCTGATGTACAACGTTATAATCTACCGAGGCCTGAGCCTGAGCAGTTTTATACCGATACCTTGGTTTTGGGTAAAATGGCCGGAGATGCATCCTTTAAAAAGTTAAAGGGATACGATAGAGGGCATATGGCCCCTGCCGGGGATCTCGATTGGTCAGAGGCAGCGCTGGCTGCATCATTTTTCTACTCCAATGTAGCTCCACAGTTGGGGGAATTTAACCGGGGTATCTGGCGTTCGCTGGAAGATTCCATTCGGGTTTATGTGAATGCCCATGAATACCAGTTCGAAAACTATTGGAACGGGACGGAGGTTTTTGTGATTACCGGGCCTGTTGTGCCTAAAAGAAAATGGAAAAAAACTTCTAAAAGCAATGCAGCTGAAATACCTTTGATTCCTAAAAGTTACTTTAAAATATTGCTTGATCTTAAGCACGGAAGAGGCATAGGGTTTATTCTTCCCCAAGATGCAAATAAATCTCATAATCTTAAGCAATATGCAGTACCGATTAATAAAGTAGAGCGAAAAACAGGCCTCAACTTTTTTCCTTCCTTGCCAAACGAACTGGAAAGGATATTGGAGAAACAGTGCATCCCCGAAGAGTGGCTGCTAAAACAGACATTTACTGGTTTTTCTAAACCCATTTCCAGATGTCTCTTAGAAAAGCCAACCTTAAATTCAAGGCAATTAATTAAGCGCTATCAAAAGTTAACGGAAGAAGAGAAAAAGACAAAAAGCTGGAGTATTGCAGGAAGGGTCACTGATCGGAAGTTTGTATTTGGAAACCTGAGCTTGTTTTTAGATACAACATTTAAGGGAAAGGAACTCGTCGTTTATATCCCTTCCGAACTAAGGAAAGAGAAATTCAACTATGACCCTTTCAAAGAGCTTCGGGGAGCCCAGATAATGGTAAATGGGGTGATTACCGAAAAAGAAAATGGCAGGCTTCAATTGACTATTTCCAGCCCCGGGGATATTACTTTTTTGTTTTCAAGCCAATGAATTTATTCTTAAGTAGTTCGCGGATTTAAACTGTATAAGCTATCGATGCCCTTGGCAGGAAGGTTTTTGAGTTGGAGATCGACACTTTTTTGGGATTTTTCGAAGAAAAATCCCAAAAAAGTGTCGATCTCCAAACGAAAAATGCTTCTACAGCGGGCAAAGGTTATTTATATAGTCTATTTCCGTGAACTACTTAAGGGGCTGTCCGAAAAAACATCGTTCTTTGACAAATTGTGTGGAACTTCAAAATGAAAAGCCTTGAATGCCCTTGTGGCTGAAAGGCTTGTCATTTTGAAGTTCCATTTTATCACAATTTATGTCAAAGAACCAAAAACATGAGTCATCCTGAAAATTCGGGTTGACTCATGTCTCCACGACAGTCTCTCCAGAAATCATTTACCTTTATTTACTAATGGGAGCTCCACAAAAAAACGAGTTCCTTTGTTAATAACCGTTTCAAAGTAGATTTTTCCATTGGCAGCTTTTACAACATTCCTCGCAATGGCCAGCCCCAGTCCGGTACCGGAATTTTTAGTAGTGAAATTAGGCACAAAAACTTTCTCCTGCTTGTCTTCAGGAATACCGGAGCCATTGTCTTCCACCATAATGACTGCCATGGCATCACGTTCAAAGAGGTGAATCCCAATATTCCCTCTCCGGTCATCAGGTATTGCCTGTATGGCATTTTTAACCAGGTTGTTGAGAACACTTATAAGCAAGCTTCGGTCAACAAAAGTGTTGAGGTTTTCTTTCGGTACGTATTTATAAAGATCGACTTCTGTTTCTTCATTAAAAAGGTCGAAAACGGAATCAACGATCTGGTTCAGCGTTACCTGTTCATTGACGGGCTGAGGCATTTTGGCAAAATTAGAGAATTCAGAGGCGATTTGGGAAAGGTTTCTGATTTGTTCGATCAAGGTAGTGGTTACCGTTCTAAATATGGGTTCCACGGCTTCAGGGTTGCTATCATAAGCGCGAATAAGATGTTGTAGGCTAAGTTGCATGGGGGTGAGAGGGTTTTTTATTTCGTGGGCCACCTGTTTTGCCATTTCTCTCCATGCGAACTCTCTTTCTGATTGGGCCAGCTTGTCGGCACTGTGTTGTAATTTATCGATCATTTGGTTATAAGCATTTACTAAAGCTCCAACCTCATCCTTACGTTTCCATTCCAAGGGTTGATTGGGCTTACCAAGTTGGAAAGCCTGAAGCTTTTCCTCGATCTGGGAAAGACCGCGCGTAATATTTCCGGCAGCATAGATGGAGATCGTAGCTGTGATCAGCACAAGTATGGCATAAACATTTAGTATTTTTCCCATGAACAGGTTGACGTCATTGCTCATTTGCCTTTGTTTAGAGTAATAAGGTAAGCCCAAATAGCCCAGGGTGTAGTTCTGACCTTTTTCTTTTACCTGTAAAGATACATAGCCCGTGCGATATTCAAGCTTTCCAATGTTCTCTTCAAAGGTGACTCTTGGTAGTCGTTTAATTGCAAGGGCTTGAAACGCCAATGGGTTAATAACCGGGGCTTGAAGGCCACTGTCAAAGAAATCATCCTCTGAAGACCTTACCAGGCGGCCATTTTCGTCGTAGAGGTTGATATCCATCTTGTGAATTTCTGAGAAGGAAGGAATAAAACGAGTAAGACCCGCAAGTTTTTGATCGCGTTCAACATCTAAAAGCTCAAGCTCGAAGTCCGCATCCTTCTGGATCGAATTCATTTTCCGGAGCAAACGCTGATCGTGGTATACTTTTCTGGATTCCTGAAAAAAAGACAAGGTAGTAAAACCTATAAGTATGAAAAATATAGCGGTTAGAACCAGAAAAATAAGTTGAAAAAGGCGACGCAAAGATGGAGGGCCGGCCAGTGAGAGGTTAACGGGTTCTGGTAAGACCTGGATTACCGAGTTTATAATGGATAATATCAATATAAAGACTATGAAGAGCGCGAAAATGAAAGAAGCCAGGGACAGAATTTTGTCCCAGCTCTCGGACTGTTTACTAACAATGGCTGTATAGCCTTCCTTGTCTCTGTATATTGAGGCAATTTGTTGATAACGAGCTCGCTCCTTAATCTTTCCGGGCTCTGGAAGGTCATCATCTTCGAGTTCCCAAGAGTAGCTGCCCTCCTGGTCAATAATAACATCTTTGGGAGAATATATCGTATAGTTAAAGTTTTTGAGATGTTTGAGGTTTTTGTAGGGCCTGTCTTGAAGCAATTCGGTATAAACTTGCGACTTTTCAATTTTTTGCCGCTGAAAATCAAGGAAAATAGTAAAAGAATTAGAAATGTCAAGGATCGTTGATGTTCTGTAAAGAGGGCGGTCCTTTGAGTCAAACCCAAATAATAGATTGACGGTATTGCTTACAGCGGTCTGTTTGTCAAGCGGCAGGATTAGATCGGCGAGTAGTGTTTTTTGTTCCTCAAAAGCTTTTCCTCCGGACTCCAAAAAGGCATAAAAGTTATAGCCATAATTATAGAATAAATATGCATTGGATTTATAGAGCTGGTCAATTTTTCGCCTTAAGCTATCGCGGTTTAAAGGCGTGGTATCTCTTTGAGTGCATAGCTTCTGTACTTCGGGATCGTTTTTAATCTTGAATATTAATTCTTGAATGTTCTTCTCTGCTAAAGAATCTCTTAAAGGCAGTAAGGAGCGTGCGTAGTGTTGCCTCGTAAGCATATCTTTATTTTTGCTATAGGTAAACAACAAAAAGCTTAGCAGTGCAGAAAGTAGCGTAAGCCAAATAAGGAATAAGAAAGAGGTTACATTTTGAGTGCTTCTGATAAACAACTCAAATAACAAGAGTGTGAGCAATGAAATTAAAAATACTTTATACGAAGGAATGTAGAAATCGATGAAGAGGCTGACAAAGAAAACAAGCGTTGCACTAACCACCGCAATGACAAAGTGCCAGCGCAGAGGGAGGTTCATTTTATAATTATTCAAAATTAAATGATGACCAAAAAGAAAAAATGCAAAGGTCAATAAAATACTCCCGATAATGATTAGCACACCTTCTGTTTCCAGGTTAAAAGCCGTTTCAAAAATAAATGAAACATCCGTTTGCATCACTAAGTAGTGAGTGGAAAGTATGATCAATAGAAGGGCTGTAAGAATAGAAGTCGTATTTAAAAACGCTATTCCGACCCGAGCCCAGAAAGGCCGTTCATCGAGATTTTTATCACCGATTTTTCGACCGTGTAAATAGAAAACACCCCATAGCAAAAGCAATGCATTCAATATAAACTCCCCTTGTGAACGATTAAAGGAGAAGGGAAGCGTTTCTTCAAAGATGCCCAGCTGATCAAAAAAGTTATTGTAAATGAAAAAGCTTATTAAAACTTTTATAAAAATAATGGAGCCTACCAAAAAGAGTGATCCAAAAATTGATCGATAGCGATTAGAAAGATGTTGGCCGATATGAGTAAGAGCAACGCTAAGGCAGAAAAAGCCTATTGCAAAGAAAGATAGTATGATGATTTGTTGATAGAAAGAAGGAGAAGAGGTTTCTCCTTCAAGATAAGTCAGCACCTGTCCATTTTTCCAATGAATAGGGTAATCACCTGGAGTATCGGAAACTTTAAAGGTATGATTAAAAGGTGCACGCGGCATGAAGTGGTCAATTAAATAATCACTCTTTAATCTGAAATGGTATTGGATCGGGATGACGCCTACCCATGTAAATTGGCCAATGACCGGGTGTTTGCCTCTTCTGGCCCAAGCAGCATAAACTCCATTGTTGAGTTCAATTAACTGTCGGCTTTCAAAGGTGTTTTCAGGAATTAAATTATTGGAAGGAAGTGCAGAGGTATTGCTCCAAAAGACAAGGGTGTCCTCTTGATAAATGGCAATAGTAAAAGGGCTTTTGGCCCAGGCAGCCAGAGAACTGTCAGGAATTTCATATTGGCTGTTTTGTGAGGTTCTGAATCCGAGTAGTTGTTTGTCAATGATGTCTTTTTCATTTAGCATTTTTTTGAGCGCGTCTTCCTGTTCATGAAGATAGCGTTCGATATTCGAGACAAAAGATTCAGTAGATTGGTTTTGACGGAAAAAAAAGTATCCCCCGACACTAAGGCCTATGAACAGTAAGCTGAGCAAGAGTAGGGAGTAAAATTTTTTATTTTTCATGCCATTCATTTTTGAGAAAGCCCGCAGGAATGAGAAAACCTCCAAAATATGTGCCATTATACTTATTTTTTTTAGGCTTGGTATGGTTTTTGGTAGAAATATTACGTCCTTTGTCTATATGAATAAGTCATATGACTTGATTCACTGCGCAACTTGTAAAGGTTATAGTCCCACTAATAGAGTTTGCGTTTTCTTTCAACCGAATTTTCCCAAAATCAGCGCATTATTGTCTAAAATTTCCAGTTCTTTGACATAAATTGTGGATAATGGAACTTCAAAATAATCATCCTTTCAGCCACAAGGGCATTCAAGGGTTATCATTTTGAAGTTCCACACAATTTGTCAAAGAACGAAATTTCCAAAGCCGAAGATAAGTAACGGTAATTTTATACGATCCTACTTATATTGTGAATTGTTTTTTTTATGAAATGTTAGGGATTAGGCAATTAATAAGCTACCCAAATTTTGCGAAGTAATTTTTTTCTCAGGCTAGGCGGAAAACGTAGGCATAACTTGTCCCGAATGCCTTCGGGACCCAAAGGTACGGCGAGGCTTTCCAACAAAGCCTGAGGAAAAAAGGACAAGTAAAATGGGTAGGGTATTATTTTCCTGATCCCTTAATAAAGTTTTTATGTTAAAGCCTTTGGTTTATAGCGTGAAAAACAATTGAATTATATTATATTTAAGCTATTTAGTTCACTAAAAAAGGATAAATGTGAAATCATATTTTTACACCCTCGTAATTTCAGTACTGGCTACCCTACTTCTTCCTTTTCAGGGAAAGGCTCAGGATGTTCACTTCTCTCAATTCACGAACTCCCCTTTTAATCTCAACCCTGCTCTGACAGGGGTTTTCCCCGGGGACATCCGATTCGTAGGAAATTATCGAAGCCAGTGGGATGGTAGCTCGATACCAGTACCCTTCCGTACGTTTTCGGCTGGTTTTGATTATGTTAAGTATCCGGGGTGGCAGAGTAATACCCGCTTTGGTTTTGGGCTGGTTTTTAATCATGATTTTGCGGGAGATAGCAAATTGACCAATAATCATCTCGCCGGGATGGGATCGCTTACCCTGCAATTGAGTCAGCATCATTTTATTACCGCTGGAGTTCAAGTCGGAGGTTTTCAAAGAGGGTTTAGAACAGATGAACTATCTTTTGATCTACAATATCAAGATGGTGTCTATAGCCCTTCCAACCCTAGTGGTGAGGCCTTTGATAACAACCCAACCATTATCGGTTTTGATTTTGGAGCAGGTTTTAACTGGCATTATCAGGCGAGATCATTCGATCCACGGAAATCAGGAAAACGTAATAAGTTTGATATAGGGGTTGGTTGGTATCATATTAATCAGGCCCGACAAAGTTTTCTAACGAATAATGCCGTCCCAACCAATGATGCTGACCCCGTACTGCCTTACCGCTTTAGTGTGTATGGTCAGTCCGTATTTACTTTAGATGATGATATTGATTTGCTGGCAAATTTGATGTGGCAAGCCCAGGGTAAATACGATCAGCTCCTCCCAATGGCAGGAGTAAGAATTCATATTAACCAACAAGTCGCTCGAAAAACGGCTTTGGACTTAGCCGTTGGATATAGAATCTTTGAAAATAAAGATGCTCTTATTCCTCAGGTGATTTTTCACTTTAGAGACTGGCAGTTCGGGTTAAGTTATGACGTTACTTTATCTGAATTTAACGTGGCCAACGATTATTATGGAGGCCCTGAGGTATCTGTAATTTACTACATTCGCAGAGTAGTTCCAGATCCGATCAAAATTTGTCCGATTTTTTAAAAATACCACTTACATTACTTACAGGAAATCAACATTATGGTCCGAATTATTATGATTGGCCTATCTATTTTTTTGATGGGCAACCTATTGAACGCACAGGGATTACGAGCCTACGAAAAAGCCGGCGAAAAAGCACTGGAAGAAAAAAACTACAGAGCTGCTTATGAACTTTTTCTTACTGTATACGAGGTGGATAAAAACAGGCATAGCAATCTCTACAAATTTGCCGAAGCTGCACGGATGTATAAAGCCTATGACAGAGCCGAAGAGGGATATAAGCGAATATTGGAATCTAATCATGCTGACAAGTACCCGCTGGCTCGTTTCGGCTTAGGGCTTGTGATGAAAAGTCAAGGCAAATACGATGTAGCCTGGACAGAACTCGAAAACTTCATCCTGGAACAAGAAGGAAAGGTCGATGAAGATATAATCCAAACCGCTAAAAAAGAAATCGAGGAATGTAAATGGGCCAGAGATGTTGTAAGAGACGCAGAGTCGCCTATCCTGAGTGAAATCATTCATTTAGATACTTCTCTTTATAGTAATGTAAATACTAAATATACCGACTTCGGCCCCTACTGGATCAATGGAAAGCTTTATTATTCTTCCCTGAGGTTCGAAAATGAAACCGATAAATATATCCCTCCCAGGCCAATATCGAGGATCTTACTAGCTGATGTGGATACCAACGCGGCTGTTATTCAAAGGGGGGATACACTGGGCGGAGATATTAATGTTCCTAAAAAACACACCGCACATACTGCCTTCAGTAAAGATAGAAGCCGCCTTTACTTTACTATTTGTGAATATAAAAATGGCTTGGAAATTAATTGTAAAATTTATTTCCGGAATCAGGTCATTATCGAAGGGATAAATGATACTATATGGGGAGAAGCTATTGATGTGGGAGAATTGGTGAATCTTGATTCATTCTCTTCAACACAGCCTAATATTGGTTATGACGAAAGAGAAGATAGGGAAATCTTATATTTTGTTTCCAACAGAGACGGTGGTCGAGGAGGGCTGGACATCTGGTTCGCCCCTTTAGATGAAAATGGAAAGGCGATTGATGTTCAAAACCTTGATTTTGTAAATACTGATGAAGATGATATCACTCCATTTTATGACAATAAATATAAGTTTCTATACTTTAGTTCAAATGGACACAGAAACATTGGAGGCTTCGATATCAATCGTACAAAGAAAAGGGCTAATGGATGGGGCGAAATTACGCATCTTGGATATCCGCTAAATAGCAGTTATGATGATACCCACTTCTTTTTGGACTCTCTGGGAGTCCTTGCTTTTTTCTCTTCTAATAGGGAAGGAGTGAAATATCCTGACCTGGATTCCAAAACTTGCTGCCCGGATATCTTTTCTACTAGTATCGATCAAATAGAGGCGGAGCTTCACCTTTTGGCTTTTTGTAATGAAAAACCCCTTCGAAATGTGGCTTTTCTCATAAAAAACCTTGACTCCAAGGAGGAGATCGAACAGGATAATATCGGTAGAGATACAGTAAAGTTAGAACTCGAACTTGACCAGCAGTATGAGATCATTGCTATTAAGAACGGATTTGGTTCAGACACCTTTCGAATCAGTACCTATAACCTGGAAACCGATTCCATCTTTACAGGAAATATTAATCTTCTTCCCGATGTAGACTTAATCGTAAGAACATATGATAACACCATCGATAAACCTCTTAACGGAGTTACCGTAAAATGGATTGATGAAGCGGGCGAAGCATATAAAGTAGACTATAATCCCGATGGATATGAATATGAATATGATGACGTAGAACAGGGAGCAAAGTATACTTTGAGATTCTCTAAGAAAGGATATCTTTCTAAAACAATTACTACAGAAATGCCTTCAGGCCTTTGTGAACCTTATGTACAGCAAGAAAAGGTTTCTCTCGTAAGGGTTGAACTGGATACGATTAAGCTTTACTTTGATAATGATAAACCAGGGCCTCCAAGAAGAGGGGTTAGTCAATCTAACCAGGCTTATGATGAAGCTTGGAAGGATTATTACAATAAAAGACGGCCATATTACTACCGTCAGTATCAAAACCCGACTCTAAAATCGTGTATAGATAAGTTTGATGCGCAAGACTTGGTTGATCTGGAGCTGTTTTTTGAAAATGAAGTAAAAGGGGAGTTTGAAAAATTGAAGCGATTTAAGGACGTTTTGTCTGGGTATTTAGATCAGTTGGATGATGGGCAAAAATTAATTATTTATATAAGGGGTTATGCAAGCCCCCGGGCAAAAAGTGATTATAATCAATTCCTCACTGATCGCCGTATTGATAGTGTTATTGACTACCTGGAGGATATTTTTAGCAAATATCAAGAACAAGGTAAACTAGAAATCAAGCCTCCGATCTCACTCGGAGAAACAGAGTCCAAAGATGTGCCAGATGAAGAGGATGATAAATGTACATCAGAATACAGTGTCAAAGCCGCTAGATCCAGAAGAGTAGAAATACTTGGTGTAGAACCAACCTCCAATGGCAAATACAATTCGAATGGAAATATAGACAAAGAGAACTAGCATTTAAAATCGCGAAATAATCTAATTAAATTATAAAGAATTTTCCGCAATATGAAGCCTTTCTATTCATTTCTGAAGCATAACTTCCAACGGCTTTTTTCCTTCAGTCTGTTTAATAAATCTTATCTGATTACTGCTAGCGTCGTTCTCGGATTACCTGCTTTTCTAATGGCTTTTTACCAGGCTACCCTAGCTCTGATGTTAACTGTCACAGTGACTTCAGAGAATATCAGTTGTAAAGGAGCTAATGATGGCATAGCTACTGCTGTAGCGGAGGACGGAACGCCTCCATATTCCTATGCATGGAGCAATGGTGCTACTACAGCCTCAATAAGTAACCTTGAGCAGGGCACATATACCGTAACCGTAACAGATGCTGCAGGAGAAACGGCGACAGCTTCTGTATCGATTTCACAACCCTCCGGTTTAATTGGAATACTTGATGTAGAAGGAACTACTTGTGCGGGTATAGATGATGGAACGGCATCGATTTTTGTCTTTGGAGGTAGTCCCCCGTACGATTATCTATGGAGCCATGACAGTACTTTTACAGGTACTTTTGTAGAAAACTTACCCTTGGGGCCAATTTCGGTTACTGTAACAGATAATAATGGTTGTGAAAAAGTGTTTTTTGATGTCATTTACCCGGAATTAAGTATCGATGTAGTGGCAACCGGAACGAGTGTAACTTGTGCTTCCGGAATGGATGGAACGGCAACAGCAATAGCAAGCGGTGGCGAGCCGCCTTATACTTACTTTTGGAGTAACGGCGAACAAGGAGCTTTCATTGACAGTCTCCTCCCGGGGATTTACACTGTTACAGCCACAGATGTTAATGGTTGTTTCGGTATTGATACGGCCCATGTAAACCTTTCAACAAGTATAGATGCAGGAGTTTTTCAAACTGATGTTAATTGCGATAATAGTATATTAGGTACTGCAGAAGTCGTTGTTTTCGATGGGAAAGCCCCAATAATTATTGAGTGGAGTACAGGAGAAACCACAACGGGAATCAGTGGTTTATTGCCTGGAAATTATGATGTAACGGTTACCGATAGCCTGGGATGTTTGCTTATCCTTCCGTTTACAGTGAGTGCTTCTCCGGATTTAGATGTTGATCTTACAGGTGTTCCTCCATCATGTAATGCTTGTACAGATGGTGAGTTGAATGTTTCTGTAAACGGAGGAACAGCTCCATTTCAGTACGATTGGAATATTAATGCCTCTGGCTCGTCAGTTTCGAATGTCGGACCAGGGGTGTATACTGTAACCGTCACCGATGCAATTGGCTGTACCGGAGCGGATACAATTATTTTTCCAACAGATACCCTGCAATTTGAGGTGGATGTAGATAGTATTTTGTGTGAAGGAGATAGCGACGGTAGTATAACTGTAAATGTTATTGTAGGAATTCCTCCCTATACTTACCAATGGAGTATTCCGGGAGAAAATGGAAATACAATCGAAGATTTACCTGCGGGAATCTATTCTGTTACGGTTACTGACCTGGCAGGCAGTTTTTCCAGTACTTCTGTTTCTATAGCACCGTCAATTATTGTAGCAGCAACTGTCGAAACTATTCAACCTACCTGTGGTGAAGCCAACGGAGCAATTGATCTTACGGTTTCTGGTGGAGATGCGCCTTATAATTTTGATTGGAGTGATCCAAATATTGGAAATATTGAAGATCTTACCGGACTTTCAGAAGGAAACTATTCTGTTACAATTACCGATAGCAATGGTTGTCAAACCGTCTCTACAATTAATCTAGAGAATTCTACAAATCTTTCTGTAAAAGAAACCATAAACGGTGTTTCATGCGATGGTTCTACCCTTGGGAGTATTTCTATAACCATTATGGAAGGCAGTGGCGATTATACCATAGATTGGTCGGAGGATCAATTTGATGGCTCGACGGTATTAATAGATTTAGAAGCGGGCATCTACACGGTCACGATCACCGATAACCAAACGACCTGCGAGCTTATAGAAAGCTTCACGATCGAAGAAGAGAATCCATTAGAAATTGAAGCGGAAGTAACGGGCGTGAGCTGCGATGGCAATACCTTAGGCAGTATCACGATCATGATCTTAAACGGCAGTGGCGATTATACAATAGATTGGTCAGAGGATCAATTTGATGGCTCGACGGTATTAATAGATTTAGAAGCCGGCATCTACACGGTCACGATCACCGATAACCAAACGACCTGCGAACTCATAGAGAGCTTCACGATCGAGGAAGAGAATCCACTGGAGATTGAGGCGGAAGTAACGGGCGTGAGCTGCGACGGCAATACCTTAGGCAGCATCACGATCACGATCTTAAACGGCAGTGGCGATTATACCATAGATTGGTCGGAGGATCAATTTGATGGCTCGACGGTATTAATAGATTTAGAAGCGGGCATCTACACGGTCACGATCACCGATAACCAAACGACCTGCGAGCTTA
>CAZHZT010000103.1:0-20724 GCA_964537285.1 uncultured Saprospiraceae bacterium | reverse complement strand
AGCTAAATTGAATAAGGCCGGTTCTAAAAAATTGACTTACAGCATCTGTTATTAGTTATTATGACAACATGAAGTTGCTTAAAATTCGGGATGACCCATGTTCAAGGGCTTTCTAAATTAATCTCGACCAAATGAAATCATCTAGAACCTTTTGTTCCTTGGATGGTACATCAATACGGTTTCTCTTAGGTATTCGGTATCCAGATGTGTGTAGATTTCAGTAGTAGTGATGGATTCATGCCCAAGCATATCCTGAACAGCTTTCAGGTCGGCTCCACCTTCCACCAAATGAGTAGCGAAAGAGTGGCGAAAGGTGTGAGGGCTAACATTTTTTTCAATCCCGGCTGTATTGGCAGCCTCTTTTACGATCATAAAAATCATTACACGGCTAAGCGCCCTGCCACGACGGTTGAGAAAAAGATGATCATTGAATCCTTTTTGAACCGGATGATCTTTGGTTCGAATATGTTGTAGATATTGAAGAATATATTTAACCGCAGTATCACCGATAGGGATCAAACGCTCCTTATCCCCTTTACCCGTCACTTTTACAAAGCCAATATCCAGGTAAAGGTTAGAAATTTGCAAATTTGTCAGTTCGCTAACCCGAAGGCCGCACGCGTATAAAGTTTCCAGAATCGCTCTGTTCCGAATGCCTTGCGGGTGGCTTAGGTCAACACTTTTCATGATCTCCTGAATTTCTTCATAAGAAAGTACATCTGGCAAATAGCGTTCCAGGCGAGGGCTTTCAAGATGTTCAGCCGGATCTGTATCGATTACTTCGTCAATCAGCAAGTATTTAAAAAAAGCTTTAACGCCGGAAAGAATTCTGGCTTGGGTACGCGCCCCCAGACCTAACTTATTTAACCAGTTCAGAAATTCAGCTAATTCCTTTTTTTGGACTGTGTGCGGTAATGCATCAGGGAAACGCTGCTCCAGGAAAAAGATTAATTTTCCAAGATCTGCGGTATAAGCTTCTACGGAATGATTAGCCAGGCCTTTTTCAAAAATTAGGAAATTCCGAAAATTTTTAGCACTTTCATTCCAGTTTAAAAAATCTTTCATATTTTAGAAGCTTTGATTTAAGAAGTTCATGAAGTCAAAATAGTCTTTCAGAAGGGTTTGTTCCAAGGCAGTTCATTACTACTTAAATTTATAGTTCTTTGACATAAACTGTGAAAGAACGAAATTTATAAAAAAAGGCTTATGTTACGATTATTTGTATTTCTTTTATTTTTGATCACTGCAGCATTGGGAAGATACTGGTATGTTTGCGAGATCAAGCAATTGTGTAACGAAGATGTAAAGCCTGAGCGCCCCAAAACGCTGAGTGTAAAAGATGATGACGTCATAATTATGGAAGGGTTTGAGCAATTTTTGTTTGAGAAGCGGGAGGTTCGACCTATTTTGAGTGATGACAATCGGTTGTTCATTGATAGTCTGGCTCATTATTTAGAAAAGGACACAAATAAAGTGCTAACGCTTGCGGGGGTTTACCTGGCACAAGAAATTGATTCAACACATGTAATTGAAGGTAGTTTCCAGGAAAACCTCGGGCTAGCCCGGGCCGAAGCCTTGAGAAGCTTAATTGCAGCCCGGGGGATAGAAGAAGAACGTATTTATCTGGAAGCCAATTTGCGCAAAGATTCAAGCTTACCCGAGGAACCCATTAGCTTTTCTATCTCAACCCGGGCAAAAGACGTCGATGAATACTCCGATTTGAATTATACATTTGAAAATATGACCTACTCTGATGCCAATTTTAAGTATAATTCCGATTTATTTCAACCGGGAAAACAATTTCTGGCTTATGCGGATTCCGTAAAAAGGTATCTTGAAATCAATCCGGATAAAATGCTTTTCATCATTGGCCACACTGATAGCATCGGAGGAGATACTTACAATGAGGACCTCGGCCTGAGAAGAGCCAAGAATACAGCCATCTTCTTCCAGGATTCTCTAAAAGTAGACAACCTGGTTCAAGTGGAAACCAAAGGACGCACTGACCCTGTCGCACCGAATAATTCAGAAGAAAACAGGCAAAAAAACCGAAGGGTAAATATTCGAATAAAGTAGATTTTGTAAAATTGGTTTTTTAAGGCCGCAGCATAAACCGCCCTTTGGGGCCCTCAAAGAAGAATTTTCGCGCCGTAGGCGTGTTCATTTTTCAAAGCTAGAATCGCCGGAATAAAGTCTAATAAATTACTTTCTTTGACAAATTAAAAATATGAATAATTCTTTTTTTCAAGAGCTATTAGTATTTCTACAGCAATTATTCACGCAGTTGGACACGCAGGATAGCATGATCATCCTTTTCTTTTTGACCCTCTGCTTCTTATTAGGCCTTTGGTTGGGCTGGTTAATCCGGGGGCGCAAAGTAAAACGTTTGAAAAAGGAATTGCTCGCCAAGGACGAAGTTATCAAATCCAAAGAGCAAGAACTGGAAGCTCTAAAAGAACAATTAGATCTTCGCAAAGCAGATCTGAAACGGGCAGATTTGGAAGTCAGGGAAGTAAGGGAATACGTTGATCGGATTGAGCAGCAAAACAAAGATGTGCATATCCAGTTGCAATCCGCTAATTCAACTATTGACCAGCTTCAATCCAAAGCACGCACTGAAAATGCCCTTATTGAGGACCTCAACCATCAAATCCTGGGGTTAAAGGCTAAAAACAAACAACTAGCCGATCAAGAAGGCTATTCTTCCACGATAGACCAGCCTGAACTCGAAGTTATGAAACGTGCGCTGGATACTTTGAAGCAAGAAAAAGAAAAGCTGGTCAAGGAAAACAATCATCTCAAAAACGAGAACGAGCGCTTGCGTAAACAACTGCTTGAACTCGAGGCAAAGTGGTTGGCCCTTCAAAAGGAATACAATCGCAAAAAGAACGATAATAGTGATGCAGAACGATTTAGGTCTATGGAGGAAAAACTTAACCAATTAGACAAAGTGAGCTCCTCTATAATGGATCTAAAAAATCAACTAATAAGACTGGAGAATGAAAACATCAGCTTGCGTTCTGTCGCTGCCAAGCTCCAAAAACTGGAAAGTGAAAGCTTTAACCTAAAAGCATTAGAAGAAAAGCTAAAGTCTATTGACACCGACCATAACGAACTCAAACAACTGGAAGACCGCCTCACTCAATTATCTCTTGAAAATCAAGAACTAAAAGATGCCAAAGGCGAGCTTAAGCTGCTAGAAACTAAGATCGAAAAGCTCGCTAATGAGAATGAATCTCTTCAGCAGCAAGTCTCTAACGTAAAATCTGACGTTCATTTACTCCCGAATGATAGTGACTTTAGCGCAGACGATGAACTGGAAAGGGCTTTTCTTCAACCTACGAGTTCTGACGATATTGCCCGTTTTGATCCCGTCCTGGAAAATGAACAAGAGCAAACCAAAAGTCGATCTATTGAAAGCCTCGGAGTACAGGATCCTCAAGATGATCTTACACTCATTAATGGCTTGGGGCCTTTCATAAAATCTCAGCTTAACAAAATTGGTATTACGTCCTTCCGCCAAATAAGTGAGTGGGATAAACCGGAAATTGAACGGATTACGAAGGAAATCAACTTCTTTGAAGGTCGTATTGAACATGACGACTGGGTGGGGCAAGCAAAAGCCCTGATGAAAAGTACACCGAATACATCGCCCAAAGCTATGGGTGCTTTCATAATCCGGCGCGACCCCGCGGATCTTAAGATCATCGAAGGCATTGGTAAGAAAATTGAAGTATTGCTCAAGCAGGAAGGTATTAACACCTGGAGTGATCTTGCAGAAGCAACTGTAGAACGCATAAAAGCCATTCTGGCCAAAGGCGGAAATGCTTTTAATATGCACGATCCTACTAACTGGCCTGCTCAAGCTCAAATGGCAGTGGATGGTGAATGGGACCGATTGCAAGAATATCAGGAATACCTCATTGGTGGAAAGGATCGAAAAGGATAAGAAATGGACTTCAGGCGCCTTTTTGAAATTTTACCTTTTCAGCAAGAGAAGTATCCTCAGAAAATTGCTTTTGCTCACAGAACCGGTAGTTCCTGGGAAACCTTCAGTACGTCGAACTGCCTTCAACAAATTGAGGAAATAAGCACCGGCCTGCTCAATATTGGCATTAACAGAGGGGATAAAGTAGCTATTATTGCTACCGAAGGCACTGCCTACTGGAATTTGCTCGACTTAGCCATTCAGCAGATTGGGGGTATTGTTGTGCCAATCTATGCCATTACACCTAAAGAAGAGCTTCTTTTCATTCTTGAAGACTCTGAAACCAAATGCTGTTTCGTTGCCCATAAGGCAGTTTATTCCACACTAGAAAAGTGGATCAAAGACAGTAAATACTTAAAAAAAGTATTTGCACTGGAGCCTTTCTCCGATGCTGTTTACTGGAAAACAATTCTAAGTACTCCCACTGCCGAACACAAGGAAAAGTTCAGCTTATTCAAAGCCGCCGTACACGAAGACGACGTCGCCACAATCATCTACACATCTGGCGTAACCGGAGCTCCCAAAGGGGTAATGCTTTCTCACAAAAATATTGTCAGCAATATAAAGTCCATTATACAGCTGGTACCCGTTAACTGTGACAAGCGCACACTTAGCTTTCTTCCGCTCAGCTATATTTTCGAACGCATGGTCGTTTATACATATATGGCGGTTGGTGCCTCTGTATACTACTGCAAACCCGACGAGTCGCTTACAAAGGCTATGCAAGAAATCAGACCACATTACCTCACCAGTACCCCCAGAAACCTGGAAGGCCTTTATATAGAGCTTCTGGATTTCATAAAAATCAAAATAGCTCCTATTCGCTTTTTTCACAATTGGGCGATCAGGTTGGGAAAAAGATACAAACAAACCAGCCGCTTTGCCTTTTTATATTTTTTAAAATTACAGATTGCCGACTTGCTGGTCTATAGCTGGTGGCGCCGCCGTTTTGGTGGTAAAATCGATGGAATCGTGGTGGGAGCCGGCTCATTAAACCCCGACTTGGCCCGGTTGTTTTCTGCAGCCGGGATTGATATCAGGGAAGGTTATGGACTCACAGAAGCTGCTCCGGTTATCACACTGAACCGTTTTGAACCAGGAGGCTTTCAATTTGGAACGGCAGGCATGCCGATTCCCGATGTAGAGGTAAAAATAGATGCACCAGAAGGCGAGACTCAAGGGGAAATCATTGTAAGAGGCCCTAACGTGATGATAGGTTATTACAATCATCCGGACCTAACGGCGCAGGCATTCAAGGAAGACCGATGGTTTAAGACCGGAGATTTAGGCGAATGGGTAAACAAACGTTTTCTTAGGATTGTAGGACGAAAAAAAACAGCCCCTCAGATAAAGGGTGAAAAGCTTGTTACTTTATCCAATATCGAGGAAAAGCTCCGACGATCTGCTTATGTGGATCAATGCATGGCTGTAGGTCTAAACCGGCCATTTGTAGTGATTGTAATTTTACCTGATTTCAGATCACTTCACCGCTGGTGTATTTCAAAGGGTGTACATTGGGAAAGCCCCGAAAAGATTTTAAAGAAAAAAGAAGTCATCGAACTTTTTAAAAACATCATTTCGGACATCAATAAACAACTTCGGTCCTTTGAACACATTACTGATTTTAAACTGGTACCCGGCGAGTGGTCGGTAGCCAACGGCATGTTTACAGCAACTCAAACGCTCCGGCGTTCAGTGATTTACGATAAGTATCGAGAGGAAATTGAAAGCATGTATAAAAACAGGATATGAGTAGCTCAAAAAATAAAATTCCAAGCAAAGCCTACGATGGCAAAAAATTCACCTATGCCAGCCCCGAAGATAGCTGGCTTAAGCAAAAGATAATTGGAGGTTTAGAGATTTTGACCGGCAGGAAGCGTTTGCAAAAGATTTATGACACTCTGCACGAGATGGGTCCTAACCCTTTTGACGTATGGCAGGATGCGCTGGAGATGCTCGATATAGAACCCTCCTTTAACCACGATCAGCTAATGAAAATTCCAGATAAGGGACCGATTATTTTCGTTGCCAATCACCCCTTTGGAGTGGTTGATGGAGCTATTTTCCTTCACATTGTCACCAGGGTACGGAGGGATTATTTCATCCTGATCAATGAAGTGCTTACGCACGAGCCCTTTTTGAAAGATCATCTGTTGCCGGTCGACTTTCGGGGAGATGACAAAGCTTTGCAAACAAACTTAGAAACCAAGGAGCTTACCACAGAGCGTTTAAGAAACGGCGAAGCCCTGGTCATTTTCCCTTCCGGAGCAGTAGCTACGGCCTTAAAGTTCTTTGGTAAAGTGGAAGAGCTTCCCTGGCGCCGTTTTATTTGTACCCGGATTCATGAAACACAGTGTACAGTAGTGCCATTATTTTTTTATGGTATGAATAGCCGTTTGTTCCAATTTGTAAGTAAAATCAACATGAACTTAAGGCTTGGTCTGCTTTTAAGGGAGGTCATGAATAAAAGGGGCAAAACCATTCCCGTTGAGATCGGAGACCCCATCACTTATGACGAAATGGCTCCTTATACTGATCGGCAAGAGTTAATCGATTTTCTTAGAGATCGCACTATGGCGCTAAAAAGACCAGATCGCTCGAAATAGAAGGAGGGCAAGCTGGCCATGGCCAGCTTGCCCTCCTTCTATTTCGAGCGATCTGATTAAGAAATGGTTTCCCCACTTTTCATTTTTTCAGCATTCTCGGCAACTTGTAAGGCCTCTATGATGGGTGCGATAGCTCCCTGCACTACCTGATCAAGGTTAAAGTTCTTCACATCACCTTCCAGGCGGTGATCCGTCACGCGATTTTGAGGATAGTTATAGGTACGAATTTTATCTGAGCGATCCCCTGTCCCCACCAAAGACCTACGCTTCTGGGCTTGTTCACTTTGATGTTGCTCTTTTTGTACCACCAAAATTTTGGCATAAAGCCGCTGAAGGGCAATTTCTCTGTTTTTTATTTGAGATCGACCGTCTTGACTTTCAGAAACGATACCCGTTGGAATGTGGGTAATCCTAACGGCTGATTCTGTTTTGTTTACGTGCTGCCCTCCTGCGCCACTTGAGCGGTAGGTGTCAATTTTAAGGTCGGCCTTATTAATGTCCACATCCTCCATTTCAAGTTTTGGCATTACGGCTACGGTTGCCGCAGAGGTATGAACCCTCCCCTGGGACTCCGTTTTCGGAACTCTTTGTACGCGATGCGCTCCGGATTCAAACTTAAGCTTGCCGTACACATCTTCTCCATTAACTTCAAGAACAAGTTTATTGTATCCTCCCACAGTTCCTTCGTTTATTGAAACGACCTCTACAGACCAACCTTGTTCTTCAAAATATCGGGAATACATTTTGTACAGATCTCCGGCGAAAATACTCGCCTCATCTCCACCTGTACCAGAGCGGATTTCAACGATCACATCTTTTGAATCCTCAGGGTCTCTCGGGATTAGTAAGGTTTTAATGCGCTCTTCCAGGGCTTCCTTCTGAGGTTCGAGCTCTTCAATTTCAAGCTGAGCCATTTCGCGCATATCCGGATCTTTTTCCTTCACCATTTCCTGGGCAGTATTTAGATTACCTAAAATATCGCGGTACTCATCGTATACTTTCACTATTTCCCCCAGATCCTTATACTCTTTACTAACTTTTTTAAATTTAGACATATCAGTAATTATTTCCGGGTCGGACAGTTGCTCCTCCAGATAAATATACCGGTCTTTTATAGCTTCTAATTTTTCAAGCATATGCTTTATTGTTCTTTTTAACTAAACAGTTTGGGTCGTTCTAACAATGGTTCTATAACCTAAGTTCCAGTTGAAAAATTAATTCCCCAAAGCTCAGGTTACAAAGTACTAGTTATCAATTTGCAAAAATACAAAATTAATGTAAGTTACGATTCCTCTAAAAAAGAGAGAGTGCGTCGCTTTTTTGACGCAAGATCAAAGATTTCTTTCAAAACACCTCCTTACTCTCTCTCATCATCGCAAATCAGACTTGCTCTGTAGGTGCTGACGGAGCGTAATTGCCAATTTTTACAGATTTTTATAGAAAAGGCTTTCCCTCAAGCACTCAGGACATCTTTAACCTCTATTCGTTACTCTTTTCTCCTTAGCAAAGCACGTTGCAGCGTACTCAAAGGGTAGGTCAATACTTCCGGAATATCTTCCCCCTCATCAATAGTTTCCCCTCCGGTGGTACTGACTGCTTTACTACTCCCTGCCAATATCTCAAAATACAATTCATTGTGACTCCTCAACTCGTAGGTAGAAACAATAGTCGTACCCTGTACTTCAAACCAGCTTACGAGTTTATTATCCAGCAAATATGCCTCAATGACGATAGAGTTCTTTTCGTCTATCGCATACCAGCCTTTTTCCTTATCCAGAGTGGTTAATTCATAATCTTTAGCGATTTTCTTTTCCTCATTGCCTATATCGTAGATGGTTCGCCAGGTAAAGTTATCGGAAGTATCCTGAGGGGCGATTTGAAAATAAACAGGAATGGACTGCATTAGTCGCGGTCCTCTAAAGATTTCCAGCTCACCCGTCCACTCACCTGCCCATGCTACAGGGAATTCAGTAGATTGATGGGAAGGAGTAGATTTATTCGCCTGAGCGGTCACTGTATCCGATAAAAAAAAGAAAGCAGGAAGAAGTAAGAAGAAGGGCCAGTTCTTCTTAACGTATTTGTCAATAAATAGCTTACCTTTCTCAATTAATTGAAGAGATTTTTTTGTGTTAAGGCTCACTTTATCAGAATTTATGTATTTTGAAGTCATTAAACCATAAGATTTATGAAAAACAAGTTAATTCTTTTTGGACTCCTTTTTAGCATTTTCAATATAATAAGTGCACAAAACGCTTACTTTCAACAAGAGGTCAATTACAAAATAGCTGTACGGCTAGATGATACCGACCATTCCCTCTCCGGGAATATAGAGATGGAATACATTAATCATTCACCCGACAAGCTGGAAGTGATCTACATGCATCTATGGCCAAATGCTTATAAAAACCGAACAACAGCTTTTTGCCGGCAACAACTAAACCATGGAGGAACCCGTTTTTACTTTGCGGATGAAAAAGATCTGGGTTACCTTGATAGCCTGAATTTTTTAATTGATAACGAAAAAACGAATTGGAGCTACGATGCGGAAGATCCTGACATTGCCATCATCCCACTAAAAACGCCACTGGAAACCGGAGCATCTATTAAGCTAAGCACTCCATTTAAATTAAAAATCCCAGCCTCCTTCTCTCGCCTTGGCCATGTAGAACAATCTTACCAAATGACCCAATGGTACCCCAAACCTGCTGTTTATGACCAGGAGGGTTGGCATCCTATGCCTTATCTTGACATGGGTGAATTTTACGCTGAGTTTGGCTCCTTTGATGTAACAATTACTCTTCCCGAAAACTACGTTGTAGCCGCTACAGGTGTGCTTCAAAGCCAGGAAGAAAAAGAGTTTTTGGAAAAGCGTATAGCTTTGACGAATGAAAACATGGAAAGTGGGTTTAGAAAAGAAAATGACTTCCCATTATCCAGTAAAACATTCAAAACCATCCGATATACTGCTGAGCAAGTTCATGATTTTGCCTGGTTTGCGGACAAACGCTTCCACGTTCAAAAAAGTCAGGTGGAAATGGCTTCCGGAAAAACAGTAGAAACATGGGCATTTTTCACTAATGAAGAAGCCAATCTTTGGAAAGAAGCAACCGATTACCTCGACCGTTCCGTGCTTTTTTATTCGGAACTTGTTGGTGAGTACCCCTATCCACATGCTACAGCTGTGCAAAGTGCCCTTAGTGCCGGCGGAGGCATGGAATATCCAATGATCACTGTAATTGGGCTATCAGGCGACGCAAAGTCGCTGGATGGTGTAATAACCCACGAAGTAGGCCACAACTGGTTTTATGGCATTCTCGCATTTAATGAACGCGATTCCCCATGGATGGACGAGGGGATAAACTCTTATTACGATCACCGTTACACGGAGAAGTATTATGGCAGCTCAGATTATCAGTACCTTCCGGAATTCATTACGCAAGGCACGGACCTTAAGCTTTCGCAAGCGGCTTATCTTTTTCAGGCAAGACGCAGATTAGACCAGGCTCCCCAAACAAGTTCTGATGAATTAACGCCTATAAATTACTTCATTAGTGCTTACGAAAAACCTGCGGCAAGTCTAAAATTGCTTGAAAAGTACGTTGGAACAGAAAAGTTTGACGAAATCATGCAAGCTTTTTACGACGAGTGGAAGTTCAAACATCCTTCTCCGGAAGCCCTTCAAAAACATTGGGAAAAAAGCAGCACTCAAAATATCAGCTGGTTCTTTGAGGGCCTCATGGAATCGAATCAGAAGGTAGATTATGCCATTAAATCTGTGAAGAGAACCAAAGCTCCAAGCGGAGAAGGAGAACTTGTGGTGACGGTTAAAAACAAAAACGGTGTAGCCGTTCCTTTCACCCTGTCGGGCATCAGAAAGGGAGAGGCCGTTGCAACCGAACAATTTGACGGCCACGAAGGGAGCCGAAGCTTTGTCTTTCCATCCGGCAATTACGACCATCTTGAGATTGATGCCGAAAATTTGCTCTGGGACATGAATCGATCCAATAATATTTCACAGATAAAAGGCCCGTTCAAACACTTGAAAAGGCCCAGATTGCGCTTAGCTGCCGGCCTGGAGAACTCCAACAACATGGACTTTTTCGCAGCACCGGTCATTGGTTGGAATGAATACGACAAGATCATGCTAGGCCTTTCCGTATACAACCGTACATTAATCGCAAAAACACTTGAATTTGGCTTTCAGCCCATGTACTCTTTTGTTTCTGATGATTTAAACGGAGTCTGGGAAGTCCGTGTCAATGCTTATCCCAAAAATTCGTGGTTGCGCAAGATTACTTTCGGTGCTTCCGGGAGGGCATTCAATTATGACCGAAATACCATAGACGACTATTTCTTGCAATATTACCGCATTACTCCTTACGTAGACTTTGCTTTAAGTAAAACGCCCAAAAGCAGGATATTTCAGAACATACGTTTGAAAACAATTCTTACCAACAGACAAGTGGCTACTTTTATCTCTTCAGGTGAAATGGAGGGTACCTTTGCAGGAAAAGAAGACATAAAAAATGAAATTTTTCAAGCACAATACACTCTGGAAAAACGAACAGCCCTTAACCCGGCTTCTTTGAAATTCACTACCGAGTTTCAGCAAACTGAAATTCCACTAACGGAAATCAGCTATGATTACGTGAAGTTATCATTGGAATATATTCAAAATTACACCTTTCAGAGGAAGCGCAATATAACAATCCGCTTTTTTGCAGGAACTATGTTAACCAGCTTGAATGATCCGCTACGAAGCAATAGTAATCTTATAGAATCCCTGGCACTCACTTCTCAAGGCTTTAATGATTACGCTTACGAAGGCTACTTTTTTGGCCGTTCAGATCAAACCGGGATCTGGTCTCGTCAAGTCAGTATAAGAGAAGGAGGCTTTAAAAATGCTTTTGGTAGTACCCAAAGAAATAATATAGGTCAGAGTTCTGAGTACTTGTTTGCGGTAAACATAAAGTCAACTTTGCCATTTAAGAAGGTTCCGGGGCTTCTTAAGCCGGTCAAGCCCTATTTTGACATGGCATATTACAGCCCTACGCGTAATGCCATTAGTGATCAATTTATTTGGAGCGGAGGGCTGATGCTCGAATACGGAAATGGTATATTGGGCATTTATTTCCCGTTAATCAATTCGGAAGCTATCAGAGATACTTACCGGTCAAATGACGGGAACCAATATGGCCCGAGGATCACCTTCAGCCTCGATTTGCAAAGGCTTCACCCCTGGGATTTGATAGATAAAGTGGAGTTTTGATTTTATTTTCTAATTCTTTTTGAGGGATGTGCTGTATTTAAAATTTAGTTCTTTGACATAAATCTTAAATACAGCACATCCCTCAATAGAAAACGCTCCTCCCAAGCCACACGAATTACTTATGAGATAGCCTCATTCCTTAATAAATCATCCATTTAATTTCTGGCATGATAGTAAATAGTCGAGCTATTTTCTTCTCTGAAAATTTCATTGGCAAAACCTTGTAGCTGCAACCTATCGATATTTCGATAGTATTCAATTTCTTCATTTATGAGATTGGCATTGCCAATAAGCTCATAAAATGCCAGATTAATAGCTTTATTTAACACATTAGACTCTGAGAAGGAGAGAGTGGTTTCAGCTTTATGTTTGAGTTTATCCATTTCTCTTTCGGGTACAAGTTGGCCTTTCAAAAGATCAAGTTCCCGCCAGATCGCTTTCTCTGCTGTTTCCAGGCTAACGCCCGCTGCAGGTTTCCCTTCAATGATGAGCAGGCCCGGATCGATATTACCAGTTATGTAAGCATCGATTTGGGTAAACAGCCGTTGTTCCTTAAGTAGACGTCGATAAAGGCGCGACGAGCTGCCATTAGCCATCAAGTCAGTGATTAGATCGGAGATATAATAGCTTTCGCCTTGCCTGCCCGGGCTATGAAACGAGATAAAAAGAGCATCTAAAGGAACATCCATTTCGTAATCTTTTCGACGGCTCTCCAGCTGATGGGGCTCTTGTGGGATAGCTTTTTTGAACTCAGGGCCAGGAGGTATATCCTCAAACCATTTTCTTATCAAAGAAAGGGCTTCCTCGACTTTGAAATTCCCCGACAAAACAATTATAGCATTATTAGGGCGATAATAAGTTGCGAAAAACGCATTGACTTGCTCGAGTGTCGCCTGCTCAATATGCTCAGGCATTTTGCCAATCGTTGGCCATTTATAAGGATGAACTTTGAAAGATAGATCAGCTAATTTATGCCAGATATCTCCATAAGGTTGATTAAGGCATGTTTCTTTAAACTCTTCCAATACAACACTCCGCTGTACTTCCAGTGACTTGGGATTAACCTGAAGGGCTTTCATTCGATCAGCCTCCATCCATAGAGCAACTTCCAGGTTTTGCGCAGGAAGAACATCGTAAAAATTGGTGAGATCATTATTAGTAAAGGCATTACAGTCCCCACCGGCTCGCTGGATAGTATCGTCAAAGTTGCTCACCTGAGCTGATCCACTAAACATTAAATGCTCAAACAAATGCGCTAGCCCCGTTCGCTCCGGAGATTCATCTCTGGCACCGACATTATACAGAACATTGACAGCAACCATCGGCGTACTTTTATCCTGATGGATCAGTACGCGTAAACCATTATCCAAAATGTAACGCTCAAAATTTATCAAAATATTCTTTTTATTCCTTCTTTGACAAATTGTGTGGAACTTAGAAATGATAACCATTGAATGCCCTTGTGGTTGAAAGGGTTATCAGTTTGAAGTTCCATTTTTCACAATTTATGTCAAAGAACTTTTTTATTGAAGATGTTCTAAAATTCATTCATTGCTCTCGCCAATAAAAAATTATCCGTTAGAGGTAACGAAACTCTATAACAGAGTGTATTTTGCATTGTTCTAACTTTATCAAAAACTTTTTTCCCGATAAAGACTGGAAAAGCGGATCACAAGCAGTAAAACAAAGGCAGTGGCTGCAAAAATTCCAGCCATTCCCCAAACACCAAAGGTGGCAGGGTCTGGAATTATTCCAATAAACAACACTATATGCAGCATAGGAAACGGAATCAATAGTTGCATAAGGCTTAATTCCAGCAGAACAGGCGTCTTAAATTCCGGATCTACAATCCTCACCAACAGAAGCCCTGTCGCAACAGAACCCGTACAAGTACCAAAGATCAACATCATCCGTTCAAAACCGTGCTCCGGCATAGTTCTTCTCGCTAAATAAACTATAATTATGGTTGTTATTATCGTAACCACCACCACTATAGCTACCATAGGAACAATAAAACTGGTTAACACATTCAACTGTATGGACATTAAGGTCGCCAAAATCAAAAAGTCGATCATCGATCCTGTAATTCTGGATTGTAAAGCGGGATCAATCAAATGCCCTATTCCCATTTGATTCATTACCCACCTTGCGAAAAGGCCGATCACCAAACCATAAGCATAGATATAATTAAACGTCAGGTTCTCAGCGGGGCCATCCAGCACATAATATTTTAAAATATAACAGAGAATGTAACTAACTCCATATAATAATGCAACCATTCCAATATGGAAAGCAAGGGTGTCAACATTAGCAGAATGAGTAGTTTGTCGTCCCATTTCAACCTGATGCTCTTTTTCATAGATCCCCTTGTGAAATTCTTCCGGCAGCTCGCTATCATCGCTGTGCACAAACCCTTTTTCAATCCCCCAATAAGCTAAAGGTACTCCCACCAATAGCGCAATAAAGTAACCAATGGCGGCAAAGGTCACTCCAATCGTAACCGCATTGGGAACACCATACTTGCCTTCCCAAATATCCGCAATAGCAAGTACCTGCCCTGGCCCTTGACTAAAACCGAGTCCGGACAGGAAGCCAAGTCCTTCATACTCCGCATGCCCAAACAAATTCCAAACGGATACAACCCCTGCCCCCGTAAGCGCCTGAATAGAAAGAACCGCAGGATAGATTAAGGTGAGCCAAACGCCTCCCCGCAATGCTGTTTTACTTTGCCCTTTCAACTGCCCTCCCACCGTTAGGCCAATAGAGATATTGCTCAAACTAAAAAGATGAAATGCGGCAGTAGCGAAAGCTTCTTTAGGAATATTTACCCACCCCAGATTTACCAAGATAAACCCTACAATCCCTCCAATTAAACACGAGGGTACCAGATAATGCCTAAAGAATGGAATCTTTGAACGCAGCAATACTCCCAGCAGTAGTAAACTTCCCACCCAACCAAAAACCAGGAAGAAAGGATCAAAAGAACCTTCTATATTCATTTTTTTGCGGCCAAAGATAGAATAAAAAAAGTAAGAAAGGGCTGCTCAAAAAAGTAGTTCTTTTCTACTGGCAGAAATATTTTTCATAGGAGAGAGGTTCTTTTTTGAGGTCTTTCTTTGTAGAAAAACCTCAACAAAAGAACCTCTCTCCAAACCAACCTTTCTAACCAAGAACAAAAACTGCTTTTTGAGCAGCCTTTCCATTCTTTTTTTATATTTCTTAATCTCATCGGGAAAAAATCCGTCTAATCATATGTCTAATTCATAAAAATCGACACTCAGTACATTTGGAGCTAAAAAGTTCGCATATAAAAGACGAGAAAGCGCTAATCGAGCAAGCCCGAAAAGGCAATCAAAATGCTTTCCGAGCATTAGTAACCCGGCATGAACAGCAAATCCGGGCAACTATTCTTGGGATGATCGGTGATGAAGCCGTTTGCAATGATATTGCACAAGAGGTTTTTATTCGCTTCTATAAATCACTGAAAAACTTTAGAGGTGATGCTGCCTTAAGCACTTACCTCACACGGATCGCTATAAACTTATCGCTAAACGAACTGGAAAGGCGAAAAAAGAAATTTAAACGCTTTACATCTATTACTGACCAGGATAATTTATCAGGTATAGCTCAGAAAAGTAAAGCCCGCCAAATCGAAAACAACGATTTGGTACAAAAGGCACTAAAAGAATTAGAACCGGATTTTCGCTCGGTGGTAGTCCTTCGATTACTAGAAGGATATTCTCTTAAGGAAACTTCCGAAATACTTCAGCTTCCGAGTGGAACGGTAGGTTCTCGCTTGAATAGAGCCTTGGATAAACTAAGAAAAACACTAAAAAACATACATTTTTTTATCTAACAGATATGAAATACATTCGTAACCTAATATTGAAATCACTGCGGGAAACACTTTCCCGGGAAGAGCAGTCAGCATTAGAAGAAGAATTCAGACAGCAATCGTCATTGATGGATGAAAGAAAGCAATTACAGCAACTTCTTTTCACATGGCAAAACAGGCGCCCAAAGCCTTCAGGATTGTTTGTAGATCAGGTGATTGAAAAAATAAATCATCTGAAAGAGGTAACCAGCATCTGGATATCTATCGGCAATACATTCCCTCGCGTGGCCGCTGCTCTGGTTTTACTGTTGATGGGGCTCTGCCTTCATTTATACTTAAACACAGGTGATCTTTCTACGGATGCGCTCATAGGCATTCAAATGCAAGTAATGACGCCAGAGGAAGCCATTGCTGTTTTAAATGATTAAGGGATCAGGAAAATAATACCCTACCCATTTTACTTGTCCTTTTTTCCTCAGGCTGTGTTGGAAAGCCTCGCCGTACCTTTGGGTCCCGAAGGCATTCGGGACAAGTTATGCCTACGTTTTCCGCCTAGCCTGAGAAAAAAATTACTTCGCAAAATTTGGGTAGCTTATTAATTGCCTAATCCCTAAACTAAAATAAGAAATTCAAACATATGAATTGGAAAACCATATTAGCGATGCTCAGCCTCATCATTATCGGTTTTTTAGGCGGTTTCTTTACCCATCGCTACCTACTTAAAGTCAGGGTAAATAATATTTCTAATAAAGGAATTAAGGAGCATTTTGAAAAACGCTTTAAACGCCTCGTAGATATAAATGCGGAAGAAACGGTCAATTTAGAACCTTATTACGAAAAATACGCTGAAAAATTACACGAAGCCAGTAGTGCCTTTCACGATCATCGAATGGCCATCTACGATTCCTTGGAAATTGAAATCAGCCCTCTGCTAAGCTCCGAGCAACAACAACAGTTAAAAAGTAATATACAAGCACTAAAAAACCGGCGCCTTCAAAGAAAAAAAAGACCGGGAAGTGATAAAGAATTGCGCAGAAGGTACAAGAGGAAGCGCGAATAAAGCATCTAATTCAAAGAACAGGAAACGGTTTTAGCAAAACAGCATAGCAAAGACGATAATAAAAGTGTAAGCTTAACAACAATTCTCGTTTCGGAGAATTGCCGTAATCTTAGTAACAACCAATAAAGTCTATTTAATCAATTTTTAAAACAATTAATTATTATGAAACAAACACGCATCCTTCTGGGAATGGCCTTTTGTTTAGTCCTGTTTAGCAATTCACTATTTGCTCAACACAAAGGGCCTCATCACAGACCTCCTCACGATGAAAAAGTAATGGAAATGATGAAGGAGGAACTCCAGCTTAGCGAAGACCAATTGGCATCTATCAAATCCATTCAGGAAAAATACCGTGAGCAATTCCAGGAACTACGCTCTGATTCAAAGGATAATGAGCGTCCTGATATTGAAAAAATGGAGCAACTTAGAGAAGCTAAGCACAATGAAATCATGGCTGTTCTTACAGAAACACAACGCCAACAGTTTGATCAAAAAATGGCAGATAGACATCAAAAACGCATGAAGAGGGCTCGTAGCCCGGAAGGTAAAGATCTCAGGAAGGAGATGAAAGCGTATGTAGAACAAAACATTCTTCCTGTAATGGCTGATCAAAGACAAAAGTTGGAAAAAAATATTTCCGCAGAAGATAAAACTCAAATTGCTGCTATTCGCAAAGATATGAACAAATTACATGAAGAACGCAAAAAAGCATTTAAAAACGCTCTGAATAACGATGAAACTCCAAGCAGAGAGGAGGTTAAAGCATACAGAAACAGCATGCGTGAAAAACATCAGGAGTCTCTTGAAAAAACTCGTGAACTGGTGCTAAAATACGACGATCAAATTGTAGCGCTTTTTGATGAAATAAAACCGAAAACGCAACAATGGGAAGAAGACCTTAACGCTATCGCAGAAAAGCATCAGGATCAAACTAAAGAAAACGAAGACCTTCGCCCTCTTCGTAGAAAAAGAAGAGCTCCGGCACACGATATTCACAAAATGCTCAAAAAAGGGCGCTTTTTACTCATGGATCCAAGCAAACCTGAAACCCTGACAACTGAAAATGCTGGCCCTGAAGTAGAAGTTCGTCTTTTCCCTAATCCAACGAATGGCCCGACGACCATTAGCTATACCCTTTACGTAGATAGTGAAATTTCTATCGAGATCCGGAACGAGCAAGGTAGTTTGGTTAAAACAATTGATAAAGGCTTAGTAAACACTGGCTTACATCGCGAAACAATTGACCTTTCCTCCGAAAAGAGCGGTATATATTATGTTTCGCTCATTCAAAACGGCAATTTGATTTCTGAGACAGTTTCCTTACAGAAGTAATAAAGTTTTATTGATATAAATAAGAAAGGCTTGCGGCATGCCGCAAGCCTTTCTTATTTATATCAATAAAACTTTCATGTTTAAAACTTATTCTTCACACCTACCAAAAACGAAAGCGTATGAAAGCGATCCTTATTTGGACCAACTGTTGATTTCAATAAATTACGTTGATAAACAGACTGAAGCATTAAGCCATAACGATCATTTGACCAGTAAACCAATTCTAACCCAGCATCAGCACTAAGGAAATAATTTTGCTCCAGGTTACCATCCTCTAGTATACCACTCGGTTGTGGTTTTTGGCTAAGCTTGGAATCATTTTGTGGCGAAGGAATTGCCATTTCCTCTCCTCCTGGCCCGGGACTTACAGGACGCGGAGCTCGATTATTAGTGGTCACAAAGGATTGCTGATAGTCATAGAAGCTTTGCAAAGTTATTCGTGAACTTAGACCTGCTAAAACACTCAGATTCAAACGCCCCGATTGGAAAACATTGTAGGTAAGTTGCAGAGGCAGTTGAAGCTGATTGAGTTCTATTCTTATTAGTTGATCGGAATAATAGCCCCCAACAGCTAAACTACCATCGAAGATTTCAATTCTTTTCTTGGGTTCATAACTGATTGTATGATAAATGACGCCGAAATTCAGGTTCAAACGATTCAATTTTCTGGAAAAGGTGATTCCCCCTCCTAATCCATATTGGCCCTGTTCGTAAGCCTCATCTTTAAAATCCTCATCAAATGGGGTTTGAATAAAATTGTAATCGATTACTCCAAACATATTGACAGCCCATTTTGATGACATCACTCTTCTAATTGGCAGATTAAGTCCAGATTCATCTGCCTGAAAAGCGGGTAGCGTTCTAAGATGATGGATATAAAGGTCTGAATTCAATTTATCCAATGCAATAAATTGCTTTTTCATTAAGTCCGAAGAGCTCTCAACGATTTCTTTTCTATCCAAATCATTGAGAGGCTGATCCGACAGATCGATATTTTTTAATTCGTCTTGATCTTGCTCAATATCGATTGACGACACGGCATTAGACCTCTTATTGTTCAACGCATTTTCTGCGTTGACTGCAGGCGGAGGAATGGAAACAGAACCATTCTTAATATCGCCGACTTGCTGCTTTAATATTTCTTTATCAGATTCATCTGTTTCAAAAGATGCCGTTGCAATTTCCGGTGAAGTAATTGAGGATTTTGGCTCATCACCACCTGGATTCACAGTTGCTTGTTCAACACTAAAGTCGGTCAAATCGTCAAGTTCTGTATCGGATTTATCCGATTCAAGCTCCCCGGGAGCCGTTTCCGTTGGGAAAGGCAAGTCTTCAAGCGCATTAGCAGCATCAGCAATAGCAGGTGAGCTTCCCGAAACTTGAGGTGTTTTAGGAGTATCGGTATACCAGGTGAAAAGTAAAAAAGGAATAAGTAAGACGAATACGGTTTCAAATACTTTAGAAAGAACAATTCGCTGATTGAGCAGGCGTGCTTCCCGAATTTTTTGGTTTAGCAGGTTCCATGAATCCGAAATACCCGGCACAGGAACAGACTTGAGTTTATCGCTTACCAAGCGGTCGAACCTCTTGGTACGGGCAGCCTGATCCGCTTGCGTTTCCAGAAGTTTATTGAAAGCCTCCCAGCGCTCCGGATGGTAAGAAGGGTTCAGGCCTTCCAATTTATCTTTTATATGTTTATCAAATTGATCACTCTTCATGACTAACGCTCTCTTGAAACCAAGATTTCTTGTAGTTTTAAACGGGCTTTCACCAGATTAGACCGGGAAGTACTTTCGGTTATTCCGATCAGTTCTGAGATTTCTCTATGTGAGAAGCCCTCCATTACATATAAATTAAAAACGGTTCGGTATGCAGGGGATAGTGATTGTACAGCCTCGAGGATTTCATGCTCAGAACATTGACTGACAGCATCAGGATCAAGTGACTTTACCTGAAAAGCCTCTTCGATATCCTCTGTTCTTCTGCGGGTATTCTTGCGGTAATGGTCAATACAAGTATTAACCATGATACGGCGCATCCAAGCCACCAGAGAAGTACCCGGTTGATACTTGCTAATATGGTTAAAAACCTTAATAAACCCCTCGTGCATCAAGTCGAGGGCATCATCTTGATTATTCGCATAACGCAAGCAAACGCTTATCATTTGAGAATAATATTCCTCATAAAGCTTTTGTTGAGCCCAGCGTTCTTTACGAGCGCAAGCACTAACGACGTCTCTTTCTGTTATTTGTAACGGCAAAGCGATATCCATGGATGCATTTTAAGTTGTCGGATTCCCCGCGGAAGATGATCATGGCTGAATCTTTCCAATGTTATAGAGGGAACGCATAAATTGTTCATTATGCTGCCCGGCAACTTAATTTTCAATAATAAAAATAAATTTTCAACCAATCCCAGATGGCTACCCGGTTCTTAAACAGCAGGATAGCCCCCCCTATAATGGAAAAGATAACAATAATTCTGAAATTGCGGAGCGTTTGTTCGCGCTTTTCCCTCCGACTTTTGAAACGTCGTTTAGTAGAATAGGACATGAATAGGTTGTTTTAATTGTTTTGAACATTAGACTTGTTCTGCAGCTGATTAATGGGCTTGAATTGCCAAATTTTATTTTAT
>CAZHZT010000102.1:8533-20996 GCA_964537285.1 uncultured Saprospiraceae bacterium | reverse complement strand
AACATGATCTGGCCTGCTACCAATTGGTTTAAATTGAAATGAAATTCATTTCTTAACTTTTTTATTAAAAATGTAGGTGTACCCGTTTCCCACCAGTAGTTGGCAAATCGTTGAGAAGCAAACAGGTTAAGGATCGAAAAAGGGTTATAAAGTCGATTCTCTGTGCCCCAGCCATACCCATTGTACCAAAGCTTGATTTTGTCCTTCAGCGCCTCTGTGGACAAGCCCATTTTTTGAGCTAATTGCTTAATCTCCGACGCAAAAGATGCTTCCAGTTCGGGTTGCGTATAGCCGGCAATGGTTTCGAATTGCTCCACCAGCGTAATGTCCCGCAGATGATTCAAATCGGAAAAAAGGGATACCTTGCTAAATTTGGACACCCCGGTAATCAAAAAAAAGTGCAAAAAGGGATCTGCATCTTTAATGATGGAAAAGAAATTCTTTAAAATGTCGCGGTTGGTTTCAGCCTTTTCTGGTTGAACAATATAGTCTACCAGGGGCTTATCGTATTCATCGATCAGAAGAACTACTTTTTTCCCGTCATCCCCAAGAATTTGCAGCAATTCCTGAAAGCGGGGTCCAAGGCCCTTTTGAGAAAGAACCACACCCGCTTCCTTCGCTTTTTTATCTAGCGCCTGATGAAGTCCGGCTTCCAACCCCAAATCTTTATATCCCAAAGCACTGAAAGAAAAATGTAATACCGGATGCGGCTGAAAATCATATTTATCTTCTATCCACAGCCCTTTGAATAGCTCCTGTTTTCCCAGAAACACATATTTAAGCGTAGAAACCAACAGTGATTTCCCAAATCGCCGGGGGCGCGAAAGAAAATAATACTGCCCGGATTCAATCAGGTCAAAAATCACCTCCGTCTTATCTACGTAAAGGTAAGCCTGCTCTCTCAACTTTCGAAAATCCTGTATGCCAATAGGGTACTTTTTCATGTCGGCAAAGATAGGGAAAAAATAGTTTTTCTGCCAGGCTGAGAATCGGTGAACTACGGCTTTAGAGCATATTTAATCTAAAGTTTCTTATTTTTGTCAAAGAACTAAAAAGCAATGATATGGCTCAAAAGCTTCCGCTCGGCATTCAAGACTTCAGAAGCATCATTGATGGTGACTTCCTTTACGTTGATAAAACATCGTACATCCACAAATTGTGTACCACAGGGAAATACTATTTCCTCTCCCGCCCACGCCGATTTGGAAAGTCACTCACCATTTCCACTTTAAATGAACTATACTCAGGCAGTAAAGCATTGTTCAAAGGCCTTTGGATCGAAGATCAGTGGGATTGGAATAAAAAGCATCCGGTTATTCGCATCTCTTTTACAGGAATCGGGTTCCCCAGCCTTGGGCTCGAAAAAGCACTCTCCCAGGAATTAGACACCATTGCTCATCAATTTGGTATCACCTTCACCAAAAAAGGCAACGCTCCTAAATTCAAAGAACTCATTGCTCTTTTAGCAAAAGAAAACAAAGTAGTTGTTCTGATTGACGAATACGACGCGCCCATTATCCATTATCTTAGCAAGGATCTTGAGCAGACCATAGCCCACCGGGACCAGCTCAAGGAGTTCTACTCCGTCCTCAAAGAAATGGACCCTTATCTGGAATTTGTATTCCTTACCGGAGTCAGTAAGTTTTCCAAAGTAGGTATTTTTTCAGGTTTAAATAATTTACAGGATATTACCATGAGTATACATTACTCCAATATGTTTGGGTATACTCAACAAGAATTAGAAGCTCAATTCAAAGAAGAAATTAGTTCAGTAGCGCGCTTCTCATCCTTATCAGAAGAAGAATTACTCCATAAAATAAAATTTTGGTATAACGGCTATCGGTTTTCCAACAGGGGAGAAAGTGTTTATAACCCTTTTTCGATCAATCTTTTTTTTACAGAAAAAGAATTCCGAAACTTCTGGTTCGAAACCGGCACGCCTACTTTTCTGATCAATCTTCTAAAAAAAGAAGGCCTTTACGATTTTTCCCTCGAACCCAAAACCCAGCTCGAATTCGATAGCTTTGAACTCGATGACCTGCAGCCTTACGGCATCCTTTACCAAACCGGCTACCTGACCATCAAGTACCGCGATGAATATGGTTTGTATCACCTCGATTATCCCAATTACGAAGTCGAAAACTCCATGCTGGCCTACCTTTTAGAAGCTTTTGGAGGTGTTCGCAGAGGTGCCGGGCAATATCAGGTCATCAAAATGGAAAAGGCGCTTTATGCCAATGATGTGGATAAGGTTATTCGCATCCTTCAGGCTATTTTCAAAGGCATCCCCTACTTTTTGCACGAAAAATTCCCGGAGCGCTTTTTCCACGCGGCTATTCACTTGCTTTTCAGCTACATGGGCCTGCGCGTCCAAAGCGAGGTCTGTACCAGTGATGGCCGCGCCGATTGCGTAGTCGAAACCGATCAGCGCATCTTCATTTTTGAATTTAAGCTGGACGAAAGCCCGGAAAAAGCCCTGGAACAGATTAAAGAGAAGCGCTATTATCAAGCCTATTGGGAGAAGGGTAAGCCTGTTACGGCTGTAGGCGTTAGTTTTTCGAGTGAGACGAAGAATATTGAGGCTTGGAATAAAGATGATGTAACATAAAATTATAGTTCAATCCAAGGTTGCGGTTAACGGGGAACGGGAAACGGGAAACGATTAAATGATGTCCGTTTCCCGTTTCTCGTTCCCCGTTGACCGTTAACCGTTAACCGTTAACCGCAAAAGTCGGTATCTGATTGGTATCAACTTTAGTTCTAAAAAAAATGGATGGGTTAATTGGGGAAGTAGCGCCATGATTAAAAAGGATACCCCAATGCCAGATTATAAACTAGATTATCCCTCCTCCAATTTGGATCACCAAGGGATATTTCATCCAATACCCAGCGATTGCCAAGCGCATTATAGGGTTTACGTAATGGAAAGGCTACATCAAAACGGAGGACGAAATAAGTAACATCCAACCGAAGGCCTAAGCCTCCTCCCACAGCGAGTTGGTCGTAGAAACGATCGAAGGAAAAGACGGCTTCAGGAACCAGATCATCTCCTTGTGAAGTAAGCCAGATATTACCCGCATCTGCGAATATTGCTCCCTTAAGGTAACTAAAAATAGGAAAGCGGTATTCCAAATTGGCTTCGAGCAGAATATCTCCCGTTTGATCCTGAAAGACTTCAGCATTGAAGGTTTCTACAGGAACGGCTCCCGGCCCGAGTGCCCTGATTTGCCATGCCCGAATGCTATTGCTTCCGCCTACAAAGAATTGCCTGACATAAGGCACAGCATCGACATTGCCATACGGAAGGGCAATGCCTAAGCGAAAACGCGTAGCTAATGCCGTATGCCTTTGGTACCAGTGCCGTCTCAGTTCTCCTTCTACGCATATAAATTGGGCAAAAGGCACTCCAAAAACTTTATAGGGTTGATCCGCAGATGAAGCAAATAAATCAGATAAGCCTTTTGCAACATTTCCGGCCGGTTCTAATTCCATGCTAAAAGCGAAGAAATTCTCCCGCTCACCAGGTTTTTCTTCGCTGTAATCCAACTGAAATAAGGAACCTATAATCACGTAGTTGTCAAAACTGGCCTCCAGGCGTGGATTTCGATCCAGACGCCGCTGAAAAACAGCCGAACGGCTAATTAGGTTAACCAGCGTAAATTGAACCGGAAAAAATTGAAATCGATGCAAAGGCCCTGGTCGCCATTCATAACCAAATTGAGTTCGAACAGATGCCAGGGTAAAAAAGTTAGTACGCCGCTGAAATTCACCACTTAACAAAATATTGGTACTGGATTGCCAGAATTTATCAGCATTTAACAGCTTAAAAGGCCCCACTAAACCCGGGATGCTCAATCTATTTTCCAGGGAAAGGTTAACACTATTGATAAAATCTACATTGCTCCCTAACTGAGTAGAGGCTCCTGCTGAAAAACGGATCTGTAGTTGCTCTGCACCTCTAAAAATATTGCGATGGGTATAGGTGATATTGAGTCCAAAATCCAACGAGCTACTGGCTGTGCTAAGGGTGCTGGTTTCTAACTCAACCGAAAAATCCTGGGTGAGCCCGGGGGTCAAATAAAAGACGCGATCCAGAAAAAGGCTGTCTTCAACTTTCCGCAGGCGATATTCGAGATTCACAAATTTAAAAGGCCCTAAAGCCAGAAGCCTATTAATAGACTTTTGCTGAAGGCTTTGCTGAAAAAGTTCTCCTTCCCTTTGTAAAATCGCATTCCGTAAGCGTTTGGATTGTACAAAACGCTTTGCCTGAATAAAAGTAAACCCTTCCTCAACGAGGGTATCTTTCAGGAAATCACCTAGCGTTTGACCTAGCACATAAGTAGGATAAATGCTTGTTTTTCCTATACAATAAGGTTTGAGCCTGCTCCCGGATGGTTTTTCAGCTATGCGCAGATAGGCACGCACTTCATGATCGCCCTTGGTAGTATCCAAGAAATAATAGAAAACATCCGCATTTAAACCATAAAAGCCTTTTTCTAAACCTGACTTTGAAAGACGTTGCCGCTCATTGCTCAACAATTCCGTACGATACGGCTGGCCTGGAATCAAAACACTTCCTTGGCGCTCAGATTGCACCATTTGACCTATTTGGGTGGTATCTGTAGGCCAGTTTACCTCCTTTAGTTGGTAGCGTTCTCCGGCCTTTACCTTATAAACGACCCTGGCCTTTTGCTTTTTTACAATAGTATCAAAAGAAACCCTTGACTGTAAGTAGCCTTCATCCTTTAATTTTTTTTTCAGCGCCTCACTACTCACTTTAGATTTGCCGGGATCATATATTACCGGGGGCTCCCCCAATGTATTGCGCAGCCACTTTCCCAAGCCTTTTTCACTATTTCTAAACAAATTGTAAATGCCTAATTCAATCGGCCAAATCAAGAACCTACTATTGGGCTTTTGGCGAATTTCGTAGTAAAGATCAAGTGCGGCAACATTTGGTTTATTGCCTTCATATTTTATTTCTGCGTCATTGTATAACAACTGATCTTTCTGAAGGCTTTTTGTGGCTTTACAGGAAAAAAGGAAACTTAGCAGGATGGAAAGAAGTAAAAAATAAATAAACCTAATCATTTTCGGGGAATGCATTTTTTAAGGTATCGGAAAGAACATCACCAAAAGATTTTTTAAAAATTATGCCGGCTCCGGAACGGATCCCTTCACTAAATATATCCGTATCGGGCCGTCGGAAAACACGCACCCGGTAGCGGCCATCTTCAGTAAGTTTATATTCTAACAAAAAACTTCCGGCAATTGTAGTGGTGGTTGTACTTTGGCTTCCAGCCGGAGCATTTACCCCTAAGTTTCCTCCGACCTGAACGGATAAACGCTCATTAAGTAGTTGCTTAGAAACTCCAACCTGTAGTTCAGTAACATTTTCGTCTGTTGCCGTATTGTAGGAGTCAAGACCTATGTTGAGATCAACTCCTTTGGTGTATTGACCGGCCAGGCGATTGAGTTGCTGGGTAAGAAAGCTGCTTACACTTTTTAATGCTAAATTTTCTCCGGCATTGGCCATGCTACTGCCGGAATTAGTAGAAATAAAGGAATTGAATAAAAGTAAGCCAAAAACTTGTTTATTAAGCTCTGTTTTTTGTTCTTCCAGCTGATTTAAGCGCTGAGAAACAGCATCCGCCAGGTTACCCGAAAAGTTATCTCCTATTCGAATGGAAAAAGAAATCTCCGGTTGTGCCAGGGTACCTTTCATATTCATCAATACATCAATATTTTGCCGCCGCCGGGCTGCTGCTTCTTCTGTTGGATTCAAATTGATTTGGTTACTGATCAAATCGTAAACACTGGCCCGGGCAGTATAAATGGCCGTAATGTCAAATTGAGCTTCCATAGGATCTCCCGGCAGGTAAATATCACTCCCTTTCTGGATCGTAAACTTGCGTTTAACCAAGCCTTCGTAATTGAGGAAATAACTTCCTTCGGTCAGGGAAATAGGCCCGGTAGTCCGCAGTTCACCATTAGGTTCCATTTCTACCAGCAAATTGGCGTTGCCCTTCATTTCGAGACGATCCCCGGTCTGGGGATCAATAATCGTGATAAGCTTGGCATCCGGTGTCAGTTCTAACTTAAGCGAAAGATCTAAACCGGTGGCGTTGGTTACATAAGTACGTTGGCTTGACTCGGTGTTACTTTGCTCAACTTGTTCTGGATCGCCAAAGATGATAAACTTTTCTTCAACGATCTCACTTTCGCCGGCAAGCGGTATCACTGTTAAGTGCGTACCACTGAGTGAGCGCGTATTGATGGTCACTTTGGGTTTCTCAAGCGCTCCATTTACCTTTACATTGGCCGACAGAATAATCTTACCATAAAACAACTCGCTATCGTTTGGCTGAGAATTAAGAACGAGCAAAGAAGGCGCATCAAACTGAAGGTCTAACTGAATATCATTGAAATGATCGTGATTAATACTTCCACTGAATTCAGCAGGTCGCCCCTCGGAATCTTTAAGTTGAAGCCGTCCTATATCAATCTGAGATTCCCGGAATTGGATAGTGTGCTCGGAAAAACTAAAGCGGGCTTTCAGGTAATCCACAAAAACTTCTGTATTTTCCAAACGCATAAACCCCTTAACCTCCGGAGCATCTGCTTTACCTCCGATATTTAACTTTGCCACCAACTGGCCTTTCGTATCTTTTAAATATCCTAAGGAAAACCTATCGATCAGGCTAAAGCGCAAGGATGGAACATCCAGTTCAAAATCCAGGTTATTGGATTCCAAACCATAGCTTCCAGTTAACTGAAGGTTGTTATTCTGCCCCTGAAGGCCAATATCTATATTTAAAAGCATGGATTTAAGATCCGGAGCAGCATTTAATGAAAGATTCCCCAGTGGCTCATCGTTTAGTACTAAATCGGAAACATCCAGATCAACTCTATATAATAGGTCGGCCTCCGGCATGGATAATGTAAACACACCATTCAAGCCTCCGCCGACTAAATCGGCGTCCTGCCCGGCGAGTTCAACAATTTCACCGATTTTAAAGTCTTTAAATCCAATTTTTAAAGGGATAAATTGACTATTTTTATTCTTAACATCACTTTGAGCAAAGAACAGTTGACCTTCACGATTAAGTTTTAAGTTATCAATAAAAAATCGTTCGCCATCAAATACTATTTTGTTGCTAGCCGGAACGCTCCAATCTTCATTATTTATAATTATCGGGCTAAGTAATTTGCCTATATATTTATCTTTCTCATTTTTAACAATGGCTTTCCATGCCAATCGATCATTTCGCTGTTCCAAACTACTCCCTGCTGCCAAATCCAGCAAAAGGCTATCCCGAAACAAATTTGCGTGAAAATTTAGATGCGCAAGTAACAGTTCTTCTTCACTTCTAATACTTTTTATATTTAGTGAATTTTGAATAAGCTCTGGCTTGCCTTCTGAAGCAAGCCGAATGCTGTCCAAAATGACTCCGCTCACACTAGCGGAGGGAATAAGCGCATCCAGTAAAATATTGCGTTTCTGACTGTTTAATTTTAAATCAAGAAAGGCCGTATCCAACTGCTCTAATTGAGGAATGAAAAATTTAGTCAAGCGAGTCGGCTTAGAAAGATTTAACTGAAGTCGAAATTCTTGTTTTTTTTCTTCGAGCACTAATTTTTTCTGCATGGTAGTGTCAAGAAGCTCTTCAATGGGAAAAAGTTCGTTGACAAAGTGGAGCATGAATTGATTTAATGTATTAATCTCGAATTCGCCTAAAAGCCGTGCATTCAAAATATCACTTTCCAATCTCATTTCTTTTTGGCTATTGTCAAGCGTTTTGGAGAAAAAGGAAATGCTGTCCATAGCATACTGCCTATTCTCATCTGCAATTTTAAAATCGGAAATATGGGCTGTTCCGAGTAGGTTATCGACCTCACTTCCCTTCAGATCAAAGGCCAATTTAGAATGCAAATGCAAGGGGGTTGGGTAAAGTTGAAGCTTATTTAAGTTGGCGGTATCGAGTATAATATTGGCTTGAACTTCAGGCAAGCTATCCTTGAAATTTGCCCGTCCTTGAAATTTAAGGCGTAAATTATCATCGTCTACCGCAAATTTCCCTTCAAATTGTTTCGCATTCAGCTGTCCTTCAATATCGATATTGCGATAATCATAAGCTCTAAATTGAAATTCCTGAATAGTGGCTTTAAGGTGCGTATTTAAGCTATCCAATGAAAGCCCCTGACCCTGAACATTGAAGTTAAAAGAAGCATTTCCAAGGTCCGGGTTATCCAAAATCCGGTTTAAGGCAAGGTCATTCAACTGCACTTGTCCATTATAACGAGCATTTTTATATTCAGGAGTAAATTGGATCAAAAGGTTTTGTTGAGCCACACCGGCATTTGTTTTTAGCTGGCCATTCAGACTTATATCCCGGACTGTTCCTTCAATCGTTGCCTGATAATTAAGAGCTTCAAAGGCGCTTAAAACGGAGGGTATGCTGTCATTAAAAAAGCCATGCCAATCTTGCGGTAGCGTACGAAACTCCTGTATTTGGACTTTATAATCTAGACGGTCCAAATCAGTCAGGTTATTTGCGAGTACTGCCCCCTTAAAAACGGTATTTTGAGTTGTTTTAAAATGGATGGTTTCAGCGTTCAATTGATCAATAGAGCCTTCGAGCTTTGCGTTCAACTCCATTTGTCCGAAAGGCTCCAAACCATCAGGTACGTTTATGTTCAAAGCTTTTAAAGAACGATAAGAAGTCGTGAGTTTATCTAAATTCAACTTAAAAGAAAGCTCTTCCAGCGCCGGAAGCCCCTTGACATTCCCATCGAAGTTGAGCTGATTGTCATTTCCAACTTTCATCTGAAACTTTTGGAAATTTAAATCAGATGGCTTTCCACTTAAGGCAACAGAGACCTCCAAGGGTTGGTTGCCCAGGTTTTCTAAAGCAGAAACAGGCCCGGTCCAGTATTCTATATCCTTTCTGGAAATTGTAGCAGCATCCAGTCGGATATTCATGAAGACCTGTTCCATGACATTGGAAAGAGCATTGAAATCATCAAACCGCAAGCTTACCTCTGAGGGCGCAAGACGGCTTCGGGAAGTGCGCAAACTCAATCCTTCCATGCGGATATCGTTATTGGTTGCCTCAAAATCAAATCCTAACTCACTGATTTCAAAGCCATTCCTTTCTTGAAAGGATAGTCTCTCCATGTTTCCGCGAAGCACTTCTGGCGTCCATTGAACGTCCTTTAACACTAAATGGGCATCTTTGTATGAAAGATGCGCCGGATCAAAAGTATGAGGAAGAGCCCGGCCTTTTGTGCGATCATCAAAAGAGAAGTTTATGTTTTCAAGGGTCAAATTTCCGGTTTCTATATTCCAGCCTAAGTAAGGAAATACTAAGGGAGCCGAATTTTTATTGGAAGCGGTCGTGTCCATGATTGCCCAACTATCATAATCAATATTGGCATTTTTCACTAAAAACGACCTGATTTCCAGGCTTTGCTCAGGTAAGGAAAGGCCATCAACCCTGGTGTCCAGATTTCCAAGGTAAGCACTTACCTCCGTTTTGGTCAGGCTATCCAACCAATGCAAGCGAATATCTTTCAGTTTAATCCGGTTCAGATCCAATTTCCAGGGAGCATTGTTGTTCTCCTTTGGGGTCGTATTATCGATAGCCTCACTTCCAAAAGCGTCTAATAGGTATTGAAAATTGAATGTGCTGTCCGGGCCTCTGTGTAAGTGGATTATGGTTTTTTCGACATCTATGCCTTCGATGTTCACTTGCTTTTGTAAAGGGGCAAACAGGCTAAGGCCCATTTTTAAACTGTTCATGTAGAGCAGCGTATCTCCTTTGAGGTCTTCAATATAGACTTTTTCCAGTACCAATCGGTTAAAAAAGTCTATTTCCACATGGCCAACATTAAGCGGGGCGCTAAACTTTCCGGACAAGTAGTGCGTAACTTGTGCTATTATGCGATTTTGAACCGAAGGCATTTGGAGCGCTCCCCACAAAACAAGTAGGAGCAACAGGAGGAACAGTCCAAGATAGACTAAGAATTTGAGTGCTTTTTTTATTATTTTCAGAGGCTTCAATAACTTTTCGGATGAATTTAGAGAATTGTCGTTCTTTGACAAATTGTTAAGTAGTATCTTAAAGCATCAGCGATTCTTGCTTTGGAAAATAAACGCGCCTACGGCGCGATATTTTCTTTTGAGGGGGCCGAAAGGGCCGTTTTGCTTCGCAAAACGGCCCTTTCGGCCCCCTCAAAAGAAAATATCGCCGCGAAGCGGCATAGATTTGGTTTTGGATTTCCAAAACGAGAATTGCTGTTAAAGCATAAAATACTATCGTTTAAACGATGTAGGAAGCCTTGAAGTTTGCATAGTGCAACACCTTTATTCAAGATCTGCTAAAAAAATGCAATATTGGATACAGTTGGCCAAAATCCCTTCCATTTTATATACATATAGGTAAGCCCGCCCCTCTCAAATTACGAAAACCCATTATGCTGATACACTTTCTCATATTGTTAAAGACAGTAAAAAAATAGATTTTCTGCCAGGCTGAGAGTGGGCGAACTACGAATTTGACATTTCTGCTTTCAATCAGGATCTTATCAAGATCATTTGTTTGGTATCAAAAAGTTGCCCATCAAGGATGAGCGAATAAAAATAAATGCCGGGATTGAGTTGCCTGGCCTCTAAGGTCGTGCTGCCTTCGTGCCGGGTGTCTATGCTAATTAGTTCTACTTGCAAGCCATTAGCCGAAAAGATTTGTAACTGAGCATTTTCGACTGTTTCCGGAATATAATATCCGATGCGAGTTTCTTGATCAAATGGGTTGGGGAGGTTTTGATCAAGACGAGGACGAACAGGCTCCGTGCCTGGGGTGCGAAATTCGGTTTTCGATTTAGAACAGCAGTCCACTAAGCGTTGCTCGAAGGATTCCAATAAACGGCCTAACTGTTGCATTTCATTATGCATAGCTTGATTTTCCTTCTGAAGGGCATTTACTTTTTCTTCAAGGGCTTGATTTTCATCTTGTATCTTTTCCATTTTTGCTTCCTGTTCCTGTAGTGCTTTCACAATGCTGGGAACAAATTTAGCATAAGCGATGCTGTAATAGTCCGTTTCATTTTTGGGGGCATTGACTCCGATGAAATTGTAATCAACCTTCTGGGCGGCAGCTTCTACTTCCTGAGCAATAAACCCGGATTGTACCTCTGCGGCGGCGGCGGCTTTTTCCTGAGAGCTAGGATAGTACTTACGCGCAATGGTATCCGGCATTTGGCTGGTGATGTGTCGCTGCAAATCTTCCAGTTTAACACGATAAGTGACAGGGCGAAGTTCACGGATAAATTCCATGCCGGGAACGTTTTCGCGCACTTCCTCCTTGAAACGGCCGTCGCTTAAGTCGCTCCAACTGGCATAACCGCCGATAACCTGGTCGAGAGCATTTCGGGCGATGACGGTTTTATTGGTGGCTGTAGAAAGGGAGAAAGCACCAAAAGCACCGGCATAAGAGTAGCCTGAATTATTGACATCAGCTTCCCGTCCTACTCCTGAGTTATGAAAACCAGTACTATTATTGGTTAGGGCTTTATACCCAATGCCAATATTTCCTTTCCCGCTTAAATTGTTATACAATGCCTGGTGCCCCAAGGCGGCATTTAGACTTCCATTATCATTAAAACGCAATGCATCATAACCAAAGGCGGTATTATAACTCCCGTCAATATTTTCAAACAATGCTAAGTGGCCAGCCGCTGTATTTCCTGTACCACTTTCATTTAAGGTCAGGCTGTTATATCCCAAAGCAGTATTTCCGGAGCCGGATATATTTTCTCTTAGTGCAGCATAACCCAAGCCCGTATTTTGACGTCCAATCGTATTTTCCATCAAAGCTTTTGATCCCAAAGCCGTATTAGCCGTTCCGTGGAAATTTTGGGTTGCATTTAATCCATTGTTCCTTAGGGCAGAATCACCGATAGCCACTAAATTGCTATGGTTGTCATTCCAATATAAAGCCTCCATTCCAATGGCTACATTAGAACTCCCCGTTTGGTTGTAGTATAGTGCTCTAGAACCAATTGCTGTATTACGGTTCCCTGTTGTATGAACTAGTGCTTGAAAACCAATTGCCGTATTACTGTCCCCTTCTGTATTAAAGTATAGTGCTGATGAACCAATTGCTGTATTCCAGTACCCTGCTGTATTATAGTATAGTGCTTGATTACCGATTGCTGTATTCCAGTACCCTGCTGTATTAGAGTATAGTGCTGATGAACCGATTGCTGTATTCAAGTCCCCTGCTGTATTAGAGTATAGTGCTGATGAACCAATTGCTGTATTCAAGTTCCCTGCTGTATTAGAGTATAGTGCTAAAGAACCAATTGCTGTATTCCAGTACCCTGCTGTATTAGAGAACAGCACTGAATAACCAATTGCTGTATTCAAGTTCCCTGCTGTATTAGAGTATAGTGCTAAAGAACC
>CAZHZT010000102.1:0-8433 GCA_964537285.1 uncultured Saprospiraceae bacterium | reverse complement strand
AATTGCTGTATTCCAGTACCCTGCTGTATTAGAGAACAGCGCTGAATAACCAATTGCTGTATTATTCTTACCCTGGTTGGAATATAAAATATCTTTCCCATTATGAAAAAGGGCCTTTGAGCCAATGGCCGTATTTCTTTCAACTAGTTCGGGATACGAACTGCCTTTCCCATTATAAAACATAGCGGAATCCCCTATAGCCACTAAGCCAGATGCAGTTGTGTTATAGAAAAGAGCATCTTTACCAATAGCTATATTTTCGCTCCCGCTTGTATTCGAAAAGCCCGCGCCTAAACCGAAAAATGAGTTATTACCTCCTTCCTCATTCAGGTAACCGGCCAACCTCCCCACCATAGTATTTCCGGATGCCCGATTATTAATACCCGCTTCTCCTCCAATCAATGTATTATCAGAACTGGCCTGATTGTACAAACCACTGCCCTCGCCCAGGTAAGTATTCCACTCACCAGTAGAATTTTCAATACCACTGGCTTCGCCGATAAAGGTATTACTGCCCCCCGAAAGGTTTTTCAATCCTGCCGAACGGCCAACAAATGTATTTCTGGTGCCTGTTAAATTGAACTCTCCGGCACTATTTCCGATAAAAGTATTGAGTTCTCCGGTTGTGTTATTCAGTCCGGCATTTACACCTAAAAATACATTAAAGCTGCCATATGTATTTGTAAAACCTGCTCCTCTTCCCAAAAAGACATTAAAAGAACCATTTATATTATTCAAGCCCGCATCAAAACCAATGAAGGTGTTTTCAAAACTTGAGGAGTCTGAGCTACCGGCCCCCGGACCGATAAAAATATTGGCATTCCCGGCATCTAATTCCAAGCTGCCTAATATTCTCGCATTGCCATTAACATCCAGTACTTGAGCGTGAAGGAGCATTTCTGGCAATAAAATAAGGATTAGCAAAAAAAGAATTGGCTTCATAATGTGTCTGTTTGATTAGAAAGGAAACAAAATAAAATCAAAACTTTTTTACTCAATGATAAATATCACTAATTCTCGTTTTGGAAATCTAAAACCAAATTTACGCCGCTACGCAGCGATTCTCCCCTTTCGGCCTCCATCTCATTCAAGGGGAGAATCGCTGGATAAATATCATTAATATTTAAATTCCCGATAACTTTTGATTGAAGGGTGGAGTGGAAGAAAAGTATTAAAACGACTTCCACCATATCTTCAAATGATTATATGCCGACTTTTTCGCTTTTTCTCCGCCGTTCCTAAAACTAAAACGGACCTGTTTTGTATAGCTGTGATCGTATTGAAGAATTAATGCAATGACAAATCCTTTTTTGACTACAACAAACGAATATTAATCATGAGATCATTCTACCTTCTTGTATTTACTTTTTTCTTTGCTTCTTATCTTTTCGCCCAAGAGTGGGAAGAAATCGCCCCTATGCCAAATGGCTTGGTTACCGACCATTCCTACGGATTTGCCCTCAATGGCAAAGGTTATTTTGTAGCCGGAGCCGATGAAAATTTCTTCCTGAATGTCTTTTTCGAATATGACCCTACAACCGATAGTTGGACTGAACTCGACCCTTTTCCAGTCGGAGGCCGTGGCTTTGGTATCGGCGACACCTGGAACGGTAAAGCTTATTTCGGATTTGGTTTTGATGGTTCAAACTACAGAGGTGATATCTGGGAATTTGACCCGGATACAGGAACCTGGACGGAAATTACCACATGCCCTTGTTCTGCTCGTATCCACCCAGCTTTCATCGTTCACAACGACAAGATCTTTGTGGGCTTGGGCGGTTCTGCGGCTGGTAACCTAAACGATTGGTGGGAATACGACATGCTCAACGATACCTGGGAACAAAAACCAGATTTTCCGGCACTGCCTCGGCACCACCCTTTTCAATTTGCTGTGAATGATTCCATCTATGTCGGCTTCGGTCATGGAAATGGATTTATTTCCAATGAATGGTATCGCTACGACCCAACAAATGATGAGTGGGAACAAAAAGCTACACTCCCCGGGGAAGGACGCGTAGCAGGCACCCAGTCTTCTTTCGAAGACAAAGGTTACGTATTAAGTGGTGATGGCGTTGATCACACATCAATGCAAGAGGGAGAGTTCTGGTCGTACGATCCAGTACTAGATGAATGGGAAGAGTTAACTCCTCACCCGGGATGGTCACGCTGGGCTCCTGCTTCTTTCGTCCTTGACGGTTGGGTTTACCTCCTTAGTGGCCCTACCAATATTGGAGGCTTCTTAAACTATTCGCCTAATAATAATTATCGATACCAATTAGAAGAAGGCATGGTTTCTTCTACACAAAACCTTGCGAACGCTTCGGACTTATTCGAGCTATACCCTAACCCTTTTGCAGATCAGATTCAATTTAACTGGAAAAAAGATATCTTGAATACTGGGGAAGGGTTGATTAGAATATTTGATAATTTCGGACGTAGTGTTTATCAAAATAATCAATTGCCTGCAACCTTAAACCTGGATTTCCTTACACCGGGAATATACCACATAGAAGTAACAGTTAATGATGAACGAGCTGTAGAAAGAATGGTGAAAGAATAGTTTTTTTCTTTCTAATTTCACCAAAATAGAAGAGGCATGGGGGAACCCATGCCTCTTCTATTTTGACGCAATCAAAAGCCTCTATAAAAGCTCTTCCTTCCAAGCCGTCACTCCCTTTATATCTTTCCCGAAGCTAATGCCTACTAACCGCACTTCTCTTTCTTCGTTGCGGAAAGGTTCAGCATATCTTTTTATTTTTATCTGCGCAATAGCTTTTTCTGGTGAGAAAGGAAATAATACTTTCCTTCATCCACGAGTTGGAAAATTAAGGCTGTTTTATCTATATACAAATACCCCCCTTCTCTAAGAATTCTAAAATCTTGTATGCCAATGGGTAGTTTTTTCATAAACTACAAGATACTAAAGTAATTTGAAAAAGAACAAAGCTTAGCTGTCGGGACAGCTCTAAAAATAATCTCTTCTCTTGCCGGCAGCGACAAAATGAAATGACCCCTAAAAACCAACACTGCGGCCGCTTCCGAATCCCCCTCTCATTTGAAAAGGCATAATGCCTATTAACCCGACATTTACTTGCGACAAGCCTCGCCAATCTTGATTTCGAATGGCTTCTCTTCCTTCTTTAATCAACTTTTGAGCCCGGTCCGGATTAGAATAGGCGGTAGCATGCACCGGACTGGCATAGAAATGATAGATTTCAATGAGTAAATCGGGAGTACGCCAATAAATGCGATTAATCATTTCTCTCAGTTCTTCATTTTTCTCTTTTATCTTGGCCAGACTGTCGGTATAGAGAAATTGATCTTCCGCTTGTTTGATTTCATGGAAACGTGTGCGCTCTTCTTCTGTTCCGTAATTTCGAATGATCCGACTTCCCCATTCTTTAGCATCGTGGTATTCTTTTCTTTGGGCGTGCAGCTGTTTGCCTTTAGTAATTTTATCTACTTCAAGAGCCAGCTTTCGCTTTTTGTCTTCCAGCTGATACCTTTTGTCGGTAACGTCTTCCAGGGTTACTTCAAGAATTTCTTTTTTAAGCTGTTGCATATTTCCGATCAGCTCTGTCAGTTTTTGAGCGCGCTCGTAGTCTTCATATTTTTCAGCTTCCTTAATTTCATCTCTTAGCTTAGCGCTTAGGTGTGTAATTTGGCTTTGCAGTTCATCTACAGGCGTATGTCTTTCTGTTGGTGTAAAGACATGCGTAAACTCCTGATCCGTCATGGTTAAATAAGCGGAGACCTCTAGGTCACGAGACTCAGACATTTTAAAAGTAATTTCCAGATCCGATTCTGCAGCTATATCTCTGCTTACATCATTTCCGGTAATTTTTATGAAGCCGATTGTCTGGCAGGCTTCTGGCATAGCGTATGAAGGGCCTTCCACTATATTGATTAAGACCTGATCTTCTTTTCGTCCTTCTTTTATAGCTCTTTTTAGAGGGAAAACTTTTGTACTTCTAACGGGTAGCACCCAATTTTTTTGAAAAATAACTTCAAGGCGAGTGCCATTGGTATCGGGATCGTCAATCTCGATACAGATATCGAAAGGCAGGGGTTGACCTTCGATACTGAACTTACCGTGAGTAATCGAAATCTTGCCCGCACTCGTCGGGACTGAATTGCTTTGGGCATCCAATACATGCAACTGAAACTCATTGTAAGCATGCTCTACCAAAGGAAGATCCTCGACAATTTGGGCGGATAAAGGCTTTAGCCCTGTATCGAAGCCTCCGTCGAGGCGAGTAATCCTATAGTAAAGGCCATCAATTTCTCCCGTAACCTTGGCTAAAAAAAACTCCTCTTTTTCCTGGCTGGTTTTTTGGTAAGCCATTTTTACCTGAAGTTTTATTTCTTCTTTTGAAGCAGGTTCTTGTTCTGTAGAAATATTTTTAGGCTTGGTACCCGCAAAATAAGCAGCGCCAATGGCTACCGCTGATGTCGGATCTATACTCGTATCGACTTTTACCTTCAGATCCCTGGCTAATCGTTCCCGAACATAAGGTATATAAGTAGAGCCGCCCACCAGTATGACGGATTGCAAATCTCTTGCACCCAATCCGTTCCGACTCATAATATTCCGGATCATTTTGAAAGTATCTTCGATGACGGGTGCAATGAGTTTTTCAAATTGGCGACGATCAATAGAAATCAACAAATCTACCTCATCCCCTTCATCATCATCCATAATGATCTCAATTTCAGACTTTTTACTGGAAGATAATTCGATTTTGGCTTTCTCTGCCTCATTCAAACATCTGAAATAAGCTGCATTGTGTTTTCCTGTGGCTTTTTTCATTTCCAGTTTCAGATCCGTAAAGTTTCCATTCTTTTCCAGCTCAGGAATAATGACCTGATCCAGGATAAGATGGTCAAAGTCGGCGCCGCCCAAAAAATTGTTTCCTTCGTGATCTATTACTTTCATCTCTCCATCCATGATCCGCACCAGCGCTACATCAAAAGTACCTCCGCCCAGGTCATATACCAACCACTGACCTTCCTCAAGCCCTTGCGCTTCCGACTGATTGGCGTAGGCCAGACTGGCAGCGATAGGTTCTTGCAACAAATACACTTCCTTAAAACCCGCTTTCTTCCCCGCTTCCTTGGTAGCATTAGATTGTATGGTTCCAAAAGAAGCAGGAATCGTAATTACAGTAGAATCAATTTGCTCATCTGTAAGGCTTTTAAGGTATTTTAAAATATGAGCCGATAATTCAAGAGGAGAAACCGTGTTTTCCAAGGCGGGCACCCAATAAGATTCTGAGGTACCCATTTTTCGTTTAAAAGAACTGTACACGTTAGCGGCATCCCTTTCGAGCCTTTCTTTTGCCTTGGTGCCAATAACGATACGTTCTTTCCGGAAAAACACCACTGAGGGTACGGTTTCCTTCAACGAAATGATGTCCTTGAAAATCTTTACTTTACCATTTTCAAATTTGGCCAGCACTGAGTTGGTTGTTCCGAGATCAATGCCGAAATTAATAGTTTGACTCATATTGAATTATATATTCTTTGAAGCTTTTACCACCACAACTCCTTTCTGAATAATTTGGTTTCCTCCGTTCATTTTCTTCAGATAAATGATTGGTTTAATAACTTCGGATATTTTCAGGTTTTCCGTTTCTTCCCCGGCAATACTGGCATTACAATCGGTTCGGGTTTCATCATAAGGTTCGCCAAGAGGATCGTAAACGAATAAGCCGGCTTGTTCGTCTTCGAATTCAGGTAATGAAGTCTCAAATAGCTCCTTTAAGCGCTTGATATTTCGAATTATTGAGTTAGGTTCCCGGATTTTAGCCGTTTTTTTCTCTATTTCAAATGCTTGATTGAGCAATTGAATATAAAGTTTGAAGTGCTCAGGGTTAATTTTATTTTCCATTATCAATTATCTATAAAAGTGTTATAGCGATCATTATTATTAAAAAAATAAGTCGTTGAGGAAGCACCTATAAATGCTTTTTCAAACGCTTCAGTACCAGGAGCAAAAACACTGTATTCATAGGTATTGCCCGTAAATTCAAGCCAACCCTGCTTAAGCACTCTTCTATACCAGTAGCGAGAATCGGTATCAAAGCCTCCCCAATTATTGCAGCCATTGGGCTTAGTGGGATTCCAGTCTTTACCTGAGTAATAGCGCAAACTAAGTTCTCCCCCCGGTAATTGATCGAGCGTTATTCTGTCGCCGCTACGAATATAAGCATGGCGAATGATTGCTTCTTTCCCGAAAACACATACGATTACATCGCGGTCAGCTTTGTTTAACACCGTAATTTGATTTCTTGTGGACGCATCAAATTTACCCTTTCCGAAGCAAACACTAAAGGGCTGTTCATTGGTGTTCAGCCGATTGCCTTCATATTTAGATTTTTCCTCAAAATATTCTTTTAGAGGTTCTACTTTAGCCGTTGTATCTATGATTACAGGCTTTCTACCAGAATAAGCCGACACTTTATCCAGATCATAAGTAGCGTTCAATTTTGGGACAATAACTAATCCTAGAAAAATAATTAAAGTCGCCATAATTCCTACAACGGAAAACTGGATAATCCTGTTATTTCCGGTATTAGAACTTTCTCTAAGCCATTTTACCAGATTGTTGATCCATTTTTCCCAGAAGGAAGGTTCACGTCTCTTTTGAGAAGCCTGTTTTCTCCTGGTTTTTCGTTCCTTCTCTCTTTCGTCGGCTTCTTTTTTAAGTTTTTGGTAAGAATAAGTCTGGATTTTATCCAGCATATCTTTAAAGCCTTTATCCACATTGGCAAGCGGATTGAGTGAACGGAACAGTTCTATGAGGGTTTGAGGGCTGTAACGTTTGGCGAAATGAAAAACCGGGTAGAGTTCTTCGAAGATCTGTGCTCGAAGAGCGGGATTATTCATTTTAACCAACTCCTGAATTAATTCCGGGCTAAGCACAAACCGAAGAAGCGCCACGGCTCCGGATGCCCGTTCTTTTTTATCGTTTTTAGTAAGAGTAGAGTCACTCAGCGCACTACGAAGCCCGATGAGTACCAGCAGCAGCAGATCCAGATCTTCTTCAGCGGAGCTATCCGGGCTTTTGTTGTAGGAAGAAGAAAGATCAATGCGCTTAGCCTTTTCGATGATTAATTGAAAGAGGTAGTTGTTTCCGTTTTTAAGCCAAGCCATTACAGCAATTTCACATAACACCGTAACCACCTGCCCTTTCAGCGCTTCTATCCCGCTTACCGTACTTTTGAGGGCCTCATCATCAAGAATGGCTTCAATTCCATCACTAGCTTCTAGTGGACTAAGCCGGTAAAAGGAGAGATTGAACTTTTTATCTTGCAACTGCTGCACCATTTGGAGCATCGCCTTTTTAAGCTTTTCTTCCTTACTTAATAAAGACTTTTGGGCTTTCACATAAATCTTATTCCTGGCCCGAATGACTTCTTTACCAACCGAAGCGCTAACATTGAGCTCCATTGCCAGATCTATCAATTCAAGGGCGTACTCCCAATTCTCGCTTTGACAATGATTTATGATAAGCAATGCAAACTCTTTGAGCATACGTGCGAAATGATTGCGGATTTCCAAAAAAGCCTCTGGTAAGGCATTTAAACCCGGAAGGTTAAGCTTTTCAAGGGCCTTTTGATGTAAATGTGAAGCTCCTTTTTGCTGTATTCTTTGGTTAGAAACTCCCAGCCAATTGAGCGTATGCGATTTTTCCTGATAGACCTTAATTAAAGTCTTTTCCAGCTGATCAAATAATTTTGATCGTTGCCGGATAGAAACCATTGGGGGAGCTTGAAATAATCGTTTTACTAATTCGGTATTTTGACTATGATAAGCTAACCAAAGGGCATTTTTGAAAGCAGGTATAAAATAAGGTTCAATAAAATGTATGAAAGGCAGGTTTTCAAACATCTCATGATGCTGATATTTTTTATAGAAATCGGTATCTCCTGTCTTTAAAAACTTATTTAATAAAGGTTGGTGATGAATAAATAACCAGTGGAAAGCTAATTGATCATCGCTTAATTGATCGGCTATTCTTAGTAAAGTTGATCGATCAATAAGTTGATTGTTGTAATATATTCCGCCTTCATCCGAGAGCTCAATCTCAGCTAACTTCCTGTTTTTAGCTTTTTTGATGTCTCGTTTATCCGTGGATTCTATTTCAAGTAATTCAAAGGGGTTGATGTAAAGCATGCCTGTTTTATTGTGGGTAAAATTAAGCAGTTGGGGATAAACCCAAGAAGTAATTCACTTTTAAACAGCTGGAATTTACGAACTAAAAATTGATTTGTCAAGAAAAAAAGGATTGAGAATTTCAAGTATTAGAGAAAAATAACAAGCGTCAGAAGAATTATCCGCAATTCTTGTTTTGGATTTCCAAAACCAAATTTACGCCGCTTAGCGCATACGCATCAAGATAACTTTGCATAATATATATGAAATTGTTAG
>CAZHZT010000101.1:0-21011 GCA_964537285.1 uncultured Saprospiraceae bacterium | reverse complement strand
CTTTGAATCTTTATATGATAAAAAGTTATCTTGATGCGTATGCGCTTCGCGGAAGTTGGTCTCTATACCTTATAACCCTGGGAGAACCCAGGGCTACGATCAGGCAGGCCTAACGGCCTGCTTTAAGAACTTACCAAATTAATTTCGGCCTTTCTTAGTGTGTCCGTTTTTGTTAGGTTGACAGATAAAGAACAAGAAAAAATAGCATCTAATGTACTAATTTCCGGTCAAAACAATCCAAAACGCGAAAAGTCGACAACCCTTAAAACAACTATTAAAACGAAGCCCTTTTAACTCAATGACTTACAAGGGCTTATGCTTTTTAGATAAAAAAAAAGAAGGGATTAACTGCGTTGATCCCTTAGACGGAGAGCTTTAAAGCAAGAGCCTTCAAAGGGCTAGCGCCCTGGCACAAAAAATTAAAAAACCTGAATTCAAGTGAGACTTGATTCAGTTTTTTTAATTTTTTGTGCCACCCTGCCGGGTTTTGAAGGCTCTTGCTTTGGCGGAGGAGGAGGGATTCGAACCCCCGGTGGGCGTTAACCCACGCCGGTTTTCAAGACCGGTGCATTAAACCAGCTCTGCCACTCCTCCGGTTCATGTTTTCTGTGCTACAGCTTCACATTGGCTTAAGTACAAGATGCCTCGCTATTCAATAGCGGATGCAAAGATAAGTATATTAAGAGAAAGATAAAAGGTTAAGGGTGAAAAAATTTAAGTTTATTTTTTGTACAAAATAACCTCTATGCCCCACTTCTTAAGTTGATGCTCAATGCTCCACGCTTCTTCCAGAAGCCGGAATTCCTCATCACTTAGGCCATTGTAAACTGTAGAATAAAAAAAGTAGGCATTCGCCTCCAAATCCTTCAGCGCAAATTGGGTGTCCGCTTCCTCAAGATCAATATATCGAAAAGAAGCCGTGTTCGGAAAAACCGTTCCTGTTTCCTCAAAGGGAACTTCATTTTCTCGCATGTACCCAATCATTTCCTCCCGGAGCTCGTAATAAGGCCAATGAGCCAAGGTCGAATCCCAGCCCTGGGAAATCTCTTTGGGGTAGATCCAGAAATGGCCGCTGAACAGAATGAGTAATACCAGCCACCTAAGCGTGGTCTTATACTTGTGGCTCAGGTTCTCAATAATTATGAATACCCAAAGATGCATCCCAACAAAAATGGGTAAAAAATACCGATGTGCAGATAAGCCGGCATGCAGCAATAAACCAGGTAGCAAAAACAGCCCCAATACAAGTACCAGACTTATAACAGAAAACTCATTCTTAAAAAAGGAGCTTTTCCTAAAAATCAGCCTCCAAATCCTCCAAATCAACACGCCAACAACTATAAAGCGCCCGTAGTCTAGCATTCTCCAAACAAGGGTGGCAGCATTAAAAACCAGAGCCTTCCCTCCTACCCTCGCAAAACTCGGTGCCCAGGGCGATTCTTCATGGTATCCAATCCACCCCGCATGCAAATAGTGAGCGACCAAAAACGCAAATCCAAGGAAGGCTCCGGGCAAAAATGGTTTGATCAACTCCAATGCTTTACTTAAGATACGAAGCAGATCACTGTTTTCTTTCTTTATCCCTCCCGTTTTTTCCTTAGACCTTTCCCCTTTCATCTTTTGCACTTCAACTAGAAATTGCCAGGTGAATAATGCTGCAGCCGTCATCATCCCACGCATGCTAATGATACACAAACCTACACATCCGATAAGGATAAAGAAAGCGTTCTTCCTGAAGATTCCCAGCAGTAAGAGGAGCATAAAAAATAACAAAACAAGATCAGGGCTAACCAAAACGGCCTGTCCTAAAAAAACAGGATCGGCCATTACGAACAATAGAAGCCAAAGCCAGGAATTGCCTGCCAATTGCTGACCAATTTTTTTAATTAAAATTAAAATGCCTATTAAAAAAGGCAACATAGCGAAATGACTGACGGCCAAACTTCTCCCAAAAGCCGTCCAGCACAAAGCCAGATAGGCTCCAAAAGAAGGGGGATGCCCACTATCTATGTTCTCCGGAAGAAAAAAATACCGAAACCCATTATCAAAATACCAGTGCGCCTGCATAGAGGCCAACTGAACGGTATCCCAAAAGAAAAAATGGTCGCGGGAAAGCCAGACCAGCCCGGCCATTACCAGCCCAGCGATAAGCAGCGCTCGATCAGGGCCATTGCTCTTCAAGGATTGTATTTTTGATCCATGCAGGCACTTACAAAGGCCACAAATAGCTTGTGGGGATTCTCAACGGTGCTCTTTAACTCCGGATGGAATTGAACACCTACAAACCAAGGGTGATTGGTCAGTTCCATTATTTCTACCAGATTAGATTCCGGGTTTATTCCTGTAGGTATCATGCCGGCTGCTTCGAATCGCTCCATATAATCGTTATTGAACTCATAGCGATGACGGTGGCGTTCTTGTACCTTGGAAGAACGGTAAGCTTTGTAAGCTTTGGATTTTCGCTTAGGAAGTTCACACAAGTAGCTCCCGAGGCGCATCGTCCCTCCTTTCTTAGTGATTTTCTTTTGATCGGGCATCATATCAATTACCGGATCAGGCGTATTAGGATTTACCTCTGTGGAAGCTGCCTCCTCTAGTTCAAGCACATTTTGTGCAAATTCTACCACAGCACATTGCATCCCCAAACAAATTCCCAAAAATGGTATTTGATTTTCCCGGGCCATGCGTATGGCATTTACCTTGCCCTTAATACCGCGCTCCCCAAAGCCCGGGGCAACCAACACTCCATTGAAATCAAGCAATCGATTGTGAACAGCTTCCGGAGTAGTTTCCAGGCTTTCAGAATGGATAGGAACTACATTTACCTTGCACTCATTGACGGCTCCTGCATGCACCAATGCCTCGTAAATAGATTTGTAGGCATCTTGCAATTCGTTGTATTTGCCTACCAATGCAATAGATACATCGTGGAGTGGATTCTTCAGCTTGCCCAGGAAGGCCTTCCAGCGTTTCAAATCCGGCTCACGACGATCCGGCAAGCGTAGCTTAGAAATAACTGTAGAATCGAGCTTTTCTTTTAACATTAGAAGAGGAACATCATATATTGATTCCGCATCCATGGCTTCGATCACCGAGCTAACGTCAACATTACAAAATAATGCCAGCTTCCGGCGAATATCCATGGAAAGCGCGTATTCCGTTCTGCATACCAAAATATCGGGCTGAATACCGGTATTAAGCAGTTCTTTTACAGAATGCTGAGTAGGTTTTGTTTTTAGTTCCTTGGCAGCTTTCAGGTAAGGAACCAGCGTTAGGTGCACTACAATACAATTATCGGTTCCTAGTTCCCAGCGCAATTGCCGAAGCGACTCGAGGTAGGGTAAGGATTCAATATCACCGACGGTTCCTCCCAGCTCAGTGATGACAATGTCATAATTGCCACTCTGGCCAAGCAATTGAACCCGTTGTTTGATCTCATCCGTGATATGAGGAATTACCTGGACTGTTTTGCCCAAATAATCCCCGGCTCTTTCTTTGTTGATGACCGTTTGATAAATCCGGCCCGTGGTAATGTTATTGGATTGAGAGGTAGGCACATTGAGAAAGCGCTCGTAATGCCCAAGATCCAGATCTGTTTCCGCTCCGTCGTCGGTCACGTAACATTCTCCATGTTCGTAGGGATTCAGCGTTCCCGGGTCCACGTTAATATAGGGATCGAACTTTTGAATGGTTACTTTAAAACCTCTTGACTGAAGCAACTTAGCCAATGATGCGGCAATGATTCCTTTACCCAGGGAGCTGGTAACCCCTCCCGTAACAAAAATATATTTTGTCATTTATTTTAAAAAGAATTTAAATCCTGTAACGATTGAAAATTGGCAAGGGTGCACTTTATTTTGCCGCTGTCCTTGAAAAGGTGTTTTCTTTAGAGAGAGGCACGCGGCAGCGTGCCTCTCTCTAAAAACAATCTCTTCTCTTGCCGGCAGCGGCAAAATGAAATGCACTCATTAGCAAAGGAATTCTAACAAAGAAAGGTGCCTAGGCACCTTTCTTTGTTAGAATTCCTTTGCCAATTTTCAACCGTTACGATATTGAATTTTCGCTACGGAATACAAAGGTATAAAAAATTGATCATTAACGGGCAATTGTCACGCTTCCCTTGTAAATGATCGTTTCTCCATCTTTGAACAAAATCTCTGCGATGTAGACAAAAACACCAGGATTTAACTCTTCTCCTCTAAAAGTACCGTCCCAACTGTAAGCAGGATCATTGGGTTGGAAATTATTAGCTCCAAAAACGCGATTTCCCCAACGATCAAAAATTTCAAAATAATTTATTTGTTCTACTTGTTCGCTATTGGCAAAAATCATTAAAAGGTCATTATCGCCACCCGTAGCAAATGGTGTGAATACATTTGGAATAAACACGTCGCGCTCTTTAATAACGCGAAGCAATACTTCCGCAGTAGCAATACAGCCGCCTTCAGTTTCTACTTCTACTGTGTAGAAGGTGTTCACCTGAGCGTTTTCAATAATTGGATCAAAACAATCAGCACAACTCAAATAAACCTCCGGCGTCCAGGTGATGCGAGCAATCTCTTCTTCAGGGAAGTTCACCTGAGCAAACAGCTGCTCCGTTTGACCAATGCCTACTGTAACTTCAGGTTCAGCAGTTACATCCAAAGCCGGTATTTGAGGAACTTCAAAGCTAGAAGTATACTCACAACCAATAACATCCTGAACTACGATGTCGTAAACGCCAGGTTCCAACCCATCTAATAATTGTGCCGTAAAGAAGTTATTTCCACCATCAACTGAATAGGCATAAGGCCCTTCTCCTCCGTCTACTTCGCTGATTTCAATTCCTCCGGTATCCCCAAAACAGTTCGGATCGATAACATCCAGGCTAATACCTGTCGGAACATTCGTATTTTCAGGAACCAATACATCAGCAGATTGTGTACAGCCATTGTCCAGATCTTTTACAACTAATGTATAAGTAGTAGGTTCATCTACAATTACGCGCAAGCTCTGAGTTCCTGAAACAAAACTACCATCCACTGTTGACCAGTTGTAATTGTAATTAGGCCCCGCAGAAGATCCATCACCACTAAGGTCTACCTGATCGGTTACGCAGTCGAATTCGTCTAAAGCAGCAGCTACCGCAAGAGGAGAAATAGTGTCAATTCCTACATTAGTGCTGGTTTGGGATGTACATCCATTGGTCGTATTCTCAACCAGAAGCGTGTAAACGGTACTTTGATCCACTGTGATTTCAATCGTGCCTTGCCCTGAAACGATGTTTCCACCAGACCACTGATAAGCCAAATTCGAGCCTGTAGAAGAGCCGCTACCATCAACATTTACGGTAGTTCTATCACAGGTTAGAATCTCTGGTTGAATGATATTGGCGATGGGCACCAATGTATCAATGGTAATATCGTAGGTTGTCATGTTAGTACATCCATTTTGGATATCTGTAACCATCAACGCATATTCGCCCGTTTGATTCAAATCAATAACACTTACGTCTGTATTACCTGTAATATTTCCGTCCGTAGTTGCCCAATCAAAGCTAACTTGTCCGACTGGTGTAGAGGTAGATCCGTCAAGTTGTAAAGAATTGATATCACAAGTCAGTACATCGCCATCAACAGCTGCGATTATCGCTGTAGGTTCCGCGAAATTAGAAGTGATATTTACTTCATCCGTATCCTGACAACCGTTATCTGAATTAACGACCAGCAGCGTATAAGTACCATCTTCATCAATTGTCGGAGATAAAGTTGTTTCGTCAGAAACAATATTACCGCTGGTAGTTGTCCATAGGTAGTCAAAAAGAGGACCTTGTGTTGATCCGCTTCCGTCTAAATCCTGAACAGGCAGGAAGCAGTTTAACTCTAAGCTTGCTCCGGCATCAGCAACCGGCACATCATTATTAGCGATTACGCTGGTAATATCTTCGGCTGTACAACCATTCTCTGTATTGGTTACCAATAAATTATAAGTACCATTTAGATTAACGACTGGTTCCTGAGCATCACTGCCAGATACGATGTTACCGTCGGTAGTGCTCCATTCATAAACAAACTCCGGACCAGAAGAAGATGAAGTACCATCCAAGGTAATCAATGTATCGATGCAGGTAAGTTCAAAACTAATTCCGGCTTCAGCAGAAGGGTGAATCGTATCCTTTTCTACCAGTTGGGAAATATCATTAGTACAACCGTTGTAATTATCCAGTACAAAAACAGAATAATTTCCATCCTCATTCATGGTGATTTCTTCGGTGCCTTGCCCTGTTAAAATGACTCCATTTGCAGTATTCCATGTATAGTTGAAGTCCGTATTTCCAGAGGTTACACTTACTTGAAGGTTACTAACGGGATTATAGCAATTGATAATATCGCCACCAGACAAACTTAGCTGAGGTATTTCATTATTCTGAGAAATGGGTACAGAAGCTTCATCTTCACAGCCTGTACTGGTATTCAGAACCGTTAGCGTATATGTTCCTGGTGCATCAATCAAAGCATTTAGGCCGTCCTGAGCTGAAATAAAGTTACCTACATCGGTAGTCCAGCTATACTCAAAGTTAGGGCCAACACTTGTCCCTGTACCACCCAATAAATAATCCTCCAGGATACAGGTTAACTCAGCAGTTACCCCAGGGTCAACCATTGGAAGCTCTGTATCTTGTCCAACATCGAGCGAATCCACTGTTACACAACCATTGAAGGTATTGGTAATCTCCAGCGTATAGGTTCCCGGCTCACTGACGGTTGGTTCAAGGGAAGTAATACCACTATCAATTTGACCGTCAGAAGTCGACCATAAATAGGCGTAATCGTTCCCGTTTGTTGAATTTGTAGCGTCCAGCGGTATTGCGGTAGTCTCACAGGTCAAAATATCAGGATTGCCAAAATTGATATCCGGATGAGTATCGTCTAAGCTAACGATTACATCTGAAGTTGACATACAATTATTGCTGGTATCCAGCACGGTTAGCAAATAAGCTCCGGGGCCATCAATAGTAGGGCTGAGGGTAGTTTCTCCATTTACAATATTACCATTGTTCGTCGTCCAGAGATAAGTTAGATCTTCGTAAGAAGAAGAGCCGGAACCGTCTAAGTCAAGGGAGGTTACCGCACAGGTTAATAAACCATCCTGGCCAGCATTTGCAACAGGAACATCATCATCCTGGTCAATAGAAACACTGGAGGTCGTCGTACAACCATTATAAGTATTTGTTACCAGCAATTGGTAATCTCCGGGAGCAGCAACCACAGGAGTAAGAGAAGTTCCCCCGGATTGAATAACTCCAATTCCGGTAGACCATTGATAATCAAAATCACTGCCAGCAGATGTATTGGCAGAAGCATCTAATTGAATGGAGTTGATCGCGCAAGTCAGCGTACCTCCCAGGCCGGCATCTGCCGCCGGAGGCGTAATATCTTCAGTGATATCCACGCTAGCCGTTGCAGTACATCCGTTACTCGTATTGGTCACTAATAATTCATAGGCACCAAAATCATCCACAACCGGATTAAGAGAGGTTTCACCGCTCACAATATTGCCCGAAGTGGCTGTTACTGACCACAAATAAGTAAATTGAGCTCCTTGAGAAGAACTTGTTCCATCTAAAGTCAGTTCCTGTATGTCGCAAGTTAGTTCAGAAGTAGTCACTACTCCAGCGATAGCTGTTGGCAGCACATCATCTATATCAATTTCAACGGAATCAACAGAAACACAGAAGTTGTCATTATTGGTGATCACCAAAGTGTAAATTCCCGGAAGATCTACTTCTGGGGTCAAGCTATTTTCTCCGGATACGATATTACCTCCATCTGTAGACCACTGATAAGTGAATTCGGCTCCCTGATCTCCGTCTCCATCAATAATTATTGAAGGTACGGAACAGGTGATGGTTTCGCTACTACCTGCTTCCACATCAGGCTGAGCAATGTCCTGATCTACAAAAACGGTATCTGTTGTGGAACATCCGTTGTAATTATTTCTAACCACTAGAGAATAGAGGCCAGGTTGGTCAACTTCCGGCGCTAAGCTTGTTTCCCCTGATACAATATTTCCGTTATTTACAGGCGACCAATCGTACTCAAACAGGGCACCCGCAGATGATTGACTACCATCCAGAGAGAGGCTGGTTACGGCACAATTCAAAAGCTGATCATTGCCCGCATCGGCAGCAGGGGCTTGAATATCCTGAATAACTTCAATGGTAGCAATATTCGTACAACTATTTACACTGTTCAAAACAGTCAGGGTATATTCTCCCGGCTGATCCACCAACGGATCCAGACTGTTTTGACCACTAACTATATTTCCATCAGTAGTCGTCCATGTATAGCTGATATTACTTCCAATGGAAGAACCCAAACCATTCAGATTCAAACTAAGCACATCGCAAGTCAAGGTATCACTAACTAATGCGACCGCATCCGGAATATCCGTACTGGCTGCAATGAGCACATCTGAACTGTCTACACAACCATTACTAATATCCGTGACTAGAAGAACATACGTACCCGGAGCATCGATTTCAGGATTCAAGGTAGTTTCACCATCTATTATACTTCCATCTGTAGTCGACCAGATGTATTCGAAATCCGTACCTGATGAAGAACCTGTTCCATCCAGATTTAGAGATTCGATTGCACAATCAAGTACGCCATCGTTACCGGATACTGCAACAGGGGCTACTACATCATCCTGCACATTAAAAGTATCCCTGAGAGAGCACCCGTTGGACTGGTCTGTTATTAATAATTCATAATCCCCAGGAGCATCCACGGCAGGAGAGGGCGTGTTTTCTCCGTTTACAATATTGCCATTTGGCGATGTCCATTCGTAAGTAAATTCTGCACCTGAGCTGGAAGCATTGCCATCAATTATAATTTCAGGATTGTAGCAATTAATTATATCCGGCTGAACCACATCAATAACGGGAATCGCTACATCCTCTCCTATAGCTACTTCTGAAGTGGCAGTGCAGCCATTGTCTGTATTGGTCACCAATAATTGATATGTGCCAGGAGCACTCACTACAGGTGTAGTCGTATCATCACCTGATTCAATAAGGCCGTCAGTGGTTGTCCATTCAATGGTAAGCCCGGCTCCCGGAGAAGTGGCATCTGCATTGATAGTGATTTCCGGTGCTGCACAAGTAATTGTATCAGACAAGCCGGCGTTCGCTGTTGGAGGAGCAAGATTGTCGACAACCGTTATTGCTGTCTGATCAAAACAACCCGTAGAAGTATTTGTAATAAGGAGCTCATAATCTCCGGGGTCGCCAACCAGAAGCACGGGAGTAGTATCCCCAGAGATGATGTTTCCATTCAAGGTAGTCCACTGATAAACGTACTCTGGGCCATTATCGGAGTTACTGGCATCAATGATGGCATCTTGTTGTGTACAAGTGAGCACATCCGGTTGAGGGATATTTATCGCGGGAGGTTCATTATTTAAAAATACATCCGCAAATGAGACTGCCGTACAGCCATTATCCGTATTGGTTACAAGGAGTTCATAGATTCCTTCCTGATCCACGACAGGATTCAAAGAGTTAGCCCCTGATATAATACTTCCATCTGTAGTTGACCATTCGTAAGTATAATTATTTCCAATACTGGAAGCTGATCCATCAAGAGTGACTTCGGAAACGACACAAGTTAGCGTTTGATCAGGACCAGCTATTGCTGTTGGCGTACCCAAGCCAGCTTCCACCTCTACGTCATCACTTGCCGTACAACCATTCGTTTGATCGGTAACGATTAAAGTATATGTTCCGGTGGCCCCAACTTCAGGATTCAACGTATTAATTCCATCGAGGATGTTTCCACCTGCACTAGTCCACTCATAAGTAAAATCGCTTCCAGAGCTAGAACCCGTACCATCTAAAACTACGGTAGTTTGCGTACAGGTAAGCAAAGCCATATTGCCTGCCTCTACAGCAGGTTCATCAAAATCATCAGTGATATTTACGGAAGCAGTGGCTGTACAACCATTATCATCATTTGTAACCAATAGTTCATAATCTCCGGCGGCGCTAATTACAGGTTCAAGAGTGGTTTCATCGCTTTCGATGATCCCATTTGCAGTCGTCCACAGATAAGAGAAATTACCATTTGAGCTGGAAGCTGTTCCGTCAAGTAAGATCTGTGGATTTGTACAATTCACTACCTGCGTTACTCCCGCGTCCGCAGTAGGTTCATTGGTATCTTCCTGAATTTCTACAGAAGCTTCGGCAGTACATCCTGTAAGGGCAGAAGTTACTACCAAAGTGTAAGTTCCGATTGAACCAATTTCAGGCATTGTCGTATCATCGCCGTCAAGAATTTGCCCATCACTTGTTGTCCACTGATAGGTACCTGCATCCGAGTTGGAACCATCCAAGACGAATGAAGTAGTTATACAATTCAGGATGCCAGGTGTTTCGATCACTACTTCAGGAGGAGTCAGATCTTCCTGTACCTCAACTGTAGCAGTATTTGTACATCCATTTGTTAAATTAGTAACCAAAAGTTCATAAGTACCCGGATCATCGACCTGGGCATTGATAGCATCTGCGCCAGAAACAATATTGCCGTCAATGGTTGTCCAGGCATAGGTTATATTATTTCCTGTACTAGAACCGGTACCTTCTACAGACAAGTCTGTGGTGGCGCAATCCAATACATCATTAACAGATGCTGAAGCGGCGGGGGCATTAAAGTCTTCATTTACGTTTACTGAACTGGTAGCGGTACATCCATTAAGTTGATTGGTAACCAACAAATTATAGGTTCCCAAAGCATCCACTTCCGGAGAAACCGTGGTTTCACCATTTAGAATATTCCCGTCAGGGGTTGTCCATTCATAGGTATATTCATTACCGGCACTTGAGTTACTTCCGTCCAACGAAAGCGAAGGATCGGTACAATTCAATGTCACTTCATTTCCTGCATCCGAAACAGGAGGCATCACATCTTCACCGATAGTAACCACATCAGTTGCCGTACAACCATTATCTTGATTAGTAACCAATATTTGATAATCTCCCGGTTCACTGACCAGAGGAGCAGTCGTATTTACACCAATAATGATATTTCCATTGGTTGTTGACCAGGAATAAGTAAAATTGCCATTCGAACTGGAAGCGCTCCCGTCCAGAGACAAGAATGTTGTTGTACATGTCAAAGTATCAGGATTTCCAGCTTCCGCGACAGGGGGGGCCACATCATCCGTTACGGTAACCGAGCTTTGGGCGGTACAACCGTTGAGGGAAGAAGTCACTTCCAAAGTGTAGGTTCCGGTACTTCCGATGGTAGGATTCAATGTATTAGCACCGCTTATAATTACCCCGTCTGTAGTTGTCCAAAGATAAGTTCCGGCACCAGAGCCTGCTCCACTTAAGCTTATTTCTGTTATATCGCAAGTGAGTACATCGGGCGCAGCAATATTTACAGCTGGCGGCTGAAGGTCCTCCGAAACATTAACAGAAGCAGTAGCGGTACATCCATTATCCGTGTCTGTTACTAAAAGCGTATAGGTTCCAGGCTCATTTACTAGCGGAAGAAGCGTATTTGCACCACTTACAATATTTCCATTATTCGTAGTCCATAAATAAGTGATGGTCCCAAGCCCCACACTAGAGCCGACACCACTCAGTTGTAATTCTGTTACATCACAAGTTAACTGCCCTCCTACAGAAGCTTCTGCCTCCGGAACAGTTACATCTTCAGTGATAGTCACCACATCCGTAGCGGAGCACCCATTGGTTGTATCCAAAACTTCTATGGTGTACAAGCCCGGATCATCAACTTCGGGGGTCAGCGTAGTTTCACCAGATAAGATATTCCCGTTGTTGGTTGTCCAGTTATAAGTAAATTCTGTTCCGGTAGAGGATCCTCCTCCATCTAGGAGAAGCGTATTGTTATCACAATTAAGTTCTTGAGTCAAGCCTGCTTCTGCAGTTGGCTCAACTAGATTTTCCGAAACTGAAACAGTATCCGTAGAAGTACAACCATTTGTTTGATTTGTAACAATCAATACATAAGATCCGTCCTGATCAACCTCTGGATCGAGCGTTGTTCCACCAGAAACAATATTTCCGTCATTTGTGGACCACTGGTAGGTAAAATCCGTTCCGGAGCTAGAACCATCCCCCGAAAGATTGACTACTGCATCCGTACACGTTATTTCAGAAGGCGCTTCTGCAATGGCAGTGGGCAAGTCAAATGAACCCGTAACTTCTACACTATCCAGAGTCGTGCAGTTATTAGCATCTGTAACGGTCACATAATATATGCCCGGGGAAACTCCGGTTGGATTTTGATCCGTAGATCCATTACTCCAGGCAAAGGTATAGCCTCCCGATCCACCACTTACATCCATATCAATACTCCCACCATTAGGGTTACTACAATCGATCGGACTATTGCCGGTGAGGCTCGTCTCGATAGCCTCAGGCGCTTCAAGTGTTATGGTATCTGTATCCTGACATAAGAAAAGGTCGGTAACTGTAATGATATACGTTCCGGCTTCAAGGCCCGTTTCTGTCTGTTCTGTCCCCCCACTACTCCATTCATAATCATAATCACCGCTACCACCACTTGTAACATCAACAATTGCCGCGCCATCTGCACCACCGAAACAAGAGATTGGTATATCTTCAGCAGCTTCCGCAATAAAAGGCGGACCATCATCGACGGTGGCCTCCGCTGTTTCAGTACAGCCCCACCCATCTGTAATGGTTACGGAATAATCTCCTGCCATTATTTCCTGAGGGTCTTCCCAGGTGTTTCCATCATTCCAGAGATATTCATAAGGAGCAAGGCCGCCCGTTACAAATAACTCAATAAAACCATTGGAAGCGCCTTCACAAGAAGTCGGGACAGGTACAATAACCGGGAAAATTTGAACCAAACCGACAGTACCGACACCGTCCACAAAACCATCACATGGCCCCGTACCAACTGAGAATAACTCTACCGTTCCTACTTCACTTACCATGAAAGTAAAGGGGTTTTCTGTAATCCCCAGGATCGGAGTCTGTACCGCTCCATTAATGGTATAAAACAAATCCCAGGGGCCACCCCCGGTGAAAGTAACGGTCATAGGCACTTCAGAAATATTATTACATATTACTCCATCGCCAGATAGAAAAGCAGTAGGAATATCAAGAACGGTGATGTCTACTGAAGTTGTAACTTCATCACCACATTCATCAGAAATAGTAACAGAATAAGTCGTATTCTGATCTGGAATTACGGATAAGGTTGGGCCCGTATCTCCGGTGCTCCATTGATAGGTAAATGGAGGGACACCTCCGCTAGTCGTCGGAGAAAGGACGATGGGTTGAGGTCCGCATAGTTCCTGATCTGCCATATCGGCCACCAGTGGAGGGGTTTCCTGTATGAGAATCTCTGCTGAGCCTGTCAGGCAATTACAGGAAGACTCTAGTTGTAAGATAATATTTTCGGTTCCTTCAATAATTCCATCCTGAAAGGCAGAGATAGGAATGTCAACAGAAGTCTGACCTGGAGGGATAATTACAGGATTGGGAATAGCCGTATAATCGACTCCTGGGGTTGCGGTACTTGCAGGGTCAATAGTATAGTTGACCTCCAGCGGCATGCTGATGTCAGTCAAATCCTCCCTTGCGAAGGTAAGTACTGCTTCCCCACAATCCTCATAAATGATATTATTTCCAGTAATTGACGAGGCCACATTTACGCTTGCTTCTCCACCTGCCTCAAAGCTATTTCCTTGAAGAAACACTGCAGAGTCATAGGCACCATCGCTAATATCACCTATAACCAAGCGAATATGGTAGGTTTCGCAAGGAATCACTTGAGCCGTAGCAACTAAAACAACCGTGAATCCATCATATTCGACATCATTGGGCGATTGAGCCGGAAAAGGATTACAATTGTTAATACCAACGACATCATTAGCACGGAAAAAACCTGAATTAGTAAGATGATTTACATTACTGATAGTTGTAGGATCCCCATTTGGAAGCAATGCAATATTCTCGGCATTGTTGGTAAATGTGCCATTTATTCCTGGGCCGCTTATAAAAAATCCAAACACATCATTGAATGGTGTATTTACAAATTCGCAGTATTCTTCGGAAGCGAAAACATATCGGAATTCAATTTGATCAATTGTAGGGGTAAAATCGAATTCTATTCCCACAACATCATTTACATTTCCTACACCAAGAAGATCAAGGTCTGGATCTCCTCCTCCTCCGAGTACCGATCCAATGCTTTCTGAAGTATTTGGCCCCGGAGCATCCACAACATTTCCTGTTGATAAGATCACCCCATCCATCAAGTTAATTCCGTCAAAACCACTACTAAAATAACCCCGCCCTTGATCACTATTCGTTCCACCTATCGGTTGAATATTAAATACATCAAAACATCCACCGCCTATAAAAATATCTTCGATTAGTTGCTGAGGAGTGAAATTGGGATTAATTTCTAAAGGAACAACATCTGGACCATTGACTATTTTTTTAGTAGGACTATCTCCCAGACGAGCAACTGAAAAATAAGTGTAAAAAGGTGTAAACGGGTTATTTATACCTTCCAAAGAGGCTTTGAGCAGCACACAATCTTCTGTGGCTTGAATTTGAAGCTTATTATTATTCACCAGTACCTCTGCACCGGATATCACTTCGTATTTAAAAGGGTTTTCTTTTCCAAAGTCACCTGAAACCATTAGCAATTCGTAGGAAGTGCCGATCTCTAAATTGCAGAGATCAATAATTTCTTCATTGCTATTCCATTCAAAATCAAATCGTTGAGTTGATGAACTAAGTTGAAATGTGGTAAAAGAAGAGGATTGGGCTTTGAGATAACCCATACAGCTCAGAGAAAGCATGAGTAGTACAAATGTTCTTCTCATAATACAGTTGTTTTTTTTTATTTGTAAAGGGACAATAATGCAATATGTAAAGATAACCAAACATTTCTTAATTATAAAATGAAAATGAACAACTTAATGTGGTTAACACAATAATTATCAATAAAAAACCCATTTAATGATTTTTATCATACTTAATTTCTTGAACTCAATATATTTTTGTAGTTAAATGGAGGAGGGTGTTTTTCTATTCTAGGATATTAGAGTTGTTCAGCATACCTATCATTAGGTATTGGACTTTTGACTGAATTTTGGTATTGGCATTATTGGTCATTGCGCTTATATTTGTAGAATTAAATTAGACTAGATCTAAATAAAGAATGATAATTTGTTCTAATAAGGGTACTGAATTAATCTGGAAAATAATGGTAGCATCTTTTCAACCAATCACCGTAACCGCTCTCAAAGAGAATGAATGCGGCAGAGTACTAAGATTTAATGATGATCAACTTGCAGGTAAGCTCTTGTCAATGGGCATCCTGCCTGGTTCTCTATTAAAAGTGAAACGAATTGCCCCCCTCTCCGGAGGATATGTTTTGAAAATAGATGGCCATAGCCTTGCACTTCGCCTGCAGGAAGCTGAAAGCATCGTCGTAGAATAATTTGAATAGATAGTGATTCAAGCGTAGCATTTGAATGAAGTCTTCTCCCAAGCAAATTGCCCTGTTGGGAAATCCCAACAGTGGTAAATCCTCGCTTTTTAACCTCCTTACAGGATTAAACCAAAAAACCGGAAATTATCCCGGCGTTACTGTTGAGAAAATTGTCGGCACCACTCATCTTGGCAATGGGGCCAAAACAAAATTAATAGACCTTCCGGGGACTTACAGCCTGTACCCTAATTCCAAAGATGAAAGGGTTGTTGTCCAAATCCTTACAAATCCTAAAGATGAGGATTATCCGGATGCCGTTGTCTATGTTGCAGATATTACTAATCTCGAACGCCAACTTCTTCTCCTTACCCAAATCAAAGACCTCGGCATTCCTGTTTTGTTAGCACTAAGTATGACGGATATTGCCGAAAAAAAAGGCATCGAAATAGATGTGCATCGCCTTGAGATAGCTCTTGGCATTCCTATCATCTCCTTCAGCAGCCGAACGGGAAAAAACGTAGACCTGCTGAAGCAACAAATGCTTACTTTAATAAATGAACAGCCCCGGGAAAACCCTCCGCTCAAACTTTTTTATGCTCCTACAGAACTCGAACAGGAGCTTATCTCTGATGCTCAGGTAGACCTGGGAATAGAAAATTCCTACCAGGCACTCCTTTCTGTACATCACCATGATTGGCTCCCCTTTCTAAGTGACCAGGATCGTAAAAAACTTCACTTCATTTCTGAAAAGCATCAGTTTGAATCCCTCAATAATCAGATTAACGAAACCATGGCCAGGTATGATCGATTCCTGCCTGCCATAAAAAAAGCCATCCGCCAACAATCCAACGCAAACACCCTTACCGACAGAATCGATAATGTAGTGATGCATCGGTATTTTGGCCCGGTAATTTTTGGAGTGCTGATGTTCCTCGTATTCCAGGCTATTTTCGCATGGGCCGCCATTCCTATGGATTGGATCGATGCCGGAGTAAACTCACTTTCCGGATTTATAAAGAATACCTTCCCCGATGCATGGTATACTGATTTGCTCACAGATGGCATCATATCTGGCCTGGGAGGGATTATCATTTTTATTCCTCAGATAGCTATATTATTTTTCCTGGTAGGGGTGCTCGAAAGCACAGGCTATATGGCCAGGGCCGTATTCATTTTTGATAAAATGATGCAGCGCTTTGGTCTGAATGGGCGGAGTATTGTCGCATTAATCTCAGGGGGCGCTTGTGCTATCCCCGCAATCATGTCTACACGAACCATTTCCAACTGGAAGGAACGTTTAATCACCATTATGGTTACCCCTCTTATAAGTTGTTCGGCAAGGATTCCCGTATTTGTAATGCTGGTTGGTTTAGTTATTCCTGCGGATCGCATTTGGGGAATATTGAGTTTACAAGGATTGGCATTTGCGGGTCTATATGTCCTGGGAATCCTGGCTGCACTGGTTTCTGCTTTAGTTTTCAAATGGATTCTCAAGTCCGAAGAGCGCAGTTTCCTTTTAATGGAATTGCCGCCGTATAAGTTTCCCTATTTTAAAAATATCTTTTTATCCGTCTGGGAAAAAGTAAAAACTTTTATTCTGGAAGCAGGAAAGATCATACTGGTTATTTCGGTCATCCTTTGGGCATTAGCTAGTTTTGGCCCCGGAAACCGCATGCAGGAAGCAGAACAAGAAGCAAATCAGATTGCAAAGACGCAATCACTTGATGATCAGGCACACCAGGATTTAATCGCTTCCAAAAAACTGGAAGCTTCTTTTGCCGGTATAATGGGAAAATTTATTGAACCCGCCATTGAACCTTTGGGCTTCGATTGGAAAATCGGGATCGCTCTGCTCACTTCTTTTGCCGCACGAGAAGTATTTGTCGGAACTATGGCTACTCTCTACAGTATTGGCAGCGAAGAAGATGAACTCAGAATAAAGGATCGACTGGAAAAAGAGGTAAATCCTCAAACGGGTGAGAAAGTCTTTACGTTTGCTACTTCTATATCTTTACTCCTATTCTATCTTTTTGCTCTCCAATGCATGAGCACGCTTGCCGTCGTAAAACGAGAAACCAATAGTTGGAAATGGCCCGTCATACAGTTCTTCTTTATGAGTGCAATGGCTTACCTGGCTAGCTTAGCCGCCTACCAATTACTCAACTAAACTCGCGGGGAACGGGGAACGGCTAACGGGGAACGGAAGACAATTTTAAGGCCTTCGGCCTTAAAATAAATAGTTAACCGTTAACCGTTAACCGTTTATTGTAATCATTGATTTCCCAAAATTTTCTTCTACCTTTACCCCCATGAAACAGACTTTAACTACAGCTCTAAAAGGCATGGCAATGGGGATTGCAGAAGTCATTCCCGGTGTTTCGGGAGGAACCATTGCTTTTATTACGGGGATTTACGAAAAACTCATCGACACCATTAAAGCTTTTGGCCCGGAGGCATTCTCAGCCTACAGGAATGGAGGCTTTTCCGAATTATGGGAAACCATTAATGGCCGTTTTTTAATCTCTCTTGTTTCCGGGATGATCGTGGGTATAGTACTCGGGGTGTTCGGAGTTGTTCATCTGCTCGAAAACTACCCTGTACTGCTTTGGGCTTTTTTCTTCGGTTTAATCATTGCATCTGCAGTATACATTGGCAGACAAGTAGGGAAATGGGACATAAGCATGATCACCGCTCTGGTAGCAGGTATTGCCATTGCTTATTTTATAACGGTAGCCAGCCCGGCCGAAGGGAATGAAGCTTATTGGTTTGTTTTTATATCTGGGGCTATCGCTATTTCAGCCCTCATCCTGCCGGGTATTTCTGGCAGCTTTATTCTCTTATTGATGGGAATGTATACATTTATCATCCCGACCGTAAAAAACGCTTTAAAAACTTTTGATTCGACCAGCTTGATGATTCTCATCGTTTTTGCTCTAGGTTGTGCAGTAGGACTTTTTGTGTTCTCTCGCGTTCTTTCCTGGACCTTTAAGCACTACCACCAACCAACATTGGCTCTTCTAACCGGCTTCATGATTGGTTCACTCAATAAAATCTGGCCCTGGCGCCGACCTTTAAACGGCCTTAACGAAGAAGGCCAGCTGGTTTCCTGGGAAAAAGGTATTGAACTAGATAAAGTCATCAAGGAAATTAATTTATTCCCACACACTTATGGAGAACAGGTAGGCGAACCCTATACTTTACTAGCTATCCTGATGATCCTTGCAGGCTTCTTCTTGGTGTTCGCAATCGAGTGGCTGGGGAAAAAGTAAAAACATGAATCATCCCGAAAATTCGGAATGACTCATGTTCCTACCTTTCTACATTCAACTATGAAAAAGCTTTTTGGACTTATTGGTTATCCATTATCGCATTCCTTTTCAAAGAAATATTTTACAAAAAAATTCGAGCAACTGGGTTTAGGAAACCATAGCTACGAATTGTTTCCGCTCAAGGATATAAATGATTTACCAGGTTTATTAGAGAAGAATCCAAACTTGGGAGGCTTAAATGTAACCATTCCTTATAAAGAAAAGGTCATTCCTTTTCTTCATGAAACAGCACCTGAAATACAGCAAATACAAGCGGTAAATACCATAAAAGTTACGGATGGCCAATTAACAGGTTTTAATACCGACGTATATGGCTTCGAGGAATCTTTAAAAACGTTTATCCCGGAAACTTCGCCTGACCTCAAAGCGCTCGTCCTTGGTTCAGGTGGAGCAGCTAAAGCTGTTTCTTATGTACTTCAAAAGCTAAATATTCCATTTCTCATCGTTTCCAGAAGATCAAGGCCGGAAAAGATCACTTACTCAGAAATCACACCTCCCCTTTTGGAAGCATATTTTTTAATAATAAATACAACTCCGCTGGGTATGTCTCCCAATGTTTTTGATGCACCCCAACTTCCTTATAATGCCATTAGCGAGCAACATTTTTTATTTGACCTCATTTACAATCCTGAAGAAACTTTTTTTTTAAAAAGAGGAAGAAATCAAGGAGCCCTTACCAAAAATGGTTTGGAAATGCTATATTTACAAGCTGAGAAAGCATGGAATATTTGGAATCATTAAACAACTTTAATCATGCAGGCAACAAGACAAGGGATCGATTTTACCAATACTGAAATTGCTTTTAGTCACAAAACGGATAAAGAACTCAAATGGACCGCCTTTTTGTTTAAAATGATGAATAAAGCCTGGCTCGTAAATTTGGGATCAGCAATTGCTTTGCCGGCTATCAAATGGAACCTGCCATTTGTACACGCCATAGTGAAAAACACCATCTTTGATCAATTCGTTGGCGGCACAACGCTTCAAGACAGCCTCCCTTCCATAAAAAAGCTTTCTGAATCCGGCGTAAAAACTATCCTTGATTATGGGGTTGAAGCTAAAGAACGCGAAGAGGATTTTGATGCCACCATGGAAGAGAACTTACGTGCAATAGAATTTGCTTCTAAAAATGAGCATATCCCTGTTGTGAGTAATAAAATAACCGGCTTGGCTCCTTTTAAGCTTCTTGAAGACATACAAAACGGCAAAAAATTAGATGCCAATGCTCAAAAACAATACGACAATGTCGTTAAAAGAATGGATACCATTAGCAAGGCTGCTGCTGAGAAAGGAGTATCTGTCTATTTTGATGCAGAGGAAAGCTGGATACAGGACACTCTGGATCAATTTGTAACGATTATGATGGAACGTTATAATAAGGAAAAAGCCGTTATTTCCAATACTTACCAACTTTATAGAACGGATCGCCTACAATTCTTAAAAGATTCTCATGCTCTGGCCAAAGAAAAAGGATATTTTCTTGGCGCTAAGCTGGTTCGTGGTGCTTATATGGATAAAGAAAGACTACGGGCGGCTCAGCGTGGCTACCCCTCTCCTATTCATGCAGACAAAAAAGCAAGTGATGCGAGTTATAACGATGCCATGCTTTATTGCCTTGAAAACTATGAAACCATCGCCCTTTGCAATGCTTCTCACAATCAGGAAAGTTGTGCCATCATGGCAGATATTATTGACAAAAAAGGATTACCCAGAGATCATCCTCACTTTATTTTTTCTCAACTTTACGGAATGAGTGACCACCTTACCTACAATCTGGCAGAAGGTGGCTTCAATGTGGCGAAGTATGTTCCTTATGGAAAAGTAAAAGACGTTATTCCTTATCTTATTCGGAGAGCTCAGGAAAACACTACAGTAACCGGGGATATGAGCCGTGAATATCAATTTGTTGCTAAGGAAGTTAAGCGCCGGGGGATGTAAAAATAGTTTTTTTTGGTAATTGTCTGTATAAATGGGTCCACTTTGGTTTGAGATGGTGTGTATCTCAAATTGCACAAACATTATAACATATTACACCGTGCAAAAGTCAGTAACCATTATGAAGGGCTTTTAATTCCTTCTTTCAAAATATTCATTAACTTAGGTTACAGAGTACTAGGTTACTATTTTGTGCAATTTGGGATACTTTAAAACCATACAAAAAAAATTAAGAGCAGTTCTTTGAAAATTGGAAGGA
>CAZHZT010000100.1:0-21011 GCA_964537285.1 uncultured Saprospiraceae bacterium | reverse complement strand
ATAAAGAGCTTAAGTTGACGACATTGATGCTAGCACTACTCAGAAGAAATTAGGCATGTCTTTTATTACTAAGTCGTATTTTAAAAAAAAATAATATATAACCAATAAGATTAAGTTTAGTCTAAAAATTTGGAACCTTTTTTCTTCCATGAGGCGGAAAACGTAGGCATAACTTGTCCCGAATGTTTTCGGGAGTCAAAGCTACGGCGATGCTTTCCAACGAAATGGAAGAGAAAAGGAAACGAAATTTTGTTGTACTTAATTTTCAGCTTTTAATAAATTCACCTCGAACTCTCTATCCAAAGCAAAACCTCTAATAAGAAGTTTGAGTTGCTTCTCATCTTTTTCAGAAGTCAATACTACTTCATGCTCTCCATCCTGAAAAACATATTGCCTATTTTTTCCGGTGGCTGTTTCATTTAAGGGAAGCTTTAATCTTCCATCACCAGATTCATATTCCAGCCACCATTGCTCATTTTCGATCAAAAGTTTGAAAGAAAAAGACGGGGATTCTTTTACGCCTTCAATCTGAATATCGAATGATGAAGCAGTCAGCTTTTTGAAATTAGCGGTCAGTTTATCGGTTTTTGCTACCCATTTCCCCTGAAGCCAATCAAATATCCCTTCTTTTTGAGGTGAATGGAGCTGTTTTTTTCTGGGAATGCTTCTTGCCATTCCTTCTTTTATGGGAGGAGCAGCTGAAATGGACTTCTTTAAATCCTGATGACCATCCAAAGCAAAGAACTGTGCTTCATTTTCAACCTCTGCGTCAGTTTCAAGATTTCTTAGGTTTTCAATAGCAGCCACTTCCCGGTTTTCAGGTTTTAGATATAAATCCGGAGCGCTCAGCCTTAAATCACTATTAGCTCTTGGCGGTGTTATCTCCTTGGGTTCCAGCTCCAGAGCTTTGTTCGCGATAGCGCGATCCTCAAAGTATCTAAAATCGACAATAAAAGGAATTTCTTCTAATTCAAAACCTGCGCTTTCAGTGGGTTCAGAATCCTTTTCTGAAGCTGAATGTGTTGGTTTTAACTGAGCAATTGGTAGCTCGTTGGAAGGTTTACTGTAATTTAAGGCTTCGGGGCTTTTAGGAGGAAGCTTATCAATAGGGCCATTTTTTCTTCCGGCGTATTTTTTTTCGAGATAATTTGGGGAGACATTCAAGGAGGCTATTTGATCATAATTTTTAGGATTTTTATAAATCGATTGGGATATTCTCACCCATTGGAGGCCTTCATGATCAGGCGATTCATTTAAATGCAATTTTTCCAGTGAAGCCAGTTGCCCGTATGCAAATTGGTCTTCGACTTTTTTCAAATAAATAATTAATGCAATAAAAAATACTACGCCACAAACGAGAGCGGCTATGCTCCATTGCTGCGAAACATAAACGAACCGCTTCCTCCGCCGCGCGTTCAGGCGTTGTTCCAGGCGATTCCAAGCCCGGGGTGAAGGCCTTTCGTCGAGTTTGGATTGGTTGCGCCGAATGGCGTCAAATATATTAAATGGTAAATTCATGATGCTGCTTCTTGGATCTTGATTCAATTTTTCTGCCAGTCAGGTAATCATTCATTGGGAGAGCTACATTGGGGCGCATCTTTCCCGATGAAAATTTGCCTGGTTAAAGAGCGTAATTTCTTTTTAGCTAATATCAATTGAGATTTCGAGGTGTTAATGCTAATTCCCAGCAATTCTGCAATTTCTCGGTGTTTATAACCTTCAATGACGTAAAGGTTAAACACGGTTCTGTAACCTGCGGGTAATTGGTCAAGTAAGTTTAAAATGTCTTTTTCGGCCAATTCATCTTCTACCGAAATCATTTGACTGCTTTTGTGATCAGCTTTTTCAATATCGACTGTAAACACTTGTTTTTTCCTTAAAAACATAAGGGCTTCATTGACCATAATCCGCTTCATCCAACCCTCAAAACTTCCCTGCCCGGAATATTGATCAATCTTTACCATAATTTTATACATACCCTCTACCAGGACATCTTCCGCATCTTGCCTATTAGAAACATAACGCTTACACAAACCGAATAAAATCGGAGCGTATCGATCGTATAAGGCTTTCTGGGCCTTGCGTTTTTGCTTCTTACAGCCTTGTATGATATCCTGTTCAGTCAATTCGGTAGTTTTTCTGTTTTTTAAAGCGTTTAGAAAGTTAAGAACGTCTAAACTTTCTAAGCCCTTTAAACTCAAGATGTCAATTATCAATATTTTGGTGTGCAGAGAAAAAGCTTTTTTTTAATTTTGCGACGCTTTTTTTTAAAGGAAGTTATTAAAACGTAATTTACTACCCTTGGACAAAATTTCCTTTCCAAGGACGGTGAATTACTTTTTAGGCACTTCAATAAACATTTTTGGCCAGTGGAGTTACTTGAAAATAAATATTTATTGCCTTCAGGGATAGACCCTGAGAAGATTTGCGAGCAATATGGTTGCCCGCTCTATTTGTATGACAGCTCAGTCATGGAACATCAATATAAACGCATGATTGATGCATTCAGTGTAAACCGGCTGAAAATCAATTACGCCTGCAAATCTTTAACCAATATAAATGTATTAAAAGTATTTAACAAGCTGGGAGCCGGGCTGGATACGGTTTCTATCCAGGAAGTACAGCTTGGCCTGCATGCAGGTTATAGTCCTAAAGATATCATATATACCCCTAATTGTGTGAATATGGCTGAGATTGAAAGAGCTATATCACTTGGCGTCCGGGTTAATATCGATAATTTGTCCATCCTGGAGCAATTCGGTCACGATTATCCGGATTATCCGGTTTGCATTCGGATTAATCCGCATATTATGGCCGGAGGAAGTTCTAAAATATCTGTGGGCCATATCGATTCCAAATTTGGGATCTCTTTTCATCAGGTGCCCCATTTAAAACGCATCGTTGAGGCCACCGGAATCAAGGTAGAAGGATTGCATATGCATACAGGCTCGGATATTCTGGATGCGGAGGTGTTTCTTCAGGGCGCAGAGATTTTGTTTTCTATTGCTTCCGGCTTTGAAGATCTTGATTATATAGATTTTGGCAGTGGTTTTAAGGTGCCGTATAAAAAAGACGATATCAGTACGGATATAGAGGAATTAGGAATGAAAATATCCAGCCGGTTTAATGCCTTTTGTAAAGACTATGGCAAGGATGTTTGCTTAATGTTCGAACCAGGGAAGTTTTTGGTGAGTGAGGCAGGGTATTTTTTCGCGAAGGTTAATGTAATTAAGCAAACCACCTCTACCATTTTTGTAGGCATCGATTCCGGGATGAACCACCTGATTCGCCCTATGTTTTATAATGCCTATCATCATATTGTGAACATTTCCCAGCCTCAAGCGCGTAAGCGCATTTACACAGTAGTAGGCTACATTTGTGAGACAGATACTTTCGGGGTCAATCGACTGCTCAATGATGTCCGGGAAGGGGATATTCTGGCATTTCAAAATGCCGGGGCCTATTGTTTTTCAATGGCATCGAATTATAACTCCCGCTATCGTCCGGCTGAAGTAATGATCCATAATGGCAAGGATTATTTAATTCGGGAAAGAGAGAACCTGCAGGACCTCTTGCGCGGCCAGGTAGAAATAACGGACTGGTAAAGGAAATCAATCATTAATTTGTCAAAGAACTTTTTTAAAAAGAATTTTATTCAATGACTCATAAAGTCCTTAGCATCGAAAATGGCTCTATCTATACCTCTTCCTCTGAAAGCCTCCCCATTTCTTCCTGGCACTCAGATGAACGACTCATTCTTTTCCTGCTGCGTCATGCTGAAAAAGATTTCGGACCAGATCCAGATCTAACACGTGAAGGATTACAGAGGGCAAATAGATTAAGAGACATTTTACAAAAAGTACCTTTTTCATCTATCTTTGCCAGCCCTACCCAACGAACACAACAGACGGCCTCACCTTTGGCCGAAAAACAGAACTTAAAGGTTCAGGTTTACAACCCCTTGCTGCAAATTCCATTGGTAAGGAAGCTCAGAGAGTCAGACGCAGATAGGAATGTACTTATGGTTGGGCACATGAATACCGTGCCAATGCTAATGAATTATTTAGTCGGAGAAGATCGTTACACACATATCCCTTACAATGAATACGATCATTTATTTGTCGTATCTTTGGAACCTAATAAACCGGCAGTAGTGTTAGAGTTAAAATATTAATAGGAATAAAATCAAGATTTTCACTATGGAGATGGCCAAACGTTATTCGCCACAAGAGATTGAAAGCAAGTGGTACGAATACTGGATGCAAAAAGATTATTTCAAATCGGTTCCTGATGAAAGAGAACCATATACTATCGTAATACCGCCACCCAATGTGACTGGAGTCCTTCACATGGGGCACATGCTTAATAATACCATTCAGGATATCTTTATTCGCAAAGCTCGTCTGGAAGGCAAAAATGCTTGTTGGGTACCAGGTACAGACCACGCTTCTATTGCAACAGAGGCCAAAGTAGTGAAAATGTTGCGTGAAAAGGGAATCAAAAAGTCAGATCTAAGCCGGGAGGAATTTCTTGGGTACGCCTGGGAATGGAAAGAAGAATACGGCGGGAAAATTCTGACACAACTTAGAAAATTAGGAGCTTCTTGTGACTGGTCGCGTACGCGCTTTACCCTTGAAGATAAATTGTCAAAAGCAGTACTCAAGGTTTTTGTCGACCTTTTTCGAAAAGGGAAAATTTATCGTGGTTTACGCATGACCAACTGGGATCCGGCCGCTCAGACAGTGTTGTCGAATGAGGAGGTTATTTACGAGGATGAAAATTCTCAACTATTTCATATTCGCTATGATATTGAAGGCGAAGAAGGACGTCATGTTATCATCGCTACTCAACGCCCGGAAACTATCATGGCAGATACGGCTATTGCTGTTCACCCTCATGATGATCGTTATCAGGATATAATCGGGAAAAACGCCCTTATTCCCTTAATCAATCGCCCTATTCCCATCATCGCGGATGGCTATGTAGACAGAGAATTCGGTACCGGCGCCCTAAAGGTTACACCTGCACACGACCAAAATGACTACGATATCGGGCAACGCCATAATCTTGAAGTGGTGGACATTCTTACTCCCGACGGAAAGCTGAATGAAAAAGCTCAAATCTTGGTTGGGGAAGATCGCTTTGATGCCAGAAAAAAAATAAAGAAACTGTTGAAAGAATCTGGCCATTTGGAAGGTTTGGAAGATTACCAGACAAGTATTGGCCGTTCGGAGCGAACTAAGGCAGTTGTGGAGCCGCGTCTTACGCTTCAGTGGTTCCTGAATATGAAAGAAATGGCGCGTGTAGCTCTTCATGCTGTAGAATCGGGAGATGTAACCTTCCATCCGGCGTCGATGTGGAACATGTACAATAGCTGGTTGAGAGAAGAAAATGTACGAGACTGGTGCGTGTCTCGCCAATTGTGGTGGGGGCAGCGCATCCCGGCCTGGTATTATGGAGAGCATATTTTCGTAGCCGAAACAGCTGATGAAGCCTTGGAACAAGCACGAAAAAAACTGGAAAACCCGGATCTTACCGCTGATGAACTAATACAAGATGAAGATGTACTGGATACCTGGTTCTCATCCTGGCTTTGGCCTATCTCGGTTTTTGATGGTTACGAAAATCAGGAAGAGTTGGATTATTACTATCCTACAAATCTTTTGGTTACGGGTTGGGATATCATGTTTTTCTGGGTAGCCAGAATGATTATGGCCGGTTACGAATGGTCAGGAGATCTTCTTGGCTTAGAAAAAGTACTTAAAAATGGCCGTATGCCTTTCCGTGATGTTTATTTCACAGGCATGGTTCGGGACAATAAGCGGCGCAAAATGAGCAAGTCGCTGGGGAATTCTCCTGATGCCTTGCAGTTGATCGAAAATTACGGGGCGGATGGCGTACGCTTCGGAATGCTATCCTGCGCCTCTGCGGGCAATGACATTATCTTTGATGCGCCTTTTAATCCGGAAACACAAAAAGCAGAAGATGAAAGTAAGCTTTGCGAGCAAGGTTTAAACTTCTGCAACAAAATGTGGAATGCCCTTCGCCTTATCAAGAGCTGGGAAGTTTCTGACGAATTGGAGACGTCAGTTGTTAATAAACTGGCTATCAATTGGTTTGAAAATAAAGTTCAACAGCAGCTTAAGGAGCTGGAGAAAAACTTTGTTGATTACCGCCTTTCAGAGGCCATTAAGTCTTTGTACTCTTTCATCTGGGGGGATTTTTGTTCTTGGTACCTGGAGATGATCAAGCCTGGCTATGAAGCTCCAATTGATGCCTATACGCTCGGGAAAACGCTCGATATCTTCGAAAACCTGATGACGATTTTGCATCCTTTCATGCCATTTGTAACCGAAGAAATCTGGCATCAATTGAAAGAAAGGAAAGAAGGAGACGACTGTGTGATCAGCCAATACCCTAAAGCTCAATTGTATGATAATGAGCTGGTAAAAATGGTTGAAAAAGCAAAGGATGTAATCTCGAAAGTGAGAGATCTTCGAAATCTGAATGGGATCAAGCAAAAAGATCCGCTTAATTTTTATGTCGTAAATTCAGAAGGTGCTAAACAGCTTTTTGAAACGGCTGGCCTGGAAGAAATGATCCACAAGCTGGCTTTCCTCGGCGATATTCAGTTTACGGATGAAGAGGAGGTAGCCGGTTCGATAGCCTTTGTTTCCGGAACCGAAAAGTACTTCCTGGAATTGAACAAAGAGATCGATGTAGAAGCAGAAAGAGCCAAACTTCAAAGCGAACTGGATCATCAGCAGGGCTTTGTTAAGCAAGTGATGAAAAAACTTGGGAACGAACGCTTCGTCAATAATGCTCCGGTTGCCGTAGTAGAAAAAGAACGTAAAAAACTGGCCGATGGCCAGGCTCGGATCAAAATATTAGAAGAAAGTTTGGCAAAACTAAATTGATTAGAGGAAATATTTAAAATAAAAAAGCCCTACGACATCCGTCGTAGGGCTTTTTTATTTTAAATATTTCCTCTAATCACTAGTTTTTAGTATTTTTACTTAATGATTATAAGGGACTTCCGTCCAAAAGCAGAGCGAAAAACACATCAAATTTTACCAATAACTATATTTCATTGTTTCACAATGCAATTACCCAACAGCTATGAGACCGATATTTACCCTATTCCTGATTTTGGCCTTACTGCCTGCACTTAAAGGCACTTCTCAGATTGCAAATCTGGAGATTTCCGGGCCTACCTTTGTGTGCCCTGGCTCCGTGAATACCTATTCAATTCCTTCCCAGTCTGGTAATGTAACCATTTTGTGGTCCTTTCCAACGGGAACGAGCGTAGTGGAGCAAAATGGAAATATAGTTACTGTACTTTGGGGCTTTTCAAGCGGAAGTATTTGTGTGACCGTCAATACCGGAAATGGAAATCAGGAATCGGAATGCCTTAGCGTAATGGTAGCACCCAATGCTGCTCCTACCTTTGTAGATACCTCCATTTGTGAAGGGGCGTTTCTTATTTTTGGAGGAGAGATTCTTACACAAGACGGCACTTATACCAATACCTTTACAAACCAGTTTGGGTGCGACTCCCTGGTCATTCTCGATCTGGGCTTGCTGCCTTCGCCAATAAAACAGATAAATGTACAGAAAGCTACTTGCAATCAAAGTAATGGAAAAGCCAGTATTGTCCTCTCAAATGGTGTTATCCCAAATCTAATCCAATGGAGTACAGGCGAAGTAGGTGTTCTTTCTGTGAATAATTTAGCTCCGGGCAATTACAATGTCATCGTTACTACCGATGATTGCGTAGACGATCTTAGCTTCAGCATCCTGAATGATGCATTCTGTGATGTTCGTATAAGCGGTTATGTTTTTAATAATCAAACTGTACAAAATTGCGTAGACACAGATGTAGATGGTGGTTTAGAAAATATTCCAATGAGATTATTTCCTACCAATGAGGTGCAATTTACTGATGCAAATGGGTACTTTGAATTTATTGTGGATACAGGGAGCTATCAATTGGAAGCTGTTCTTCCGGGTAAATACGATCTGCTCTGTCCAAATTTAAATAATAACAAAAAGCAACTGATTTTCAACGAACAAGGTAGCTTTTCTGATACGAATATGTATTATTTGGCAGCATCTAATTTCCGGGATGCAGCGGTGAATGTTTCTCCTGGTCCGGTAAATCTGGGAGATCGCCATTGGTACAAAATTGAGTTTTGCAATGAAGGAACTGACACGACCAACGGTACATTGAGCTTCCAACATGATGAGAATGAAGTCGACTTCTTCGCAGATCTGCCGCCTGCTTTTTATGATGCTTCCGCACGAAAAGCTTTTTGGAATGTATCCGATGTTCCTCCGGGAGAATGCGTTGGTTTCTACGTCTATTTCACCCTTTCTCCTCAGGCAACAGCCGATTTTATATCTGGCTGTGCCTCTGTATCTAATCAATTTGGACAAGATGATGAGGAGGATAATAACCTTCGTTGTTGGTCGCTACCCGTGATTTACTCAGGAACCGATATTGAAAAGCTGGTATTTGTAAGCGATAATCCATACGGGGAGCCCATTGCTTCTTCTGATACCACTATGCACTACCAAATACGCTTTCGAAATACTGGAATGGATACGGTTTATGGAGTTAAAATCAGAGATACCATTGATCCACTCCTGGATTTAGCAACCTTCAAAATCGGAGGCTCCAGTCATTTTTGCACCTTCAGCCTGGAACCTGGAAATGTGATCGAAATTGATTTTCCCGGAATTAAACTGGCCCCAAACATCCAAGATACTTTCTACAGCGTAGGATTTGTGAATTTTACCATTGATATGTCCTTTTTAGCTGATTTTGGAGATCAGATTAGCAATAGAGCCCAGGTTATCTATGGTTTTAGTCCTCCTGTTTCTACGAATAAAGTAACCAATCTGATTATTTCAAAAAACCTAAGCATCTCAGGCTTAGTGCTTACCGAAAACCTTGACCCCGTTAGTGGGGTAGAAGCTACTTTAATGGGCGCTATCGATGACACGGCAACTTCGGATGAAGAGGGTATTTTTCAGTTTCAAAACATCCTCGCTCAGCAAGACTATTCCATTAAACTATCCAAAAATAACTTTCTCAATAATGGAGTGACCACTTTCGATTTGGTGAAAATTCAAAAACACATTCTCGGTGTCGAATTACTTGGCTCTCCTTTCAAAAAAATTGCTGCAGATGCCAACAACTCAGGAACGATTACAACCTCTGACATTGTCGAACTGCGCAAGCTTATTCTGGGTATTATCAACAACCTTCCTAATAATGAATCCTGGAGGTTTGTAAGTGCTGATTTTAATTTTCCTTCTCTGCCGCCTTCTCAAGTAGGGAGCTTTCCTGAAATTGTAAATGTTTACATTGATGGCTCCTCGAAACAGAAGCTTTTTGCGGGTGTAAAAGTAGGTGATGTAACCGGGGATGTAGACCCACAAGGCTTCGGCCCTGATGCTGATGATCGTTCCTCCATTGCTCTTCTATTGCCGGACATGGATCTGCAAGTTGGGCAAATTGTAGACATTCATTTGTCGATTGAGTCTTTAGAGCAATGGCAGGCAATCCAGTTTAGCCTGGAGTTTGATATTGCTACCATGGATATTCTCGATGTTCAGGCTGTTGATTGGGAGGGCTTTGATGAAAATAGTTTTTACCTTAAAAGCACAGGCGAGAAAATTTCTTTGAACCTGGCTTGGTTTGACTTAACACCATTAAACCATCCTGTTTCCCTTGTTTTAAAAGTTAAAGCTTTGAAAAATGCAAAACTGAGGGATGTCCTTCATTTGTCTTCGGAAAGCCTTCTCCCTTTGGCTTACACGGGAAGTGGTATCGGCCGTAGTTTCCATCTTGACTGGCGTGAAGAAGGCGCGGGGGCGAATACTTCTTGCCGGGTAACTCCTAATCCGACTCGGGGAAATGCTCTGTTTAGTTACAATTTAAACGCTCCCTCTGAAGTTGAACTTCAGGTATTTGATCAGCTTGGCAGGCTTATTTTTTCCCAAACTGCTATTGGACAAAAAGGGGAGAATAGTGTTTTACTTTCCCGGGAGTTGTTTCCTGCCTCCGGGCTTTATTTTTGGGTGATGGAAAATGAAGGAGAGGCTTATACGGGAAAGATTGTTGTGAAGTAATAAACCACGATTGATAAGGATTACCCTGGACTGGCCAGGATTAGATGATTTTTAGGTGTTGCCCCATCATTTAATCGTGGTCAATCACGGATAATCCTCCTAAATCATGGTCAATTTAATTCTTAAAAGGCGACCTGGGCACCCAGTCCATCTTAGGCCTTAAAAAATAAAAAGCGGGCGCAATCAATATATTTAGTATTGGATTATGGTATTGTGCATAGCAAAATAGATCAGTTGCTACTGCTCCGACCGAACTCTTGATTTCCAGCGCTGTACGGGCAAAATGAATATTTTCAGCTTTCTGCTCAATGCCTTCTTTAATAATATCATACAACATATTCAGGTACAACTGATGTTTTCGGTTGAGTTCATTCTTAAAGCCGAGGAAGTGGGCATCTAAGGTTGGACCATTGAGAAGTGTTGTAAAATAACCTACAAACTGATTATCGAGATAATAAGCAGTTAGCTTAAAATCCTCCGGGAAAGCTCTTTTCAGCGAAAGCAAATAAGAAGTATTGAGGTAAACAACATTGAAACCGGATCTTTCAGCCATATTCTCGTAAAATGCCTGAATATCTTGCATATGAGCCTCAATTTCTTCTATTGTTAAAGCCTTTTTCTGAATATTTCCCGCTTTTTTAAAAGCTCGCTTCCTGCGCACCCGGTACTTGGAACTCAGATCTTTCAAATAATCTTCAAATGTGTTCCAGTGAGAACGAATATCCATAGACATGGCGGGCTGTATCGTGAATTCGTGAAGTCCCCTCAACGTCCTAAACCCAAATCGATGCTCTTCCCTATAAAAATCCTTGAATAGTGAGATGTGAATTTTTCTTCCATTTTGCTCCAAATCTTTCCTGAGAAGAGCGGATCCTTTTCTTAATAAAGCCTGCTGCTCAGCAAAAGGAACCAATTTTTCATAAAAGTAAAAACCATGCTCTCCTGTAGCTAATAAATTACCACTTACCAGAACATTGTATTTGAATTGTTTTAACATAAAAACCTTAAGAGAATGCACTAATTTTTGGAAATATCCTTTTTCAGGTTTGGGCAACCTTAAACTTCGATAAGCGTCAAAGGACTGCAACTGAAAATAGGCCTTCCCGGCAGGTTTGTTGTATTTCCAGAAAATAAGGTAGGCGAGTTTCATCCTTTTAGGCGGATATTGCTGAATAGCTCTTAAGTAGGAGGCGGATAAAAATAAATCATTTGAACCCGGAATGGAATCCCAGGTTTTGGCGATCGTCGATATGTTGTAGTGTATGCTTAGCGAAAGTTCCGGGTTAATATTAACCCTTTCTCCTTCTTGCTCCATTAGTTGTTGCTGACCTCTAGTCAAAATATTATTTTCAATATAGTGATTACAGACATAATAAGTTCTCAACAGCCTCTCCCCATATTTTGTTCCTCTTTTCTTAGTGCTTAAACTTTCTTCGTTCCCTGTTTCCCGTTTATCGTTTATCGTTTATTTTTTTCCGCAAAAAGTCTTCTGCTGATCGCTCATCCCTCCAGTAAATTCGATCAATGGCTTTGCCTTCATGGTACATGTAAAACCATTGTTCCAGCATATATTTCATTTTCCTATGGTTTAAGCTGAAATCGGAGAAGTTTTCTGTTTCAATGATTTTTATCGATGAATCAACCGGGGTAAACAATATATTGGTAATGTATTCGTCCATGACTTTTAGTTTCACAAGGGCGAGTGGTTTGGCGGGCACGATCGTTCCCATTGGCAGAGAAGGAGCCAGGAGCATGGCATTAATTCCTTTTAGTTTTTGCCCGCCGTTTATTATAAATCCTTGACATACAGGATAGGGAAGCAGATTCGTATATCTTGAGTTTTGGACTAAAGTATCGGCTATAAATTCTTTTTCCTCAAAGGAGTAAAAAAAGTTTTCAGTGCTGCCGGCAGGGACTTCTACAACAAGATTTATCGTTCCATCTGTATTGAAAGCCTGAAGATCAGAATAATCGGGAAGGCCTTTTTTACATGCTGTAAGCAAGGAGATCCAAAAAATTATTGCAAGGATAAATATAGGAGTACGCATTTACAGAAAAAATTAAGATTTTTGCGAAAAATAACGGATTTATGGCCAAAATAACCTATTACAGCATCATTATTTTATTTTTCATTCCCCTAATCAGTTGTGTTTCCAATAAAAAGTACAATGAAATGGTCATCTTGAAAGATCATTACAAAGAGGAAGCCAACAAAATTTATACGCTTGAAGCTGAAAAAGCTTCTGTCGCCGCAGAGAAAAAACAGCTGCAGGAAAGATTAGGAAGAGCTGAAAATCAGATCAATACCATTAGTATAGAGCTTCTCAATACCACCAATGAAAAGGATTCACTTAATTCTGAGCATCTTAAACTCTTAGATTCTTATGATAATCTGAAAAAATCTTCAAGCTCTAACAGCGCTGAATTGCAGGATAAATTATCCAGCGTTGAAAATACCCTGAAAAGGCGCAACGTGGAAGTGGAACGCCTTCGATTCCTGTTGAAAGACCATGAAGGCAATGTGGACTCTGTCCTGGAATCTTTTACCCAGGCAGAAATAGACATCCAAAAGCTTTACAAATGGTCAAAAAATGGGCGCTCTGCTCTGAACACATTCGAAAAAGATATCCAATCCGTTCTGGAGCGCTACCCACATGAAATGTTGTATGGAAAAAGGGATTCGTCTCAAATGCGACTGAGCTTTGCCCTGAAGTTCGTTTATGAAACTTCAGAAGAAAATATTTCACGAAAAGTAAAAAATATCTTAAGCGCCATTGCTAAAAATGCCAGAAAACACGCTAACCTGCAGGTAAGAGTAGTCGCTTATGGAAGTGCAAACAGCTCCTCTTCCGAGAAATGGACAAAAAGCGCTGAAAAAGCAGCGATTATTGCCAACCTTTTAAATACATACGGACTCTCTTCCTCCAATCTTTCTGCTGAATCAAAAGCTTTTATCCCTGATCATGCGGTGGTGCCTGGCATTGATCCGGAATTGGCCAGGGAAAGGGTAGAAGTCCTTGTTAGTCCTTCTATCGAATATTTGATTCGCAACTTATAATGCCTAAAATGGTTTGTATTTCATCTTGTCGCTGTTCTTGAAAAGGTATTATTTTTGGAGAGAGGCACGCGCAAGCGTGCCTCTCTCCAAAAATAATCTTTTCTCTTGCAGGTAGCGACAAAATGAAATACACCCGCAGTCCTTTCTCCTTGGTAAGAAAATCTTGTATGGATAGAAGTTCTTTTTTGAGATTTTTCGAAGAAAAATCTCAAAAAAGAACTTCTATCCAATAATAAATTTTCCTACAAGGAGCAAAGGGCTGCTATTAGACAGCCCTTTTTTGTTATAAAACTATAACAAACCATTTTAATTTTTTGTTAAATTGCAAAATGTCCAAATCAAAGTTGGCGTTATTTATGTATTGAACTATGCTGATTAAGGGAAGTGCCTGCCTGTAGAGGGTTTTTGCCCCCTACAGGCAGGCACTTCCCTTAATCAGCACAGTTATATTAGTTCTTTCACAATTTGTCAAAGAACGCTTATATTCTACCATTTACCTTTAACCTGATTAGATTTATGAAGAAAGTATTTGTGTTATTAGCTGTTGCACTCGTGAGTTCTTTTTCTTCTGTTGCTGTATACAAGTATTTTGAAGAGCCTCAGCAAGTCATTATTCGGGAAACGGTTCCTGCCCAATATACTAGTTTTAATGATTTTAGTAAACATACTAAGGCCGGTAATCGAGCTACTGATGAAGAAATGCTTTCCGGTAATTTACAGAGAACCTTCTTATCCAGCTCCCCAACGGACTTTATTTCAGCCGCCGAATTTGCAACGCCTGCTGTTGTAAATATCCGCGCAGTGTCATCGGGTACTTTTGACTTTTGGAACACGGGCTTCAGTGGCTCTTCAGGCTCGGGAGTAATTATTTCCGCTGATGGGTTTATTGTAACCAATAATCACGTGATCGAAGAGGGAAATGATCTCGAAGTAACACTCTATGATGATCGTAAATTTAAGGCTAAATTAATCGGCACTGACCAGTCCACAGATCTGGCAGTACTTAAAATAGAGGTCGATGATAACCTACCGTTTCTGGTATTTGGTAACTCGGATTCTGTTAGGGTAGGCGAGTGGGTTCTTGCTGTTGGTAATCCGTTCAACCTTGAATCCACGGTTACTGCAGGTATTGTAAGTGCTAAAGGAAGAAGCATCGATATCCTTGAAGGCGAATACAAAATCGAATCCTTCATTCAAACGGATGCTGCCGTAAATCCTGGAAATAGTGGGGGCGCGCTTGTCAACACCAATGGAGAGCTGGTCGGTATTAATACCGCTATCATTACGCGCTCTGGTCGTTATGAAGGCTATTCTTTTGCAATACCTGCTAACCTTGTAAGAAAAGTGGTAAAAGATCTTAAAGATTACGGAGTAGTGCAAAGAGCTATCCTTGGGATCCGTATCGCTAAAGTGACCAACCGCTTAGCCGAGGATAATGATATGCAGACTCCCGAAGGTGTGGTTATTGATGAAGTTTTTAGAAATAGCGCAGCCGATGATGCAGGCCTCCGTCAAAGAGATATTATTGTTGGAATAAATGGTCGCCAGATTCGCTCAATCCCTGAATTGCAGGAGAACGTCGCCCGATTCCGACCAGGAAATACGATTAAGGTGGATTATATCCGTAGCGGCGAATTAAATACTACAAATGTCATCCTTAAAAACCTTAATAATGAGGTTTCGGTTGCCACTTCAACTTCTCTGGATGATAATGCCCTTCAAGACCTTGGTTTCGAATTGAGAGATCTGTCAAAGTATGAGTTACAACGCCTGCCCGTCGAAGGGGGGGCTATGGTTAGAAGCATCTACGAAGGTAGCATCATTGAACGAACCAATATGGATCCTGGCTTCATCATCACCGGTGTCAATGAAATTGAACGAGGAACCGGCGATAACGTCCGGAAATTAAATCAATTTGAAGTGAATTCTGTCGAGGACGTAGTGAATGCCCTTGCTAAGATCCGCTCCGGCGTAGTGCTGTTGGAAGGTGTATATGAAAACTACCCGGGGGAATGGGGTTACACTTTTGATCTGAAATAAAAAGTTCTTTGAAATAAATTGTGAAAAAATGGAACTTCAAAACATGAGTCATCCCGAATTTTCAGGATGACTCTTGTTTTGAAGTTCTACACAATTTATCAAAGAACGGAATAAAAGAATTTTCTTCATTCGCATACCTTTTTTAATCATAAAAGATTGCAATAAAGGAGGCTGCCACATAAGTACGTTCGTCGCTGCTAGCGGGAAATTTTCTTTTTTGAAATACTCCTGCCGGGCCACATGAATGTACTTATGAGACAACCTCTTTTTTCAATATCTTATAATAACACTCTCCTAAACCTTATATTTACCGGAAAAATAACATTTATGGCAAAAATTGATCTGGAAAAAAATAAAAACGAGGATTCAATGAAGTTGGCAATCTCCAGGCTGAATCATCGTTTCGAAAAAATAAAACTTGGAGGAGGAGAAAAGAAAATCAAAAAGCTTCACAGTAAAGGCAAAATGACTGCCAGAGAACGCATTGATTATCTGTTAGATGAAGGCAGTCCTAGATTTGAAGTGGGTGCATTTGCCGGCTACGAAATGTATGCAGAGTATGGTGGCTGTCCTTCGGGAGGGGTTGTGGTAGTAATCGGTTACGTGCAGTCCAGAATGTGCATTGTGGTGGCTAATGATGCTACCGTCAAAGCTGGTGCCTGGTTCCCGATTACAGGTAAGAAAAATTTGAGAGCTCAGGAAATTGCCATGGAAAACCATCTGCCTATCATCTATCTTGTAGATAGCGCCGGGGTATTCCTCCCCATGCAGGATGAAATTTTCCCGGACAAAGAGCATTTTGGACGTATTTTCAGAAATAATGCGGTATTATCCAGTAAGGGAATACCTCAGGTTGCGGCAATTATGGGGAGTTGTGTGGCTGGCGGGGCTTATCTTCCAATCATGTCGGATGAAGCCTTAATCGTTGATGGCACGGGGTCCATATTTCTTGCCGGGCCTTATCTCGTGAAAGCTGCAATTGGTGAGAACGTAGATAAAGAAACACTTGGTGGGGCTACTACTCACAGTGAAATATCGGGGGTGACCGATTATAATGTTCCCGATGACCCGACTTGCCTGGATACTATTAAAAAACTGGTAGACAAATTTGGCCCCTTCGAAAAGACGGGCTTTGATCGCTCAGAACCAAGCTTGCCTGCCAAACCAATGGAAGAAATTTTTCAATATTTTCCTGAAAACCCTACGAAACCGTATGATACGCGCGAGATACTAGAGCGACTGGTAGATGATTCTGAATTAGTTGAATACAAGGAGGGTTATGGAAAAACAATCCTATGTGCCTATGCCCGCATTGACGGCTGGTCTGTAGGTATCGTCGCTAATAATCGAAAAGTCATAAAAAATAAAAAAGGTGAAATGCAGTTTGGCGGTGTTATCTACTCGGGTTCAGCAGATAAGGCGGCCCGCTTCATTATGAACTGCAACCAAAAACGGATTCCTCTGGTTTTTTTCCATGATGTAACGGGCTTTATGGTCGGTACCCGCTCAGAACATGGAGGAATTATCAAAGACGGGGCGAAAATGGTGAACGCAGTTTCTAATGCAACCGTTCCAAAATTTAGCATCGTCGCCGGAAATTCTTATGGTGCAGGAAATTATGCCATGTGTGGTAAAGCTTATGACCCAAGGTTGATTGTGGCCTGGCCTACCGCTAAGATTGCGGTTATGGGGGGCGCTCAGGCGGCAAAAGTGCTCATGCAAATTCAATTGGCTTCCCTAAAAGCTAAAGGGCAAGAACCGGACGAAAAAGAGCAACAAGATCTTTATAATAAGATCAAATCTCGCTATGATGAACAAACTACACCTTACTACGCTGCCGCCCGCCTCTGGGTGGATGCCATTATCAACCCGCTCGAAACCCGCCAAATAATCTCTATGGGAATTGAAGCTGCGAACAATGCGCCTATTGAGAAGTTTAATGTCGGAGTAATTCAAACATAATAATTTTTTTTCGAGCCATTCCAAAGGATATTCTTTATAGATGAGACACTGGTAGTTTTATTTGTTCTTCGAAAAAATTAAAACGGCGAGCGTCTCATCAATAAAAAATATCCTTTGGAATGGCTCATTATGAATTTTATTTATGGCAAACAACATTAAAACTTGGCTAAAGCGTGTAGGTATTGCAGGTTTTCTTTTTTTCTTAATCAAGGGCTTGGTCTGGCTGGCACTTATATTCTGGGCAGGTAAGTGTGCACTCTAGTAAGTTTCTAAACAGAAATACTTGTTCTTCCACATAATTTATGTCAAAGAATTAAAATATAAAGCGTGTCACATTCCCAAAAAGACAATTTTAAAATAATTGCCAAGACTTTATTTGGATTGGAGCATGTGCTGGCTAAAGAAATTAAAGCACTTGGAGGAACTCAGATTGAATTGCTGAAACGAGCTGTACAATTCGACGGAAATAAAGCATTGCTGTACAAATTAAACCTCCGACTGCGAACTGCTTTGCGCCTGTTGGTACCTATCCAAACGTTTAATGCTAATAGCGATCAGGAACTTTATAAAAAGATCAAACGTGTTGACTGGAGTAAGTACTTGTCTCCTGATGATACTTTGGCTATTGATGCAGTTACCTACTCAGATATTTTTCGGCATTCTCACTATGCAGCCCTCAAAACCAAAGATGCTATTGCGGACTTTTTTAGGGAAAAAACAGGCAGCCGCCCTTCTGTTGATCTTCAACGCCCATCCCTGCGAATAAATCTTCATATTAGCGATACCGTCTGCAATCTTTCGCTGGATAGCTCTGGTTTTTCTCTCAATCAACGCGGCTACAGGGTAGACGGCGGGCGTGCGCCTTTAAATGAAGTGCTTGCCGCGGGTATGATTTTGCTTACTGGATGGGAGGCAGATAGCCACTTCATTGATCCTATGTGTGGCTCTGGAACCCTGCCTATAGAAGCTGCTTTGATCGCCTACAATATCCCTCCCCATCGTTTCGATACGCACTTTGGGTTCAAAAACTGGCCCGATTTTGATCAGGATCTTTGGGAAAACGTCTGGGACCAAGCTCAGGAAGCTCAAAGGGATTTCTCTTTTTCTATTCGGGGTAGTGATCAAAGTTTCCCTGCCATCAAAAATGCTCAACGCAACGTGCTGGCCGCCCACCTTGAAGGTAAAGTACATATTGAACGCCAGAAACTATCACGTGTGGAACCTCCTCCTCCTCCCGGATTACTTATTACGAACCCTCCTTATGATGAACGCATTGAGGAGGATGAGATCACCGATCTCTATCGCTTCATGGGCGATAAGTTCAAGAATGATTTTTCGGGATATAATGCCTGGATCATTTCTTCTAATAAAGAGGCACTTAAAGCAGTAGGCTTGAGAGCAAGTAAAAAATATAACTTGCTGAACGGGAATTTAGAGTGTAAGTACCAAGGATATGAACTTTATAAGGGGACAAAGAAAAAAAATAAAGAGGGTAACTAAAAAAGAGGTTCTTTGCTCCTGGAAGGAGCAAAGAACCTCTTTTTTAGTTACCCTCTTTAAAAAATTTACATCCTTTTAAAATAGTAATAAGTCTCCAGCTGAGATCTAAAATTAATTCCCGTCCGGTCCTTCCTGTAAGCATTACTCAGTTTCTTGTCAATAATACGCGCCTTCACATTATCCTTAAATTGAAGCAGCAACACATCTTTGATGATCTTTTGAAGCTTAGGATCATAAACCGGATAAGCCGTTTCAACCCGATAACTCAGATTGCGAACCATCCAATCGGCGGAAGAAAGATAAATTTTTTCCTCACCGTTGTTGGAAAACAGAAAAACGCGGGTATGTTCCAGAAAAAGATCAACAATACTGATGATCTCAATATTTTCACTTAATCCTTTTTCTCTGGGAATCAGGCAGCAAATGCCCCTGATGATCATACGGATTTTGACACCAGCCTGACTAGCTTCGTAAAGCTTGTCAATCATTCGCCTGTCTTGTAAGCTGTTCATTTTAAGAATGATGCTGGCAGGGCGGCCTTTACGGGCATGTTCTATTTCCCGGTCAATTAAACTTTCCAGTGTAGTGCGCAGATTGAATTGGCCAACCAGCAAGTGCTCAAAGTCTTGTTCTGGCTCAACATTGGTCTCGAGAAAGGAAAATACCCGCGCCACCTCCCGGGTAAGCCTGGTATCTGTAGTGAACATCCCAAAATCGCTGTAGATTTTAGCCGTGCCTTCGTGGAAATTTCCGGTACTTAGGTAGCTGTACAACTGGGTTTGATTATCTTCATTTCTCAAGATCAAAGCGAGCTTGGAATGCACCTTTAAGCCTGGAAAACTGTATTGTACGTGTACACCTGCTTCTTCTAGTTTTTCCCCCCATTCCAGATTTGCTTGTTCATCAAAACGCGCTTTCACTTCCACGAATACCGAAACGTGTTTCCCGGCTTTTACCGCATCAATAAGAGCTTGCATTATCCGGGAATTCCTGGCTACCCGGTATTGTACGATCTTAATGTGAGTTACATGGGGATCGCGTGCAGCTATTTCAAATAAACGCACCACCGAAAAATAGGAGTGGAAAGGCACCATGATCAAATGATCCCGTTCTTTCATTTTTTCAAAAATATCAACGGCATTCTCGAGCTCATGATAGGGAAGGGGAGGCAGTGGAGTATCTTTTAAGTCATCGAGACCAAAATCAGGGAACTGGAAAAAGTCAAAATTATTGTGGTAGCGGCCTTCCGGAAGCAGGTCCGTGTCATCCAACTCAAAAATTCGCTGCAGATATTTCAGAAACTCTTTGGGCATCCTGCGGTCATAAACTAAACGCGATGCAGGGCCTACATTTCGCTTGGATAAGCTGGCCCGGATTTTTTCCAGTAAATCACCTGAATACTCATCCTCGATATATAATTCCGCATCCCGGGTGAGCTTGATCGAATAATAACTGATTATATCATAACCCGGAAACAGGTGGACTGCATTATGCCTTACCAGATCATCGAGCATCATTATATCATGACGCCCCTCCTTGGAGGGCAATCTGAGAAATCTAGGTAAATGGCTGGAAGGTATTTTGACCAGGCCATATTCCTTAGATTTCTTCTTTTTAGATTTCGGCTCCATGAATAATGCCAGGTAAAGGGCAGCATTATTCAAAAAGGGTTTGATGCGGTTTTCTACCAATAAAACTGGCTGCACATAGGGCAGCATATATTGCTGAAAGTACTTCTCTATGAATACTTTTTGTTCTTCATTGATTTCTCTTCGATCCAGAATGTGAATATTGTTTTGCCGCAGTTCCGGTTTGATCATCGTTTCAAAGATCCGGCTAAACTCTTCCTGCTGCTTATTAACTGTTCGAATTACGGCTTCCAGTACTTCTTGTGGATCAAACTCCAGTTCTTGCTTGGTTTTTTTATTGATCCTGGCCAGATTTCTTAACTGCCCGACTCTTACTCGAAAAAACTCATCTAAATTGGAAGAATAGATGGCTAAGAATTTAACCCGCTCCATTAAGGGAACGCTGGAATCCTTTGCCTCTTGAAGTACTCGGTGATTAAATGATAACCAACTGATATCTCTGTCGATGTATGAAATATTGTCCATTCTTTGTTTGATTAGATTAATGCAAATGGCGATTCATCAAAGTGAGCCTGAATCGTGAGTAACTTGTTTCAAACATGAGTCATTCCGAATTTTCGGAATGACTCATGTTTATGATAAATATTTACATGTGTCTTATGATCAGGGCATTATCTACTTTTTTCTTGATAAAAAAGTAGCAAAAAATCAAGGCTGTATTCAAT